>JAQSYT010000375.1 GCA_029256065.1 Paenibacillaceae bacterium
TAAAAGGGGACACAATTCAGCTCCAGCGTAAACACATCATCGTAATGAACCGCAATTTTCTCTGTGACATCCACATAATAGGGATCGTCTGTGAACCAGACAGCCGTCCGGACCCCACGCATCCGCAGAGCCTCCACCACCTGCACAGGCAGCTCCATTCCCTCCAGGACAAGCACCAGATCCGGCCTCATCTGATCCACCAGCTCCAGAATGGGTCCGAAGGGCGAAATGGCAATGCACTCTCTGGCATTGGCTTGCAGAGCTTCATATATGGCCTGGTCAATGGGGGAATAAGGGACGCCTTTGCCGGACATGACGAATAATACCCGGATATCCCAAATATTCGTCACCTGGGGAGGAGCCTGAACCAGAACCGCATTGCTTCTACCCCAGCTGTAGCCGTAGTCGAAGCCCAGGCGGAAGCCGGCCGCTCTTTTCTCCTCCACTGCGGCTGATGTCATTACCGCCGTTCCCGGGACTGCAGGGCTCCGGGGGGTGTTCCGGACTGGAAGCCTCCGCCGGACCTGCCGCTTCAATGACCGTTTCATGGCAATATCCCTCCGTTTCTTCTCATGAATCGGCGTTACCCCTTATTGTTCTCTGCTCCGCCGGCACTGCCCGCCAGACGGTTAACCGCAGCCAGCGATTCGAATGTTCCCGCATCCATCCACCAGCCCTCCAGAATGTGGTGGGAGAGCCTTCCTTGCCCTGCATACACATTATTGACATCGGTGATTTCCAGCTCCCCCCGTTTGGAGGGGTGGATCGACCGGATGATTTCAAAAACAGCATCATCATAAAAGTAAATACCGGTCACGCTGAAATTGGAGGTTGGATTCTCCGGCTTTTCATCAATCCGGCTGATCCGGCCGTTCACCAAGCAGGGTACACCATAGCGTCTGGGGTCCTCCACCTCCTTCAGCAGTACTGCCGCCTGGCCGGTCTTGCCCTCGAATGCCCGCATAAAGGGCGTCAAGGAGGCTTCAAACAGGTTATCTCCCAGAATCACCACGAAGGACTCCCCAGGGCGGACGAAGGACTCTACCAGCCCCAATGCCTGGGCAATCCCCCCCGCGTCATCCTGGATGCAATAATGGAGGGCAACCCCCCATTCGGACCCGCTCCCCAGAAGCTCCGCAAACTGCCCGGCGCTCCCTTTTCCCGTAACGATGCATATGCTTGTGATGCCAGCTTCCTTCAGCTTGTTGATCCCGTGCATAATCATGGGCAGCTGCCCGACGGGAAGCAGGTGCTTGTTGATGACCCGCGTCAGCGGATAAAGGCGCGTGCCCTTGCCGCCCGCAAGAATAACTCCCTTCACCAGCCTTCTCCTCCTTCAGTTGCTCATATATACTGGCGGGGATCAGTACCCCATTTATCCATAAATTTCCGGTGATTGGTTTCAATCAGTGATACAAGCGCAGCGCTGTCCTGCTTCCGGAAGCTGGCGCTTCCGTGGTGGTGCACGAAGGCATCCCCTGCCATCATCAGCCGGAACCCGGCCAGCCTGATCCGGTAGCAGTAATCGTCATCCTCGTAATGTCCCGGCGAAAACCGTTCATCCAGGAGACCGATCCGCTCCATCACCTCCCGCTTGAACAAGAGGCAGAATCCCACCAGCCGTTCCAGTGGAATGTGCCGGGAAGGATCCGCTGTGTTGCGCAGGGGGGACCAGGCATGAAATTCCTCCATGGTGCTGTACGGCGCAGCATCCTGCTGGCGGCCGCTGACGTAATTGGAGCAGGGGCCGGCGGCGCCGATATCGGGGCTTGCATCCAGGCAGTCCAGCATATTATCCAGCCAGCGGTGGGTCACCACCACATCATTATTCAGCAGCAGGAGCGCATCCCCCACCGCTATTTTCAAGCCGGCATTACAGGCGGCGGGAAACCCGGCATTGTCCGGATAGGAAACAAAGGCCAGTCTTTCCCGCACACAATAGTCCAGCGTCCCGTCTGTGGAGCCGTTGTCCACGACGATAATTTCATACGGTGTTGTCGTGTACGCCCGGATGGCTTCCACACAAGGGACCAGAAGCTCCAGCCCGTTGCGGGTGGGAATAACGATGCTGGTCATTCTCATGTGGACGCCTCCTTTGCCGCTTCCCGCTTGCGCAGGTGGTCCGGAAACCGGGAGCGCGGTCCGGTGGTGCGTATCTGCTCGTGGAAAGCCTCCAGCCGGTCTCCCATCAGCACCTCCGGCATCAAGCCGGCAGGAGAATCCTCCTGCCGCCTGACTGCCCTTCCGGGCAGGGAGGAAGAAGCAGGCAGCGCAGCCGCACGCAGCCCTTGGAGAAGAGCGGCTGCTTGCGCTACCGGCGGCACGGCCAGATTGGCCGCTCCCAGCCGGTCAATGGCTCTCCGGGAGAGGGCATGGGGGCAGTGCTCCAGCGAGGCGGTCCCCAGGTCCCTGCGGCCCTGGATCAAATTCATAAACTCCTTCAGCATGGCAGCCGGCTCACGGCTTCCGAACGGCCCGTGTTGGCCGGGCATCATGCCAATCGCCAGATCATTGCCTTTGGCAACAGAGGCAATGTACGGAAGAAGCTCCTCCGCCCTTACCGGCTCCTGCTCCTCCAGAAACAGCACAATATCCGATGCGGCGAATCTGGCGCCCGCTGCCCGGCCTGCCCCGTAACCCAAGGGCTCCGGATAGTGGACCAGCACCGGCCCGGAGGGATGCTCCCGGATCAGCCGCCGCCTATCATCAGGGAGCCCCCCTGCCACTACGATGATTTCGTCCAGAGCAAGCCTGCCCAGCTGCTCCAGCACTGCACTTATGGACGGATGGCCGGTGGCGGCATGAATAACGGCGGATACGCTCCTCTCCGTCGGCAGGGGAAGCATCCGGCTGAGGTTCAGGCCGGAGGCCTTGGCATAACCCAGCATGAAGCTGCGGGCAAATTGCATATATGATTTGCCCAAGCCGGTGCGGGACCGGCCTCTCCACCAGCGGAACCAGGCCCGGCTTGCCGACGCGGCCTGCTTGCCTGGAGCAAGGGCACCCCCGGGGGCGGAACGGCCGGCGGCAGAGCCGGCTGCCCGTGCACCCAGGCGCTGGGGCTTTGCCGTCCGAGAGCCCTTAGCCTTGGCCCGGACACCGGCAACAGGTTGGGACCGGCGCCCACGGGCACGTCCCGCTTTAGCGCCGGCTTTGCCGGCGGTTGGGCGCCTGGCGGATATTCGCACCGGCAGGCTGCCTGCGGCGGCAGAGTCTGCGGCAGCTGAGCCTGGAGCTGCTGCCTTCGCTTGCTTTAATGTAATTAATGCAGCGGTGGTTGCAGGATTCACCGGATCACATCCCTTCGTCTGGGCGGGTCTGGAAACTGTCCACGGGGGCCGTTTTGCGTGAGCAGCCAACCGATGGCCTCCAGATGATCCCCCAGAATCAGATGCTCCAGCGGATCCTGACCGTTTTTCCGTCTTCTCCGCCTCTTGGGATTGGTGCTGCCCACCTCTACATAGCAGGCCGGCACCAGCTTTAAGCCCGATACTGCACCGATGGTCTGGGCCAGAGGAGGGACTGCCAGGTGTTCAAGGCCGATCAACTTGGCTGCGCCCCGGCTCATGGCATGGGGAATCGCTGTCAGAGACATTCCTTTCAGCTCCGGTTTGCCCAGCACAGCGTTCAGCGCATATTTGGCCAGGACAACACTGTGCACCTGCATCCGGTCTACTGCCCCGGAATAGGTATTCAGGGCAATATCCGCCCCATTCTCAACCGCCGTCACGAAACCACGCAGTTGGCTGCCTGGTATGACAATATCCCCATCTGTAAAAACAAGAATCTCGCCCTTAGCATGGAGGGCTCCAATGCTTCTCCCCACGTCATGACCCAGCGGCTCCGGGAAAAAGAGAACACGCGCCCCTGCCGCCTCCGCCAATTGCCGGGTGCCGTCTGTGGAGCCGTTGGAAACCACAATGACCTCCGTTTCCGGATGTACGCTTCTGGCTGCCCGTATCACTGCCTGAATGGACCCTCGTTCGTTCATAACCGGAATAATAACGGAAACCTTGGGCTGGTCGGCGTTTTGGATAGGCAGTGGCCGCCCCGCCGCCGGGGCTTCCAAAGCGGCGGACTTCCGCCGGAACGGAGCTGTTCCTTTTCGGGTTCGCTTAACTTGGACCAATTATGCCACCTCCGGATGTCCTTGGTTTCATCCTATAGTATGTAACCGTGAAAAGAGTGTAACGGCACTTGCACACTGCGGGCGCAGGCGGGCATAGGCAAAGCCGGGGCAGATGCCCTGCCCGGGCTTGAGCAACCGGACTCGGACTATTGCTCCAGGCATGTTTGCAGGCCTGCGCAGATTTCTGGGGTATTCTCGTTCCGGATCAGCCTCCACTCTCCTAACGGCGGTGAGCGCCTTTATTCCTGGCAAAAAAGCATATCTCAAAAATCTAACGGAAGCCACTGCCGTTATTGGCCCCGATTCGAGCCTAAAGCCGGTAGAAAGGACCAAATAAAGGCTCTGGCCGCCGTTAGAAAAAGGGCCCGGCCCTGTGCTGCCTCTCCGCCAGAAGAAAGAAGGGCTGCCCAAGGCGAATGAAAATCCGCACAGGGGCAGCCGTCTGCTTAATTCCACATATAAGTGTCTTAGCTTATGACACTGGCCATCCAGCTGACTACTCCTGGAATGTCGCCGCTGATTTTGGTCCGGACCAGCTCGATAATTGCCCTGTCAGGATGAAGCTCCTTCAGTACGGCATAACAAGCCGGATGATTGGTCATCGCCACCAATACATATTTGTTGTCCGCAAAAGGACGGCCCAGTATAATCTCCAGCTGGCAGGTTTCCTGCAAGGAGGGAAAGGTGAAGGGGAAGGCGCCGCATTGCGGCCCCGCCGCAACCTGCTGCAATTTCTTTTGGAGGAACGGAGACAGATGCTCCTCCTCCACTGCGCCTTTGGCAAGCTTGATGCCGTCCACGGCCCCGTTCGCCAGCTTGGTGCTGTTCACCGCTCCGTCCACCGCTCCGTCTGCCAGCTTGGCGCCGTCCACGGCCCCGTTCGCCAGCTTGGCGCTGTCCACCGCTCCGTCCGCCAACTTAGCGCTGTCCACCGCTCCGTCTGCCAGCTTGGCGCTGTCCACCGCTCCGTCTGCCAGCTTGGTGCCGTCCACCGCTCCGTCTGCCAGCTTGGTGCCGTCCACGGCCCC
>JAQSYT010000376.1 GCA_029256065.1 Paenibacillaceae bacterium
GATCGGTTTGATAGTCCTTAGACAGACGTGAATACATCTCAAAAAAGTCATCACTTAACGTGACCCCGCCTTTTTGGGCGATGCTTTGGAGCTTCTCATTTAACCCGGCATGGTCAGCATAGCCTTGGTAACCCACGATAATAACCTTGGCTCCATTATTCTTTGACATTTCAATCATCCTGGAAAAATGATCGTAGATTTTTCCGATGCTGTGCCCTTTCCTCAAGTCGGCTGCGCCAAACAGAAGGATGACTACATCCGGCTGATGCTCGATTAGCTCATTGCCCAGTCTCTCCGCACCGGCCTTCGAGGTATTGCCGTTAATCCCCTTATTAATAACCCTGCAGTTGTATCCGTTTGCGTTTAGCTTATTCTCCAATTGGGCCGGATAGGCTTCATCCCGTGCTACCCCTGCGCCATAAGTATTGCTGTCTCCTATTGCTAGAATCGTTTTGGTCTTTTCCACAAAAGTACCTCTTTCGACTGATTGTAATGGTTTTTCAGATTCAGATGGTAATATAAGTGATTTTATATCAGCTTATGCTTCCGGACAAGTCCCTCTCTAAGGTAAGCACAGCCTTGCCTGTGAATCGGCGTTCTATCAGCTGCTGCGCAACAGCGTCAATCTGTTCCCAAGATTGATGGACCTCAATGTTCGTTTTTAGTTTTCCTTCAGCAACCAAACGGGCCAGCAGCTCCAAGTCTTGGGCTGGCATGTGTCTGTTCATCTCCTCTCCCAGAAAAAAGCTGTACAGTGTCCTTCCTCCTAAGCCAATCATTTGCAGGGTCGTATGGGGTGAAGAGGAATGGCCCAGCGATACGCAAACCCCTTGCGGACTTAGCTGCGGGAACAAGGTTGCTAATGTTTTTCCTCCCATGGAATCGATAGCAAAATCGTAAGGACCGTTTGCTGCGATGGCCTCCGTCACATCCTCACCAACTAATACCTCATTAGCACCGGCAGCCCTTACCTGCTCTGCCTTGCCCTCTGACCTGGCAGCACCTACTGTATAAGCGCCTGACAAGGAGGCCAGCTGGTGTGCAAGCAAACCAACACCGCCTGTTGAGCCCGTAATCAACACCCGTTTGCCCAGCAGGAGTCCCCCTCTGCGCAAGGCGTATAATGCAGATAAACCTGCTACAGGCAATGCAGCCGCCTGCTGGAAGCTAACCTCCTCAGGAATCTCAGCCAATGTCACAGCCGGAACCGCAATTTGCTCCGCCCAAGCGCCCATTGGTAATAACCCGGCTACACGAGTCCCTTTTTGTGGTCCTGCCCCGGATGCTGCCCCCTCCAGCACAATGCCCGCAAAATCCCACCCGGGTCTGCTGCTTTCCTGTCTATCCATTGCACTGGTTATATCGCCCCGGTTCAACGAGAACGCCTTAACCTCCACAATGGCTTCCCAAAGCTGTGCCTTGGGCGCTTCAACTTCATGGATAGCGAATCGTTCCTTTTTATTCGGAAAGGCAGTAACCGCTCGAATCATCATGGACGCCTCCTATTCAATTGATGCCGGTGAATATACTGGCTTTGCCAGTACGCTTTGTAGTATACTCGAAGCAATTTCAATCTCCCAAGTGCAGAACTGCACTCCCTTTTTCCGAAGGAGGCATGGTCATGACAGAACCCTATATCCACTGGCAGTCCTCGGAGCTAAGCCGTGTCCTGTTAATGATAGAACAGCTCCGTATAAACCGGCAGCAAGCCGCCACGGAGAATAGACGCGGTGCTTTCAAGCGGTTTACCCAACAGGAACTTAATGACACGGTATGCGGTACGTATAAGAACCTGCTCATTGGCCGTTCCCAACGCCTGCCTGACCGGCAAATGCTGCTGGACATTGCGGATTATCTGGAGTGTACGGCAGAGGACCGGAATGATCTGCTGCTGGCGGCAGGCTATGTGCCTGTCCCTATGCCATTAAGCGGAAGACAGCTGGAGCTGGCTTTGGATCAGGCCAGAGCCCTGATGCAGCAATTGCCTTACCCGGCTATGATTGTTACCGATATGCTGGATGTGTCCGGTTTTAACCCTGCCTTCAGTGAATTGTTCGGCATTTCGCACACTCCATTCACCGCAGACAAAATGAATACCATCGATTTCCATTTCAATTCCGAGCTGCCGGTCCGTTTCCGGTCTTCCTTTGACGAGAGATCCCGGGCCAGGTGGGAATCTCATGCCATATACGGAATCCAGGCTTTTAAGAAAGCACATCCCGCAGTATTTGTTGATCCGTGGTATGACCGGTTCTACAAAATGATGGACAAATACCCGGATATTCGCAAGTATTGGAACCGCGAATCACTGACGGATAGGCAGGATTTAGCGGAGCCCAAATATTTCCTTGCCCATTCGCCTGCCTCGTCAGAGCAAAAAGCTATTGGCTATAACCAGCTGCATATGGCAGTGACCGCCCATGCGTATCCAAGGATTGAGTTCTTCGTCCCTGCGGATGAGCCGGCACGGATGGTATTCGCGGAGTTGGACTGTGCAACAGATTGCCGATGGAATAACAGGTGATGCTTCAATAAAAAAAGATCACCCTCTCCATGCATCTCGCAGGAAGAGTGGTGATCTTCTCTTGTTCTAAATGGATCAAATTCGCAGCGAACCCCGGAAGCCTCTGGCCCCATAATACGAATCTGCCCCGTTATGATAGATAAACACCTGTCCATAGCGGAAATCTCCGAAGATGGCGCCGCCCAGCTTCCGGATTTCTGGTGGTGTTTCCAGCCAGCTGGAGGTTTTCGCATCAAACTTACCCAGCTTCTGCAGCTGGCGGAACTGCTCCTCTGTCAGGATTTCAATGCCCATATCTGCCGCCATTCCAAGTGCACTGTTCTCCGGCTTATTTTGCTTCCGGGCGTTCAGGGCACCATGGTCATAACAGATGCTTCTGCGGCCGCCGGGGCTTTCCGCCGATCAATCCATATAAACAAACTCTCCCGCGGCTTCATCATACCCGACCACATCCGGCTCGCCGCCGGTTCTTTCCATTTCATGGAGCGACCAGAGCTTATCAGCAGCCGCTTCCAGCTTCTGCTTCACATTCACCCATTCCAAGCCTTCGTGGCGGTTCAGATGCTTCTCAAATCGGGCTCTTAATATGCCCATCAGCTCTTCCTGCTGCTCTGCCGATAATGCCTGCTTCTTATTAGCCAATGGAATACCTCCGTTTTCAAGCTTCCTGTATTTTCTGCATCACCGCACCGAAACATACATTTTTACCCAAACCTTCCCGTTTGGCTTCACAACCCTCTGCCGGACTGGGAAGGCCTGCCGCTTACCGGACAGTTCCTTAATTTTATACCCAAAATGAGGAGACCTATATAAATAATGATCGCTATAGAGTCAATTAACGTACCGCCAAGCGCAGAAGCATCAAGAATGATGGTAACACCCAGTATAACCAATAGCCGGACGATCAGAATCGACAAGATGATCCAAGCGGTAAAGCTCACCTTCGAGGGCTCCCGCACGATGGACATTATCAGGAAAGCGAAGCCGAAAATCAGATTCTCAGCAGTGATGATATGCCATACATACGTGAATGCGATTTGCGTATCTACGGATACCGCCTCAATATCCAGCTTGGGCAGCACTACGGACTGTCCGTTCCCCGCATGGGTAACTGCGAACAGAATAGCAAGGATACCGGCAATAAAATAATACGGATTCCTAATCTTGATGGCCATTACATCCCTCCTCAAAATGAACCGGCCCCTTACCCCGGATACTCTGGTAAATCTCACGGACGGTCTCTGCCAGCCGCTGGTCGCTCTCCGGATTAAAATCCCTTAGCGTTTCAGCTGCTGTGTGGAGCAATTGGCTGATTTTTTCCAAGTGCTCAATCTTCTGCCGCGTTTCCGCATTCTTGGCATCAAGAAATGAAGCTACCTCCTGGCAATCAGCGGGACTAATATGCTCCATCCTGTGAAATTGAAACTTACCCTTGATCTCCTCCAGAGCAAAGTCCGCGTACTGCATGATTTGGACATTCATCAGATCGATAAGATCGTTCTTTGTATACCGGCGGTAACGGTTTTCCTTGCGCGACGGCGATACAATCCCCATCCGGTCATAGTACCGGAGCGTATCCTTGGGAAGCTGAAGCAGCTGTGAAACCTCTTGAATCGAATAGGTTTTCTCCATGAAATAAGAATAACATTGGAGTTAGCTCCAATGTCAAGAGGTTTATCTCTAAGAGCCGCAGGCTTTTCGAAATCCTGTTTCATCCCCTTACTTTGATGCTACAATAGAGAGGATATGGATGGCTCACTTTATATTAAAGGGGAATATTGGATGATTCCGCAAACCATTGAAGAATTAGACCGTATCCGGGATCAATGCAGGTCCATGGTAAACAAACGGGCAACCGCCTCTGCCGCCACCGCAGCCGTCCCCATTCCCGGAATGGATATCGGAGCTGATCTTGCCATCATGCTGGAGCTGCTTCCGGCTATCAACCGGAAGTTAGGCCCCTGTAGAGATCAGTGAATCCGGAGAAGAACCCGACATGTCGTTGTAAAATTTTTTTAACGGACAGGGGAACGATGTTTAGGCGCATCTGTTCCTGCCGGTATCCCTTTTTAACGTGGAGGTTATACAATGAAGCGTGCATTTCTTTTCTTGTTGATGGTATTCACTTTCAGCGCATGTGAAACAAATTCCGTCCATAACACCGAAACTAATCCCTCTCCAACAGCTATCCCCATAACGGCAGCACCAAGTGAGAAAGAGGCCACCGTCTTTTTAGCTGAAGCTCCGGATTATCTGTCGGCTTGGGATTACGAAACAGCGTACAAGCTTTGTGCAGCAGCATTGTCTGACTATTATAAGGCGGCCTGGAACGGTTCGGAAATGGACGTAGACGCTTACATTGGGAATGAAAACCTTAAGCTTTATACACAGCAAAAAATCCAAT
>JAQSYT010000023.1 GCA_029256065.1 Paenibacillaceae bacterium
ATCAAGGAAGTTGTACAGGTATTCTAATCTAATTTACACCTAATAAAAACCGTTCCCGGATGCGAGCATTCGGAGAACGGTTTTTTTGGTTACGGCTATTCCGCGGGGTCCATTCAAATGCGGACGGAGCCCTTGGTGTGATCGAATACTATGGCAATGGTGCGGCAAACCATCTCGAAGCTTAGAGCCAGATCGGACAGGTTCTGCAGCACATTCTCCACCTTCTGCCTGCCGTCGGCATGAGTCTGCCGCTTAACCCGGATCATATCGTCCACCATCTCCGCATTCAGCAGGTGAATCTCCATATTCCGCTGGCTCCGCAGGCGGCGGAGCGGCTCCTGGTAATTCTGCTTCAGCTCAAACAGACGCGCCTCCAGCTTGACCTCCACCTTCTTGTCATGCATCTGCCGGAGGACAGTGAAGTAAGAAAATCTGGCCTTCACCCTCCCTGTTCCCAGCCCATACAGCTCATCCAGAAAATAGCCCAGCTTGTCCAGAATGGAAAAGATGCGGATAAACGCATTCTTATAAAAGTACAGATAGCGGCGGTATTTCAGCCGTTCCTCCGGGGACATCTCCTCTACAAACAATGCGTGGATCCCACGGCCGAAGGTCTCCGCGCAGAATTTGCTCTCCTCCAGCTCGTCCAGCGCATCGGCGAAGCCCCTTGTCCACAGCTCCAGCCGGGGGATCTCCTCCCCGCTGCGGCTTTGGGAGGCGCGGCCTCCCGGACCCACCTTCTCCAGCTTCTTCAGATACAGCTCCAGCGCATGCAGCGCCTTTTGCATATCGCCCTGTTCAGAGCGCGGTTCAGCGTTCAGCAGTTCTCGAAGCAAAGGCCTGGTCTCCTTCCTGGTGCTGTAGTTTGTGCAGAACGGTCATCGGTGCGGCGGGAAACGCAGCATAAGCACCTATTGGAAATATTCGCTCCAGCGGCTGTCCACCAGCTTCACAATATCCTCCCGGGGAATGACCTCATCGGGATATCCCGGCTTCATCCGGGCATCAATGACCAGAGGCAGACGATAGGCGATATGGTTCCTCTCCACCCGGGTTTGGGCATGGATATCCGTAGCCGGATTAAAACGGGTGAATACGGTCCAAAGGAAGGCAGTCTGGCTGGAAACAATGGAGGTATCATCCGCCAGAATCACCAGCGGCCAGCGTGCCAGCTGGTCTGAAGCAGCTTCGGCTAATCGGGCGGCCAAATCCGGATCCTCGGTGAAGGAGGCGCCGGACACCACGAGACAGCCTCTGCAATACATCTTCGCATCCCGGATTCCGGGAATAATCCCTCCATCGTATGACCCAGGCAGAGACCGGACAGGCTCTCCCACTCCCAGCAGCAGCGCCTTGCTGCCGTGATTCAGCCGGCCCCCGGTATAGTCCAGGGTATCGTGGGAGGTGTGGTTGAAGATCAAAAGATCCGTGGCCGGGTTGAAGCGCTCCAGCACCGTCTCCAGCAGCACATCAATCCGCTCCAGCTCCACCGGACGGTCGGTGACGATCAGAAACTTGGTCAGGGTCAGCTGCCCTTGTCCAAAAATCGCGAATGCGGAGGCCATCGCCTCCCGGCGGTAGCTCTCCCGGACCACCGCGGCAGCCAGCGCATGGAAGCCTGTTTCCGCGTAGGTCCACAAATCCTTAACCCCCGGCATAGCCATTGGAAAGGCCGGAGAAAGAAGCCGTTGGAGAAACTCGCCCAGGTAATAGTCCTCCTGCCGGGGCTTGCCCACCACGGTAGCAGGGTAAATGGCGTCCTTGCGGTGCCAAATATGGTTTATGTTAAACACGGGGAAATCATGCGTCAGCGAATAATATCCGTAGTGGTCGCCAAAAGGGCCCTCCGGCCTCCGGATATGGGGCTCCACTCTGCCGGAGATGGCAAATTCGGCTTCCGCCACCAGCTTGTGGCCGCCCAGCGGGTTATCCGCCAGCTTCAGCTTGCCGCCCAGGATCAGGGAGGCGACCAGAAGCTCCGGCAGCTGCTCCGGCAGCGGTGCTATGGCGGAGGCGATAAGCGCAGGCGGACCGCCCAGGAACACTGTCACAGGCAGCGCCTGGCCCAAGAGCTCCGCTTCGTGGTAATGGAAGCCGCCGCCCTTGTGAATCTGCCAATGCATTCCCGTCGTTTCGCTGTCGTACACCTGCATCCGGTACATGCCCAGATTATGCTGATGGGTTACCGGATGCTCCGTATACACCAACGGCAGTGTGACAAAGGGTCCGCCGTCCTCCTGCCAGCTGGTGATGGCGGGAAGCTTGGACATTCTGTCTCTGCGGTCGCATACCTGAAGCACAGGAGCCGCTGCCTGACTGACAGTTTTGGTCCCTACCTTGACCAGGTCCAGCAGCAGGGAGCGCTCCTTCCATAAGGCAGCCGGCTTGGGCGGGAGCAGGGTATGCATCGCCTCCACCGCCTGCTGCATCAGCTGCTCGGGGCGTGTGCCGAAGGCCAGGTCCACCCGCCGCTTGGTGCCGAACAGATTGGTAGCTACGGGGAAAGCGCTGCCTTTCACATTGGTGAAAAGAAGCGCCGGTCCGCCCTCATCAATGACGCGGCGGTGGATTTCGGCCAGCTCCAGATTGGGGTCCACCTGGGCATCTATAACCGCAACATCCTTTTCTTTCTGCAATACCTCAATGAACTGCCTCAAATTCTCGAACACCACGGACAAGGGCCTCCCTGCTGGGTGCTGTCTTTTAACTCCGAAGGGAGCAGATTTTACCGAATTTCCGTTCCAGACGAAAAGGCAGTAAAAAAAGCACTTAAGCGGATTTATGACAGTCCCTGGTTATGTATACCGTTATTATATCGGCTTTTGCAGGATGAAGCCAATTTTCACCCCGCTTCAGCCGAATGCCAAAGAGCCCGTCCCCTGAAATCTGGACAGGCTGCTTCGGCTGCGGACACAGGATTCGTTATTTTACCGAAATCCGGCCTTTTGGCAATCAGGCGGACCCACGATCCGCTAATTGATGAACAACAGCCGGTTTGGGTCGGGCTTCCGGAGTACCCTGCCGGATCAGTTCTTCCCCAGAGCCCCGGCAACCTGCAGAGAGCGGTCCAGGAATTCCTCAATCTCCTCCCGGGTTTTCCGTAGCTTGGAGACGAAGCGGGTAATTTCCTGGCCTTCCCGGAACACAATAAAGCTGGGGATGCCGAGAATGTTCAGCTCGGAGCACAGATCCGGCAGATCATCCCGGTCCACGTGGACAAAATCCAGCTTGCCTTCGTATTGTTTAACCAAATCGGGCATAAAGGGCTCTATATAATGGCAGTCCTTGCACCAGGTGGCTTTAAATACAGCTGCCACCGGCAGCGATCCGTGGATGATGCTTCTGAATTCGGCATCTTCTTTAATTTGCTTCATAGTAAGTCCCTCCTGACCGCATGTTAGGATGTGTCTGAAAACCCACTGAGGGCAGCTTTCACCGCCCCTCGGAATTTTCAGAAGCGCCTTAGTTTACGCTTCTTTTATAGCACCGGGCACCCGCAATGTCAAATTTGCCTAGTTTACATTATATAGAAAAAGTGATATCATATAAATATCAAAATGATTTAACAACCATGAACGGGAGGAATGGAACGATGACGGAAAGCGCGGCTTGGAAAGGTAATGGGTTTGTAGGACTTCTGCTGCTGCTCGTGCTGGCGGGAGGCGGGATTCCAGCCTTTTTGGAAGGCTGGATTGTGACAGGGATTCTTTTGGAGGTTGCCGCATTTGTGCTGCTGACCATGTTCACGGTGGTCCAGCCTAATCAGGCGGAAGTGGTTAACCTGTTCGGCGACTATAAGGGAACCATCCGCGAAAGCGGGATTTGGATCACCATCCCCTTCACCACCCGGAAGAAGGTCTCCCTGCGGGTCCGCAACTTCAACAGCGTGAAGCTGAAGGTCAATGATGTGGAGGGCAATCCCATCGAAATAGCGGCGGTTGTGGTTTTCCGCGTGGTGGACAGCGCCAAGGCACTGTTTGATGTAGACAACTACGAGCAATTCGTCGAGATCCAAAGCGAAACCGCCCTGCGGCATGTGGCCAGCAAATATCCCTACGACAACTTCGAAATGAGCGGCTACTCCTTGCGCGGCAATGCCGACGAGGTTGCAGGCGAGCTGCTGCGTGAGCTGCAGGAGCGGCTGAAGGCGGCAGGCGTGGAGGTTATCGAAGCCCGCCTCACCCATCTGGCCTATTCCACCGAAATCGCCAGCGCCATGCTGCAGCGCCAGCAGGCTGCGGCCATTATCTCCGCCCGCCAGATGATCGTGGAGGGAGCCGTCGGTATGGTACAAATGGCGATTAAGCAGCTTCAGGACCAAGGCGTGATTGAATTGGATGACGAGCGCAAGGCGGCGATGATCAATAATCTGATGGTGGCGATTGTCTCGGATAGGGCTGCGGCTCCCGTGATCAACACCGGCTCGGTTTATTAGAGCACGGACAACGGCCTGCTATGGCACCTAAAAAAAGCTTCCCCCTGCGTATTGATCCGAAGCTGTATGAAGCGCTGGAGCGTTGGGCCGCCGACGAGTTCCGGAGCGTGAACGGGCACCTGGAGTATGTGCTGCGCGAAGCGCTGCGCAAGGCCGGTCGCCTGCCTGGCCAGCCTCCTGCTCCAGATGAACCCGAAGACAGCTGAAAGCCTTGATGAGCTGCCGCGCAGCACAATAAAAGCCGGTGCATCCGTCCCTTGAAGAAGGGGCAGGTGCACCGGCTTTGTGTTACAAGCGGGATGGTTATTAATTGCGGACGATGGTCACCACATAGGTGTCCGGATTCCAGAGCACTTCGGCGCCGAAGGTTTCGGCGATGATCCGCACGGGAACATAGGTGGTGTCTCCGCCCAGCACAGCGCTGGCGTCCAGAGTTTGCTCCGTGCCGTCCACCAGCACGGAGGTGCTGCCGATTTTGAACACGATTTTTTTGCCGGACCAGATGTCGGTCACCGTCACTTCATACGTGTCGGGATTCCATCCTACCTGGGCATCCAGCTGCTCGGTCACAAGACGCACCGGCACCATAGTGGTGTCCCCTTGAAGGAACGGGCGCACCTCAGTTGTGGGCGTCCCGGAACCTACGGGAGGAAGCTCGATGTGCTTGCGGTTCACCTTCAGCTCCTCCACCAGGAACTTGTAGGCGGTAGAGCTCTTATCCAGAGCAAGCAGGTACTTGGCCAACCCGCCGCCCTCGGCCAGCTTGATGCCGCCTTCTGCGGACAGCTTGTCGGCTGTTACAGTGCCGTTGATGTTCCATCTGTCGAAGGAGCCTGTAATGGTCACAGCGCTCACTCCGTTATCCAGCTGGGTCAGACCCTGCAGGTCCAGCTCAAATGCGGTACGTCGGATCTGGGAGGCGCCATCCACATACAAGTCCAGCTTCAGAACATTGCTGTTGTTCAGGAAATCTCCGGTAGGAAGAACCATGTCCAGCGCGGAAGCATCCTCTGCCAGACTTCTCAGGGACTCCTTGACGATGCTGAACATAAATGCGTTGTTGCCGTCATACCCCAGGTCTCCGATGATGGAGCGGATCAGCGTATCCCCTTTTTCCCCGTCAGCCAGAAGGTTGGCCAGGGTTTTCTGGATAATGCCTGTCAGCTCGCCGCCCTTCAGCTCCGCATGGATCTTCTTCAGGCTGAGGGCCTCGCCGTTGATGGTGGCGTTGGCGTCAGATACAGCAAACGAATCAAGTGTGGGCGCATAGCTCAAAATAGAGCCGAGATGGTTCTGCAGCTTCTCCATATTCAGAGAAGAGAAGTCAAGACCGAAGCCGGGAGCGGCTGCGCTGTCCTGCTGTGTTTGCCCATGGGCATCCTCAAGCACCAGCGGCTTGGACGCGCCTTCGGCTTGAATCACCCATTCCTTGTTGGACTGGGCAGCTTCAAAGGGAATATTGCCGGAGCTTGTTTTGAATACTCCGGTCACGGAGCTGTTGCTCTTGTCCTGCTGCTTCACATGGGGTAATTCCACCACGGCATTGTTCAGCTTCGCCGCATCGGGATACCCCTTAGCCGCTTCACCCGCCGTCACCTGGAACGAAAGGGAGCCGGAGCCCTCATAGGACACTACCCCAAAGGCATTCTGCAATACCTTATCCGGTTCTACACCGCCTGCCGCCACGCAGCCGGCCATAAGAGAGGAGGCCAGGGCAATGGAACAGCCTAAGGCTGCTAATCGACGCTTCAACTTAAATCGCTCCTTTACAATATATTTAATAAATTCTACTTTATCTTACCATGGGAAAAGCGGGCATGAAAGCGAACCCCGTCCATTCGCAATGAAAGAAGGGAGAATCCCTCATGCCCTTCGGCAAAATAGCTCCACCGCCGCGGCCGCTTTACTTAAAACGCAGGCTGCTGTTCTGGCTGAAGACAGGATACGGCATACTCCGTGAAGCCAGCTCCAGCCGGAGGCGCTCCAGGGTGCTGCGGCGGCGGAGCGTCCCCCTTGCGCCTTCCGCAGAGACATCCGCCTGGCTCCGACAGGCCTGGCAGGAGCTGCTGGCGCAGCCTGGGGGTGGCACCACGGCCAACTGCACAGGCATCTCTTCTGCCAAAGAGCAGGAACTGATCGGCGCCATCCGCCGGCAGACCGCCGAAGCCAACCGGAACAATGTCACACGGACCGCCGCCTACCTGGCCCTCTACCGGCAGCATCCGGAGCTTCACTGGGCGCTTCTGGCCCATATGGTCTCCCGCAACGGCGGCTGGAGCATGACGGATCTGGCGGGTGATCTGATGCCGCTACTCCTGTCTCCGGGCGAACGGAGAAACATTTTCGAGTTTTTGGAGCGCTCCAACGCCCTTATTTTCCACGACGCCTATCCCCAGCTTCTGCTGTACCGGGAGAGCCTCGCCGCCGGCAAACCCCTGTTCTATCTGCTGCCTCAGCTAGGCGTCTCCCGTTTTATGCTGCCGGTGTGGGAGCGCTTCTGGTTAAGACGCGAACCGGCGCCCTTAACCGTCTGCCTGATCATGAATGAGCAGCATTACATTGAAGGCCGGGTGGTCCAAAATCCGTACTTCCGGAAGAATGTGCTGGAGAGGCCGGCCTTCCGCTTCCAGGCTGAGCTTCAGGAAACGCAGGTGGCGTTTCCATACAGGCGGATCACCCCAGACGGAACGGAGGAGCGCTTCCCGTGGCGGCTGTGCGGGTTAACCCTGGAGCGCTTCTCCCATTTGCGGGAGCGCATCGAGGTGGGCAAGGCCCTCTATGCCATCCTCTTCGGCAATCCGCTTATCAAGAGCGGCGTCCACGACTTTGCCGCCGCCCAGCCCCACACCGGCTCCAGAGCGGATTACCATCCGGCGCTGTTCACCGCAGCGCAAAAAGCCTCCCCGCGGCCTGTTACAGCCGCAGAGAGGCTTGATGGTTATGGTGTCCGTGCCGGTGCTCCGCTCCTCTACAGCCCGCGGCTCGCCGATGCTTGGGCGGACCAGCCCTTCGAGGCTCCCGGCGGAAGCGACTGGTTCACAAAGCCGGAGCAGCTCCGCCCCTTCGGCCCCGCCAAGGCCCCGCGGGCCTTAGACAGCACAGGCGAGTCCTGCTTGGGCCTGTACAAGCTGGAGCTGGCGGCCATTCTGAAGACGGCCATTAGTCAAGAAACATCTATGCCCGCTTCCCCACAAGACGGCCCAGCTTCGCCAGCACCTTACGGATGGCCGGAGGCAGATCCTCCGCATTCTCCCGAGTATATACCCGGCTTACCATCAGCAGCAGCGGGTACAGAAGAATCGCCACACCACCAGTGATCGCACCGCTCACTAGGGCATCCAGCTTATCCGGAAACCAGGTGATGGTGCGGTGGGTCAGCCATTCCAAGGGCAGACACACCGCCACGATAATGCAGGTGGTGGCGGCAATGCCCAGCCACTTCCGCGGCGGATAGATGACATATTCCACTTTGCGGCGCAGAATCCACAGATTCAACACCATCATCACAATAAAGCACAAGGCGGTGGCTGCCATAATTCCGTAGATCCCGAAAAAAGGAGCCAAAAGATAGCTGCCCGCCAGCTTGCAGGCCAGGCCGATGAACACATTGACCACCAGCGGCCGCATATGGCCCATCCCCATGAGAATGGAGCCGGAGGTCTGCATCACGATTTGGAACATGGCCGTTACAGTCAGGAAGGCAATGATGCCGTTGCCGTTTTCGTTCACCAGATACTTGAATTGGTCCATGGGGAACAGCATGGTGTTGATGGGACGTGCGGCGATGGCGATAGCCAGCACCACCGGCAGTCCGGTGATTACCGACAGCTGCAGGGCCTTGGCCGCCTGCTGGCGGACCTGCGCCATATCCTTGCGGGCATAGGCCGAGGAAACAATGGGCACGATGGACTGGCTCAAGGCAATGGCCAGAATAATCGGGATGCCTGCAAGAGACTGGGCCCGCCCCGCCAGAATACCCAGCAGCTCCTTGGCTGAGCCGTAGCCCATCTGTCCCTCCAGCAGGGAAATAACCGTAGACGAGTCAATAAAGTAAATCAGCGGCACTGTCATCGAAAACAGAACGATAGGCACGGATACCCGGAAAATATTGCCGTAAATCCGCTTGTAGCTGACGGCTTCCGCAGTGGCGCGGCCTTCCTTTGCGGCTTGGGTAATACCCTCCCGGGCATCCTCCCTGCGGAGTCTCATCATATACCAGATCAGGACGGCGACAGCACCTACACTGCCCATTACGCCGCCGAAGGAAGCGCCGGCTACAGCCCATACATGGCCCCAGCCGATGGACAGGAGCAGGAACGCCAATCCGACACCGGTAATCAGCCGGGCAATTTGCTCCACAATTTGTGACATACCGTTGGGCATCATCATCTGCCGGCCCTGGAAGTATCCCCGCATCATAGCGATCAGCGGGAACAAGAGCAGTGCAGGCGCTAATGCCCGGATGGACATAACCGCGTCCGGGTCCTTGGAGATATGCTCCCCGTACCAGGGAGCCAGGACGATCAGAAGGGCGGTCATCACCACCCCCGCTACCAGGGCAAACCGCACCGCCGCCTGATAAATCCGGTCGGCCTCGGCGTATTGGCCCAGCTCCATTTTTTCGGAGACAAGCTTGCTTAATGCGCTGGGAATACCCGCTGTGGCAATGGTCAGGAGGGGCGTATAAATATTAAAGGCAATCCCGAAGGTTGCCATTCCGGTATCTCCGATGAGATAAACCAGGGGAATCCGCTGGACAACCCCAAGAACCCTGGCCACCAGGGCGGCCAGAGCGAGAATCAGGGTGCCTTTTACAAGTGAATCCTTCGACATGTTGGCTTCCACGCTTTAATTAGACTCCGGCAGCGAAGGCGCCGCCGGGCGATGTTGCTTTTTGAGGCAGCGGCAAGCCTACCAGATCACCGCAATAATAAAGACAATAATCATCAGGAGCTGCAGCACAATCTTGGCCGCGGTGCTGGAGAAGAATCCCACAAGCGCCCCCAGCCCCGCCTTAAAGGCCGCATTCCAATCCTTCACTGCAAAATACTCCCCGATAGCCGCACCGAGAAACGGGCCGATCAATAAACCGCAGGCAGGAATGACGAAGGGGCCGAGAATAATCCCGATGGTGCTGCCGATGACAGAGGCCCGGGTACCCCCGAATTTCTTCACACCCCAGGCGCTTATGGCATAATCCGCCACAAACACGGCAATCACAATGGTGGTTTGGATCAGCCAGAACCAGAAGCCAAAGTCACTGAACCGGATCATGAAGCCATACACAAAAAATGCCGCATAAATCGCCAGCACCCCTGGAAGCACGGGGAAGATAGCCCCCGCCAAGCCCACTGCAAAAAGCGCTACAACCAGAATCCACGCAATGACTGTCATGGTCATAAGCATCACTCCATATGGAAGATGTACTTGCGGATAATCTCGGCTACGCCGTCCTCTTCATTGGTGGAGGTGGTCACGTCCGCTTGGACCTTAATCTCCTCCTGGGCGTTGCCCATAGCCACCCCAAGTCCGGCTTCCCGGATCATGGACAGATCATTGAAGCTGTCTCCCATGGCGATGACCTGCGACATTTCTATACCCAGCAGGCTGCATACCTGACGCACTCCGCTGCCTTTATCCGCCCCAAGGGGATTCAATTCGATATTGCAGGGATGGGAGTTGGTAATGGACAGATCCCCCCGCTCCTCCAGACTGGCCCGGATAGCAGTCAGCTTCCGCTCATTCTCCGTATAAAAGCCGAACTTGAGCCACGTTAACCCGTCCTCGGTCTCTGCCTTGGCAGGCCAGTTGTCCCGGTTCAGGATACCTTCCACCGTGTAGGCCCAGTACCATACGTCATAATCCAAGGCCATCTGCCGGAAGGCTCTGACCCAATCCACCGGCATTTCCGTACGCTTCAACAGCGTATCCGGCGATTCCCAAATTTCACTGCCATTCACCAACACCAGTGGACTATTCAACGCCAGCTCCTCCACATAATTCATGGAGCTCTGGCGCCCCCGCCCAGTGGAAAACATTACCGTTACTCCTGCTTTCCGGGCTTCGGCTATCCACTTCTTGTTCTCTTGGGAAATTTCCTTGTCTTCATTCAGCAGCGTTCCGTCCAAATCCAGCGCAATGAGCCGGTACGGACTGAGATTTGTTCCCATGCTGCCTCCCTTCTCCCAGGGCGTGTTTGCAAACACGTCCTAGCGTCTCCTTACCCTCTATACAGCGGCAAAGGAAGCCTTCGGCTGTTCTTGAATATAGGTGGCGTGCCATAAAGCAAACATATAAAGAACCCACAGCCGTCTGGCTGAATCCTGAACGCCGTCCCGGTGGAGCTTAAACAGCTTCTCCACCTCCCCCATATGCACCAGGGTATCGATACCGCTGCCTTTGATTTCCTCCAGCATCCGGCCTGCGCTGGGGCCCTTCAGCCAATCGCGCAGAGGCACAGGGAACCCGAGCTTGGGGCGGTTCAGGATAAAGTCGGGAATAATGCCCTCCATGGCCTTGCGGAACACATACTTGGTGGTCCCCCCGGCAATGCGGTGGCCCACCTGAATCCGCCGGGCCAGCTCGAACAGCTCCGTGTCCAGGAATGGAACCCGCAGCTCCAGAGAATGGGCCATGGTCATTTTGTCCGCCTTCATGAGAATATCTCCGGGCATCCAAAGGTTCATATCGATATATTGCATCCGGCTGACCGGGTCCAAGTGAGCCGTCTTCTTGTAATAATCTCCGGCAATCTGCACCGGATTCCGGTAGCTGCGCAGAAGCTCATGGTTCATGCTCAGAATTTCGCCCTTCATATCCTCGGTGTAGATCTTGGCATTCCCCAAAAACCGCTCCTCCAACGGCGTGGTTCCCCGCAGCAGATAGTTGCGGCCCTTCATTCCGCCAGGCAGCATGGCAAACAGCCGGTGCAGGGAACGCTTCATGGGAAGAGGCATCCATTCCATGGCCCGCAGCGCTTGCGGCTCCCGGTAAATCCGGTAGCCTCCGAACAGCTCGTCCGCCCCTTCCCCGGACAGCACAACGGTCACATGCTCACTGGCCAGCTCGGCCACATGATACAAGGCGATAGCCGCAGGGTCGGCCACCGGCTCGTCCTGATGCCAGACTGCCGATGGAATGGCATCGAAGAATTCCTTCTCCGTAATGACCTTGGAATAATGCTCCGTCCCCAAGGCCGCAGCTGTTTCCCGGGCGATTATGGTTTCGTTATTGTTCCCCTCGAAGCCGACGGAGAAGGTGCGGATGGGCTCAATGGCGCGCATATGGGCGGCGATGGCAGTGGAGTCGATGCCGCTGGACAAGAAGCAGCCGCGTTCCACGTCACTGACCATATGGTGGGTTACAGAATCCCTCAGCCGCTCCCGCAGCTCCTCAATATCCTCAGTAAGCGTTCGTTTAACCGGCTCGAACATAGGGTCCCAATATTTATTCAAACGGCAGCTTCCGTCCGGCCTAACGGTAATTGTTGTGGCCGGAGGCAGCTTGGAAATGCCGTCGAACATGGTGTCCGGGTCCGGCACATACTGGAAGGTCAAATAATTCAGGAAGCTCTCCGGCCGGATGCTGCGGCGCACCTCGCCGGTAGCCAGAATACTCTTGATCTCGGAGCCGTACAGAAACTTCCCGTTGGAAATATGATAATACAAGGGCTTAATCCCGAAGTGGTCCCGGGCAATAAACAGCTGCTTGCGGTTCCGGTCCCAAATGGCAAAGGTGAACATGCCCCGCAGCAGCTTCACACAATCCTCGCCATGGTCCTCATACAGATGCACAATAATCTCCGTGTCCGTGTTGGTCCGGAAGATATGTCCCCGGGCCACCAATTGGGCACGTAAAGCCTTATAATTATAGATCTCACCGTTAAAGGTGATCCAGATAGAGTCATCTTCATTGGCCAACGGCTGATGGCCTTCCTTCAAGTCGATAATGGACAGGCGTCTGAAGGCCAGCCCGATACCCGGGTCGGTCCAATACCCCACATCATCCGGCCCCCGGTGCACGATAACATCGCTCATCCGGCGCAGCACGCTCATATCAGGAACACTACCATCGAACAGCATCATACCGGCTATACCGCACATTTATGCTTCCACTCCAAACTTTTCTACCGTCTCTTTATAAGCTCCGGTATCCATATTGATACATAAGTATACCACAGTTGGGGACATACACCAAAGCTCCCGGACGCCAAAAAAACAGGCTGGAGCTTGCTCCTGCCTGCTGATCTGGCTTATTGCTGGGGCAATCCCTTGGGGACGTCGCCCAGCCCGATTTTTGCATCGTATGCATCGAATATCTTGCGGGCGATGGGAGCTGCGCCCCAGGAGCCGAAGCCTCCCTCCGGCACCACCACCGCTACAGCCAGCTTGGGCTTATCCGCAGGGGCGTAGGCAATGAGCACGGCGTTGTCCACACTGCCGCCGGCAATGGATTGCTCCGAGGTGCCCGTTTTCCGCACATAGGTGTAATTCACACCTTCAAACCCCTGTACAGTGGATTGCATGCCTTCCTTCAGCACATTCCAGTAAGCCTCCGGAAACTTGACCTCCTCCAGCAGCTCCCGCTGGAAGGTCTGCACTACTTCCTGGTCATAGGTGGTAATCTTCTCGACAAATTGGGGCTTGTAGCGTTTGCCGTGATTGGCCAGCATGGTGGCGTATTGTGCCAGCTGCAGTGCCGTATATTTTCCCTGCTGTCCAAAGGAGGAGTAAATCAGCGTTGGCTGCGGACCATCCCGCTTGGCTGCGGCAACATAATCCGTCAGTCCCTCGCTTTCCCCGGGAAAGCCGCTGCCGGTGAGGGTACCCAGACCGAATTTCTTCATGTAGCTGTCCCACACGTCCAGAGCATTGCCGCTCTGCGGGTAAGCCGGGTAATTTTTGCTGAAATAAAGCCGGTTTCCGATCATTTCCGCCATATAGGTATTGGATGATTTCTGAATAGCTGTCGCTGCGGTCAGGGTGCCCATATAGGCTCTGTCCGAGTTGCTGACGCTGGAATTGCGGTCCCGGCCGAAATAAAAGGTCACCGGATCAGCGTATTTTTCGTTAGCGGTGATGATGCCCTCGTTCAGGCCCAGAAGCACCGTAAGGGGCTTCATGGTAGAGCCCAGATAAACCAGGGAGCTGGGATGCTTCCGGAACTCCGCAGGGTCCGCGAATTCGCCGAAGCGCTCTCTGACGGTTCCATTGGTATACCGGTAGTTAATGGCAGCCATATTCTCCGTGGAGATGCGGCCACCCTCCCATATTTGGGGGTCATAATCCGGATAGCTGGCCATGGAGATAATCTTGCCGGTATCCACCTCCATGGCAACGGCGTAGCCTGCCACTGCCTTGGCGCCTCTGGCGGCATAAGAGCCGGCGGGGGCTTTTTTCATGGCAACCAGCTGGTCTTCGATGGCCTGCTCGGTAATGAGCTGCACATCCTTGTCGATGGTCAGATGGATATTATTCCCCTTTACCGGCGCAGTCAGCTCCACCTGCTCAATAATTTGCGCTTTGGAGTTAATGCGGTAGGTTTTTTTGCCGGCCTGGCCGCGCAGCTCCTCCTGGTACATAAACTCCAGTCCGTCGAAGCCTACCAGCTCATCGTTCTGGTAAATATCCTTCATCCCGTCCGCTTTGTAATAGTCCAGGAAGGACTTGGGCAGGGTCGGGTTGATAGCGGTGGAAAACTGCCGCAGATACCCCACGGTTTGTACGGCTATGGTGTTATCATCGTACTTGCGGGTGCTTTCCTCGGTGATTTCCACACCATCGAATTCATCCCGGTTCTCGGCGAAATAAGCAATCTCCGCTTGGGACAGATCCGTCTTTAACCGCCGCGGGCTGAAGGAATAGCCCATGCTTTTGTCGGCGGGGCTGCCGTCCAGCTTGAGGCCCGCATCCATCCGGAGCAGCACCTCCTCCGCATTGGGCTGGGCCGCTTTTTTGTCGTCAGGGGCCAGCATCAGGAAGGCATCGGCCAGCCGTTTGGCCAGATCAATGGTCTCCTCCGGTTTCTTGTCCAAGCGAAGCTGGTAAAATAAGGATTGGGAAGACAGGGAGTATGCGATGGGGTATCCGTCTGAAGCATAGATATTCCCCCGGATAGGAGCGATCGGGACATCCTTGTTCTGCCAGATTCTCTCCATGGCGGAAAGCTCCTCATGCTGGACAAACTGGAGCACGGCCAGCTTTCCCAGCAAGGTGGAGAACAGCAGGAAAGTGGCGAAGAAGAACATATTAATGCGAATGGAAAATTGGTTGCGCCGTTTGCGCTGCTCCACATTGTCGTTTGTCTCCCCAGTGGTGAGCGGGGTTTTCATGCTTCAACCTCCTTCATCGTAGTGTTCCACTATATAGTGTAACAACTTCCAGGAAGGATTCCAAATGCTTAAGGACCTGTCTGCATCAGGCAAACAGGTCCTTAGGTGGGGTTTACTGCTTTTATTGGCCATTCTTGGGCACACCGTACAGCCCGTAATGCTGGTCATACGCATCGAAAATCTGCCGTGCGATAGGGGCTGCGCCCCAGGAGCCGAAGCCACCCTCGGGTATGACCACCGCTACCGCCAGCTTGGGCTTGTCCGCCGGAGCGTAAGCGATGAAGACGGCATTTTCCAGAGGCTGGCCGGCCACCTGCTGCTGGGAGGTTCCGGTTTTGCGCACAACCGAATAGCTGACCCCGTCGAAGCCGGTGACGAATACCTGCTTCATCCCGTCCTCCAGCACCTTCCAGTACGCTGCAGGATAATCCTCCTGGGCCAGCAGCTCCGGCTCCACATTGCGGACCAGCTGTCCGTCATAGGTGGTGATCCGGTCCACAAAAATTGGCCGGTACTTCTTGCCGTGGTTGGCCAGCATGGAGGCGTATTGGGCCAGCTGCAGGGTGGTATAGCGTCCCTGCTGACCGAAGGAGGCATAAATCAGCACAGATTGCGGGGACTCCCGCTTAGCTGTTTCAAAGTAATAAGGGTCTCCCGCATATTCCCCGGGCAAACGGCTGCCGGTGAGCTCGCCCAGGCCGAATTTTTTCATGTAGGAATCCCAGATTTCAATGGCATTGCCTGCTTTGGGGAAGGACGGGTACTTGGAGCTCATGTACAACCGGTTGCCCACCATCTCCCCCATAAAGGTATTGGCCGAATACTGGATAGCCAGAGAGGGCGTCAGATTGCCGTAGTTATGCTTGTCGGAGTTGCTGATGGAGCTTTTGTCCTTGCCGAAAACAAAGGTAGTCGGATCCGCATACCGTTCATTGGGTCCGATAATCCCCTCGTTCATGCCCAGAAGCACCGTCAGGGGTTTGATGGTGGAGCCCAGAGGAACCAGAGAGCTGGGATGTTTGCCCCGCTCCTTGTTGTCCTGGATATCGGCATACCGCTCCCGGATGGTGCCGTTGATGTACCGAAACTGGATACTATTGTACTCCTCGGTAGGAATCCGTTCCTTGGACCAGATGTTGGTGTTGTAGTCGGGCATGCTGGCCATTGCCACTACCCGGCCTGTATCCACCTCTATACCGACGGCGTAGCCGGCCAGAGCGTTTTTGCCTAGAGCGGGGTACTTCAGCTGCTCCGCTTCCCGGCTTTTCATGTACTCCAGCTGCTTGACGATGGCATTCTCCGCTGCCAGCTGCACATCCTTTTTCAGCGTAAGATAGAGGTTATGACCCTTGTCCGGCGGTGTGATGGTCACCTGCCCGATAATCTGGGAGCGGGAATTGACGGGATAGGATTTGCTGCCGTTTTTGCCCCTCAGCTCGTCCTGGTACAGAAATTCCAGACCGTCGAAGCCGACGAATTCCTCGTTCAAATACTCGCCGGGATTGTCCTTGTAGAAATTCAGGTAGGACTGGGTCTGGTTGCGGGCAGTGGAAAATGGCCGCAAGTATCCCACCAGCTGTGCGGCGATGGTATTCTCGTCATAGACCCGGGCGCTTTCCTCCACAATGCTCACGCCGGGAAGATCATCCTGATGCTCCACCACATAAGCGATTTCCTGCTTCGTCAGGCCTGCCTTCAGCCGCCTGGGCTGGAAGGTGTAGCTGGGGTCCTTGGCCGGGTTTCCCGCAATATCAAAGCCCACATCCATCCGTTTTATAATCTCTTCCGCCTCCAGCACCCCGTATTGGGGATCGCCGTAGGTGGCAGCCAGCTCAGCAATTTTATGGGCGAGGGCGATTTTTTCCTCCTTGGTCTGCCTGGGCACAATCTGGTAAAACAGCGATTCGGCAGAGGTGGTATAAGCGATGGGGTACCCGTCCAGATCGTAGATATTGCCCCGGATGGGGGAAATGGTGATTTTCTCCTTGGTCTGGCGGTCCTCCATGGCCGACAGCTCCTCCCCCTGCACAAACTGGAGGAAAGCCAGCTTCACAATCAACAGAGAAAACAGCAGAAACGTGCTAAAAAAGAACATATTGATCCGGATGGAAAAGTGGGTCCGCTTGGACCGCTCCCGTTTTCCCTTGTCCTCCTCAGACTCATACGAGAAGAAGCGCTTCATGGCTCTTAGCCTCACTTTAAAAGTTCCTGCAAACCGGTTATGCCTTCGCCTGTCATGTAATCATAGCGTTTGATTCTAACCGCACCGATGCCAACCTGCCGCGGCGACCAGATGTCGTTTAATTCATGGTCACCCACATAAAGCACCTCGGATGGCGCAAGGCCCGTCTCAGCCAAGGCCAGCCGGAAAATAGCGGGGTTGGGCTTTTCCAGCCCCACCTCGGTGGATACAATCACCGGATCGAAATAATGGAGAATTCCTTTGTCCAGGAGAATACTTTTGAGGGTCGGGGAAAAATTGGAGATTACGCCCAAACGGTAGCCGCGCTCCCGGAGAGCCTCCAGCGTTCCCGTCACATCGTCAAACAGCCGGTAATTGGCCGGACTGGTGAACATCTCATACAGCTCATGACAGGTGTGGTGGATCTGTTCCTCCTCCCACTCCCCTCCCGCGCCCAGCTCATCCAGCATAAACCGGTATACTCCCGTCCAGAATTGCCGGTCGGACTCCGGCGAGCAGCATTCCTCGGGATTCAGCTCCCGCTCATAATAAAACTGGCGGAACGCCTGCTGGAACAGCCTGCCGATCTGCTCCTCCTCCCGGACCAGAGCCCGCTCCGCCAAGTGGCGGTGGATCACCGCCTGGGCGGCCGGAATGTACATCAGGGTATCTCCCACATCGAAAAAAACGGCCTGATAACGGCCGGGTGACAACAGCATTGCGCACTCTCCTTCATGAGTTGATCCCCCAAAGATGACTGCGACTCCTTATCCATAGGCTTCCTTGATATGGGTTTTGTAGAAGTCGGCAGGGTTGAACCAGTTGCCTCCGCTGGATACCCAGGTGGAATCCAGGGGGACCCAGGCTTGCTTTTCCGACAGATAAACCTCGTTCCAGGCATGGGAGCCTGTGCCGCCACGGCCGTCAGAGCCCAGGCCGGTCACTACCTTTACCTCCAACCCCACCGAGCGGGCCATAGACGCATAGAGCCGGGAATAGTCGATGCAGACGCCTGTCCGGGTCAGGAAAGTGTCCTCCGGCGCCTGCTCCTTCCAAATCCGCTTCTCCTCATACAGGCGCACCTTCTCCCAGTCATACTTCACCCTAGTGCCCACCCATTGGTACAGGGCCTTGGCCTTATCCTCATCGGTTTCCTTGCCTGCTGTAATCTCCAGTGCCGCACTGGCCACATCCTCCGGCACATGGGCATCCAGCACCTCATATTTGCGCTTGAGGATCTGGTCCATCTCGGCCTGCACCGACTGTGTGAACACGGGCAGCCTGGAGAGCATATTCCCCGTTAATGGGGTAATCACCCGCTCCGACCCTTGCCGGTAAAGCGGCGATTGGGCTGCTTGCCCGCTTATAGAGGAGTCGGGAAACAACGCCGCCACCACCATCAGCGCGGCGATGACCACTAGCCCGCGCACCGCACCTATGGCAACGCCGACAGCTCCGCCGGCAGCGGCACTGACCCACTGGGGGGCCGTCTGGCCGGAGCTGCGCAGGGAATTGCCCAGCCGGACGTTCAGAAGCGGCAGGGCAATGCGGTTCAATAGACCCTTGATCCCGCTGTATGCAATGACAAACAGAATTGTGCCCCGCATGAGTGAAAAGTCCCGCAGGCTGGTGATAAAGGTGTAATACAGCTGCTGCCATACGTTCAGCTCTCCGGTAGGAACCACAATGTCCAAGGAGATCAGCCAGTCTCCGGCCCTGGGAGAGGCCCACTGGGCCAGCCTCCAGGCCACAAGAATGGAGATGGCTGTGCCTGCCGCCTCCAGGCCCAACGCCAGCAGCTGCCGGGATGAACCCGCAGCTCCGCGCTTGACCCCCTGCAGCACAGACAGACCCAGGACAGCGGTGAGAATGATAGTAATCCAGTTCCAGCCGTCCATGGCTCTCCCTCCTTTTCCTCCTTTTGAGGTGTATGCAAACCTCAGCTTACGCTACTGATTTCCCTTTGCGGCCTCCAAATAAGCGTTCACCGCATCCACCGTCTTCATATTGAAGGATTGGCCGGCGATGGTCACTTTAACGGTATCCGAGCCGGGTTT
Source organism: Paenibacillaceae bacterium (assembly GCA_029256065.1). Classification (GTDB taxonomy): domain Bacteria; phylum Bacillota; class Bacilli; order Paenibacillales; family NBRC-103111; genus Paenibacillus_AR. The sequence continues at coordinate 19,005 of JAQSYT010000023.1, forward strand.
GCCGTCCACTTGAATCGTCTTGCTTTTCACTGTGAAGCTGCCGTCGGCATTGGCAGTGTAGGTGGCTTCCTTGGCTTCCTTGCGGATGGCGTTGGCCGCCTGCTCCTTCACCGCATCCGTCAAGGCTCCTCCCGCATTCTCCACCACCGCGTCCTTAATACTGGTCAGTGTATCCTTGTAATTGGCTCCATAAACGAAAATGCCCGCTACAATAAGCAGAATAATAGCCCACTTTATTGCTGTTTTCACCAGTTTGACCACAACAATCAATACCACCAGCGCGATGGCGATGATCATCCATTGCTCCTGCAAAAATCCTTGAAGCTGCTCCATCCCTATCCTTCCCGCCCTTCTTGTACATTTTCCAACGACAGTGCATGCACGCCTATTTTACCATATTGGCCTGCCCTGTACAGGACCAACTTGCTTAGAAGAGAGTGGTCATATTGGCTGGACAGCGGACGTACACTTGTACATAAGCAATGCTTGTCACGAAAGGAAGGGTGGCCGGTGAAAACCGCTATATGGCTGTATTTGTTTATGTTCGTCGCCTTCTTCGATCTGCACGCCCAGTATCCGATCCTCTCCCCGTTTGCCGTGTCGCTGGGAGCCGCTCCGTCCTTCATTGGGCTAATTCTGGGCCTGTACTCCATTACCCATCTGCCGGGGAATTTGCTGGCGGGGATCGGGGTGGACCGATACGGCAGCAAGGTGTTCATCAGCTCCAGTCTGATCGCCGGGGGAGTGCTGCTGCTTCTGCAGGCCAAGGTGGCGGACCCCTGGCAGCTCCTGGTGATCCGCTCCGTCAGCGGCTTCGTGCTGGCCTTCCTGTCTCCCGCCTGCATGGCTCTGCTGGCCAAGCTGGCCCGAGACCGGGTTCACCAAAGCAAGCTTATGTCCGGCAACGGCCTGGTCCATACCCTGGCCTCTGTGGTGTCCCCTGCCGCAGGCGCTTACCTGGTTGCCAAGATCGGATTCTCCACCTCGTTTACTGTGCTGGGCTGGGGGCTCCTGATCACAGGCATCCTGTCCATCTTCGGCATCCGGGATGTGCGTCTTCCTGCGGATGGAAGTCTGCTTCCGGCAGCAGGCCACGGGCATCACAAGGGCCACAGCAGCGGCAAAGGCGGAGCACCGGCCAAAACCGATCCTGTTGGACAGCCAACAGGCTTGCCGTGGCTGTTTTTTGTGCTGCCTATGGCCATCTCCTGCTCCCAAGGCATTCTCTACTTCGAGCTGCCGTTGCTTAACCATCATAACCACGGGCCTGTCTCCGCTTCTGCGCTTACGGGCTCCGTGCTGAATTCGGGGATTCTCTTTTCCCTGGTGAGCCTGGGGGCGCTCCTGTCCTTGAGCATGGTCTTTCTTAACCGGATCTCTCCCCTTGTACGGACTATGGCGGGCTGCCTGATGCTGGCAGCGGCGTTTTTCGCTATGGCCGTGCGGGCTCCTGTTTCCCTGTATGTGCTTCTCTTCTTTATCGGTATGGCCAAAGGGGTGATCTTCCCGGCTATCGCCAGTCTCCTGGCTGCCTCCACCAACGCTACCCGGTACGGCAGAGCCTACTCCATTTTGTCCATCGCCTACTCTCTGGGCTCCTTCATCGGTCCCGTAGCGGCAGGGCAATGGCGGGGAGCCGTATCGCCTTATTATATTGCGTTTTTTGTGCTGATGGCCGGATTGTGCTTCCTTCCCTTGAACCGGATCCACTGGCAGAACGCCAAGCTGGAGCCTCCGGGTTTGTAATCCCTCTGATCGCTGTGGCAGGCTCCTGACACCGGGACAGCTTCCCATAGGTTGGATGAATGCCTATGGGTATGTGCACAGTCTCAGCAGTAGCATACGCATATACTGCTATTGTAAATGACCTACACGGTCAGGAAAGAGGGGTGTTCAACAATGAGCGCTTGCAATCCTTGTGGACCTGGATTCATCGGTACTTCCACTGCCATTATCCTCGTACTGTATATCCTGCTGGTTATCGTTCTGAGAGGGAGCTGGCTCTAAGCCGCAATCCGCAGTGAGGCCGAATATCGGCAGCTCGCAAAACAACCTTAGCCCGCCGGAAGGGGCTAAGGTTGTTTTGTTAGGTGCGGGGCATGCTGCCACGAGTGGATCGCTGGTTGAAAACCGGCTGTTCCGGGTAAAGGTTCTTGCGGGGCCCGCTACCCCAGGCGCATCAGCAGGAACATGGTGCCGATGCCGACCACGACGGCCAAGAGCAGGCTGCGGGTAAAGAATGCCGCCGCAAAAGCCGGGATCGCCGCCAACAGGTTGTTGGGGCGGAACTCCAGGCTGCCGTCCGGCACGAACAGCGCCTGGGCCAGCAATGCGGCCATCACGGCTACGGGAATATGGCGCAGCCATCGCATGCTCCACTCGGGCAGCTCCACCCGGCTCAGCAGGGACAACGGCAAAACCCGGGGCACAAGCGTCACGAGGGACGCGCCAACAATAATAAGCATGACGTCCCATCTCATCGGCGCACCTCCGCCAGAAGCCCGGCTGTGGCCGCAATGACTACCGCCAACAGTACGCTGACGCTGGGGGAAAACCACAGGCTTCCCAACAGTGTGCACAGCACGGCGACAGTCAGCACCAGGACGTCCACCCGCCATTTGCGCCGGGATAATAATTGAAGCGCCAAGAGACCGATAAACATGCCGGGCAGGGCAAAATCCAGCCCGAATTCCTGGGGATTTTCAATCCACTGGCCGAATAACGCTCCGATCACGGTAGCCAGGACCCAGTTGGCCTGCGCCGTCATATTCAGGCCCAGCATCCACCAACCGTTGCCCTTGCCCTCCTGCTCCAGCTTGGTGACGGCCACACCGAAGGTTTCATCCGTCAGCTGTGCGCCGAGAATGGCATTTTTCCACATGGGCAAATGCTTGAAATAAGGGGCCAGGGCTGCGCTCATTAGCAAATGCCGCAGATTGACGAGGAATACAGTCAGCACCACCGCAATGCCCGAGCTTCCTGCCATGATCATACCCGACATGATGAACTGGGCGGAGCCGGCGTATACGAACAGGGACATGCAGACAATTTCCAGAATGCTTAAGCCCGACGTCCGGCCAATGACGCCTGCGGCGAAGCCGATGCTCAGATAACCCAATACCGTAGGAAGGCAGTCCTTCACCCCTGCGGCAAAAGGGCCAAGCCTCCAAGCCGGGCCGCTCCGGCTTTGTGGGACAAGCTTTTCCATGCGATTCTCCTATGTCATTGAATTATTTCTATATATTTTACCTGCCTCCGGGCGGGAGCGCTACCCTTTTCTGCCGGACCTGACCCCCGGCAACTATTCCCAAGGAGGCGATGAAGATGAGCCACGTGGAAAAAATGAGAAGCCGCGACTATCTGGCAGCCGTAAAAACCAGGCGCACGATTTATTCCATCCAGAACCACTCCCCGCTGTCACAAGAGGAAATCGAAGAGATTGTGGGAGAAGCGCTGCTGCACGCTCCCTCTGCCTTCAATTCGCAAAGTGCCAGAGTTGTGCTGTTATTCGGACAGGAGCATCTGCAGCTGTGGGATTTGACCAAGGAAGCCCTGCGCCCTGTGGTGCCGGAGGATCAGTTCCCCAAAACGGAGGATAAGCTCAAGCAGTTTGCCAACGGCTACGGCACCGTGCTGTTCTTCGAGGACCAAGCCGTCGTTGAAGCCATGCAGGCGCAATACGAGCTGTACAAGGACCAATTTCCGGTCTGGTCCGAGCAGTCCAACGGCATGCTCCAGCATGTGATCTGGACCGCTCTGCGGCTGGAAGGGCTGGGCGCTTCCCTGCAGCATTATAATCCCATCATCGATGACGAGGTGCGGCGCACCTGGAACCTTCCGGCGGAATGGAGTCTGAAGGCACAGATGCCCTTTGGTGCTATCGGCAAGGATGCTTCCACCAAGGAGTTCAAGCCGCTGGATTTGCGACTGAAGGTTTACCGGTAAGCCGCGCAGCCATATCCAAGAGCCTGCTTTCCGCTTGCAGCGGGGGCGGGCTTTTTTGGTGCTGGCGCTTGGCGCTGATCCTGGGAGTTGAACAAATTTGTAAAACCAAACTGTCGTCCGATTGGCGATTGATGTGCGGGAACGGGCTGTGCTAAAATGACTTTAATCAAGTGAACCGGCAAAGCACAGCTGTACGGACAGAGTGTTGCTGTGGTGGCGGCCCGGTGGCCTCAGTGCCTAGAACCCAAACGGACCCACCTTCCGTTATTTGGCCCAAACTAGCTTTTTCGCCAATTTCGCGGACCGACGATCCGTTATGCACCGTTATTTCCCCGGAAATATGTCAATATTCGAGAGATAGCGGAACTGTAGTCCGGATAAACGGAAAACCATGTTTTTGCCGAAAATAAGGCATTCTGTGTCCGTTTATGATTGGTTGGCGCTGCAAGGTGTTGTGGCGATGGCTTCCGCGCCAAGCTTCCCTTATACAAGCTTAAGAAACAGCTTTCCCGGCGGAAAGCATGAGGAGGTACTTTCTGTGTCCATTGAAAATGTAAAAACCCACTTTCGTGCCTATAATAAGGAAAAGGATATTCTGGAGTTCGACACCTCCAGCGCCACCGTGGAGCTGGCCGCTCAGGTTATCGGCACCATCCCGGCACGGATCGCCAAAACCCTCTCCTTCCGCAGCGATGACGGTGGAGCCATTTTGGTGGTTGCTGCCGGAGACGCGCGGATCGACAACAAAAAATTCCGCGATGCCTTCGGATACAAGGCCCGCATGCTGACACCGGAAGAGGTTGTCCACTATACCGGACATGAGGTTGGCGGGGTATGCCCCTTCGGCTTGGTCCAGACTCTCAGCGTCTACCTGGACGTGTCCATGAAACGCTTCGAGACCCTATTCCCGGCCTGTGGCAGCCTAAACTCCGCTATTGAACTCACCTGTGAAGAGATTTACCAGTATGCCGGCGGGACGAGCTGGGTCGATGTCTGCAAGGACTGGGACGCGGATCAACAGTCTGCCTAAGCTTTACCCGATACCGTGGGAGGAGGATATGCATGTGCGGCAGATATACCATTACGGTCACCCTGGAAGAATTGATGGAGATGTTTGGTACCGATGACGCCACTGGGGACAGCCTCCTGCTCCCCCGGTTCAATATTGCTCCCACTCAAGCAGGCCCGGCCATCATCTCCCATGGCGGCCGCAACCGGATGGGGCAGCTGCGCTGGGGATTGATACCCTCATGGGCCAAGGATGAAAAAATCGGCTTTCAAACTATTAATGCCAAAGCCGAAACCGTTCAGGACAAGCCTGCCTTCCGGACGTCCTTCCAAAAGAAGCGCTGTCTCATTCCCGCTGACGGGTATTATGAATGGCAGCAGCAGGGCAGCACCAAACAGCCCTACCGCATTGTGCTGAAGGATCACCCGGTATTTGCATTCGCCGGACTCTACGATACGTGGACCTCGCCGGACGGGAAGAAAATCTCCACCTACACCATTATCACCACCACCGCCAACACGCTTACGGAAAAGCTGCATCCCCGGATGCCCGCCATTCTCCCGCGGGAGCATCATCAGAATTGGTTGGACAGCACCGCTTCCCCAACCGCCCTGATGAGCCTGCTTGTACCGTATGAGTCATCCCGTATGGACCTGTATCCCGTCTCGCCCGCTGTCGGCAATGTGCGCAACGAAGGCCCCGAGCTTATCCTTCCTCACCAGCCCGACGAGAGTGACAAAAAAAACGATCCGCCTCCCGTGCAACTAACTCTTGATTTATAAGACACCATCGGCTATAATCATTACTTGTCGGCATTACGAAGCAGTACCCGCCGCCACATATGTTCCAGTAGCTCAGCTGGATAGAGCAACGGCCTTCTAAGCCGTCGGTCGGGGGTTCAAATCCCTCCTGGGACGTTTAGAGAAAATGCAAAGACCCGCGTTTGACGCGGGTCTTTTGCTTTGCCGCGGGAAGCCATTCGTGCCGCGCGGTAGTGGTGGTTGTCCTGTTGGCAACAGGAGGACAACAAGGGGACAACAAGCTTAAACTTTGGGTTCGATCCTTGATTTATTTGAAGTAATAAAATAGTTCCACGGTCTTCCTATTGAAGCTTGATGAAGCTTTTTTTAAAGCAGTCCAGGTCCAGTAATCTGGATCAGCAAGAATACTGTTTAATTCCGACACAATGTTTGCTG
>JAQSYT010000377.1 GCA_029256065.1 Paenibacillaceae bacterium
TGCCCTGCGCGTCGAACGGACCACCAAATACGGAATCGCAACTGACTACACCCTGTATGAATATGTGAACGGAGCGGGTAAGCCCATCAGCGAGTCTGTATCCACCACAGCCTTCAACCCGGGGGCAACCATTGACCTGTGGGTGGAAAACAACACCCTGTATGCCAAGGCAGCCTCGGCAACAGCCCAAAGCTCCGACCAAAAGGAAGCCAAGCTGCCTAACGAGGTATCCTTGTCTGCGGCAGTAGCCGGCAATTCCTTCGGCGGCTTCGGCCTCCAGCACACAGGCACCGTGGGCGCAGGCAACCGCACCCAGCTGCTTGAGCTGGCTGTGGCATACAAGGAGCCGGCGGAGGCGCCTGCTTCCGGGCAGCCTGCCCAGCAAGAGCCTGCGGCTGCTCCGTCCTACACCACCTATACGGTGAAGGCCGGCGACAACCTGAGCGCCATCGCCAAGGCTCTGCTTGGCAGCGCCAACCAATGGCGGACCCTGTACGAATGGAATAAGGACATCATCGCCAACCCCGATCTGATTTATATCGGGCAGGAGCTGAAGATCAAGCGGTAGATCCCTGCCGCACAACAAAAGGAGCCCTCCGCGATGCTGCGGAAGGGCTCCTGGTGCTTTGTACGGGGGGGGCGGCTCAGCACTCAGTCACATTGGTGCCGTGTGGTGAAACGCGTGGCAAGCAAGGTGATTTCGCCCTGGGTGCCGCTTTCTAGCCGCCAACGGCAGCTGAAATCGCCATCGCCAATCATGAAAATGGGGAGCGCAGGTACGGCATTTTCGTATAAAATTCAAGTCCGGCGAATCCGCCGGTCAACGGGGTACGCAAAGGGGCAGCTGCCGCCGTCAGCGGGAAGCCGCGCCTCCTGCCTGCTGCAGCCGGTAGGCTTCGTTATATTCGGCAATCATGCTGTTGCCGCCTTCCTGGCGCCACCTCTCCACCGCCTCTGTGAAGCCGGCGTCGCCGGCGTCCTCCAGAATGTACGCATAGGTGGCATCCCGGATCAGGTCCGCCAGGCGGGTCCCCTTCTCGGCGAAGGTTTTGGAATCCAGAGCCGCCGTAGGATCATGAATGGCGATGGCTTCATTATCCTTCACCAGCCGGGCGGCCTTCTGCCGGACCGGCAGCGCGAAGTACGGCTCCAGTATGCCCGTGTCCTGGGCGCTTCCCCGCTTCAGGAGAGTGGCGAAGGGAATCACTTCCTTCTCCAGCAGCAGCCGGTTGTCGCTGGACAGCACCTTTCCCTCCACAAGCGAATAGTGGGTGCCCTCAAGGCCATAGGTAACCAGATTGGCCATCTCCGGCTCCATCATGTGATCGAAGAAGCCCAGAATTGCCCGGAGCTCCTGCTCGGACCTTACAGAGGATTTGGGAAACACCACGGCCGAAATATAACCGGGCAGACCCCAAACCCCCGTTCCCCGGGGGCCTTGAATCCGGTTCTGGACATCCAGAACGGCAGACGGCTCCTCGGCGGCAAGCTTCCGGTAGAAGGTCTGCACATCCTCTATGGAGCCGATATACATGCCTGCTTTGCCGGTGATAAACAGGTTGATCTGATCATTCTTGCTCATGATGGTGAAGTCCCGGTTAATCAGCTTCTCCTGGTACAGCTTCCGGAAAAAATCCATCGTATCCCGATAGCCCGGAAATAAAAACTCCGGCTGCAGTCCTTCCTTCGTAAGCCCCCAATTGTTGGGCGTGCCGAAGTAGGAGGATACGGTCTTGAAGGCTCCGAATACAAGATCGCTCCGGTCCGCCAGGCCAATAGTGTCCGCCAGGCCGTTGTTGTCCGGATCATCCTTGGCGAAGGCCTTCATCATCCGGTACAGCTCCTCAACGGTAGCCGGGGCCGCAAGCCCCAGCCGGTCCGCCCAATCCTTGCGGTAGATAACTCCTTGCCTGGAGGAGGGCACCTCGGTGTAGATGGAATAAACCTTGCCGTCTACAGCTGTGTTCTGCAGGATTTCTGGCCGCAGCCGGCTCAAATTAGGGTAATCCTTGAACAGGTGGCCGACCTCCCAGAAGTAGCCGCTTTTCATCGCGTCCCGGTATTGCTGGAAGGAAACCTGGTTTTTGATATACACCACCTGGGGCAAGGTTCCCGCCGCAAAGGAGGCCTCCATGATTTCGTCGTAATTGCTGTCCAGCACCCATTGTATGTCCAGCCTGGTATTGGTTTTCTCTTCAATCAAATGCTTGAGTGTTTCCGAAGGGTTCCCCGCATTCATCAGATAGGCCATAGCGGTGATGTGGAGAGGCTCCGCATTCTTTTCCTCCGGGTCCCCAGCCAGCGGCCCCGAGCAGCCTGATAAGCCGGCGGAGAGCACACTCAGGCCCAATAGAAGCAGTATCGTGATGCAAGACCGGATGCGGCCCATATTCTTTTAACCTCCTGATGCCTGGCAACTTATGCTTCTGCTGCCCATTATACCTGATATCCGCTGTATTTCCTCTATAAAATGTCTGTGGTACACTTTAACCAGCTTCAAACAGCATTAACTTGCCGGAGGACGTGAACATTGAAGCATAGAAGCATTTACCGCAGTTTATTATGGTTCGGATTCGCCATCGGCGTGATTCCGGTGTTGGCGTTCGGTGTATTCTCATATGTCAAATCCAGCGGCGAAATCCGCTCCCATATGGACCAGACCAGTACGGATCTGCTGCGCCAGCTGGCCGGAAACGTGGAGCAGGTGCTGAAAACTGCCGATACCAATCTGAATCAGGTTGTGAATTCAGCCGCCGTGCAGGATGCCCTGTACCAGCCCATTACCAGCAGGCAATTCGCCTTGAACAACAGCTTCCGCAAAAATCTCAGCAATCTCCAATCGGGGGGCTCCCCGGTGGCAGATGTGGTGCTGCTCAATTTCAGCGACAATTGGCTGATCAATAATGAACGCTTGTATGAGTTCGAAGAATTTCCCTCCAAGGACGCGCTCCTGGCCTTCAATGATCTTCCGTATGATTCCACCTGGTCCTTGCGGCAGACGGCTTCGCTGGGGTCCCCATCCTCAGAGCTGTCAGGGTGCAAGTATACCATCGCCCTGTCCAAAAAACTGCCTGTCCGCAGCTCGGAAAAACGCGGACTGGCGCTGGCCTATATTCCCAGCTGCCGGCTGGATCAATGGGTGGATCTGGAGTCGGATTTCCAGGACATGTTCATCATTGGGCAGGACCGGCATCTGCTGTTCCACCGGAATCCGGGCATGATTGGAATGTCCGCTATGGATACGGGCTATATCACCAAGGATACATTGGAGGGGATGGCGGCTCAGAGCGGCCAGTTGGAGGTAAAGGCAGGCGGCGGAAACTACACGCTTACCTATGTCCGCTCGGATTACAACAGCTGGGTCTACGTGCTGGTAACGGATCTCCATCTGATGACGGAGCAGTCCACCCAGCTGGCCTGGGTGACATTCTTTATCTTTGCGGCGATTGTTTCGGTGACTCTCTGCTTTGTCTGGCTGGGCAGCAGGAGTATGTACACCCCGATCCAAAGCCTTCTCCAGCGCATCGGCAATCGCCAGCCCGCCAAGCAGGCGCAGAATGAATTCCAGCTGATTGAGGAGCATCTGGAGCATTTGTCCGCCTCCAATTCCTATATGAAGAAGGAGATTTCCCAGAATACCCGGCAGCTGCGTGTGTTTTTTCTGATGAAGCTGTACCAGGGCCAGCTGAAGGAAGGGGAAGTGGAAGAGCAAATCACACGCTACGGCTTCGGAGAACGTGTGAAGCAATGGGACCGTCTGGCGGTGGTGGCCATGCAGACCGATACGCTGGAAGGGACCCCTTATGCTCCGGGGGATGCGGACCTTCTGTTGTTTGCCGCCAATAATATTGTGGAGGAAAGTCTGGGACCGGAGATTTGCCTTCCTCCCGTCACCCTGGACCAGACCCAAATTACCCTGATTGGTGCAGCGGGGATGTCGGATGAGGTCTTCCGCAGGCATGTGTATGGCTTGACGGAAACCATGCGGCGCAACATTGAGGCGTATCTGAAGCTCTCCATCAGCATGGGCATCAGCCTGCCCTTCGGAAGTGTCCGGGAAGCCGCAAGAGGGCATAGGGAGGCGGCAGATGCCCTGAAGCACCGCCTGAAGCTGGGCACTGGCGTGACCATTCATTATGCCGATATAAACCGGGGGCATCATTCCGCTGTGTACCATTATCCGCGGCAGCTGCTTCATGAGCTGACGGATGCGGTGAAGCTGGCTGATGAAGAGAAGGCACTTGCCTTGCTTCACCAATGGATGGGAGAAACCTTCTCCACCGAGCACAGTCCGGGCGAATACCAGATTGCTCTGGTCCGTCTATTGAATGATCTGATGATCCTCATGCAGGAATCGGGCATTGTCTTGTCCCAGCTGGAGGCGGAGGAATATGCCCAGCTGTACAATGAGCTGCTTCAGCTGTATGTGCCGGGGGAAATCGAAAAGTGGTTCGCCCGCCGCTTGTTGGAGCCTATGGCCCGTATCTTCCAGGAGCGGGGCGATTCCCAGTACCGCAATCTCTCTGAAGCTATGATCGATATGATCCACAAACGGTATGACTCGGACTTTACACTGGAGGAGTGCGCTTCCATTCTCCACTACAACACCCATTATCTCAGCGGAGTATTCAAGCGTGAGACCAATCAGCTGTTCAGTGAATATCTGGCTGCCTACCGGGTTCATATGGCCAAGAAGTGGCTGGTTGAAACGGATATGCCCGTCAAGGATATCGCCGAGCGCCTGACCTACAACAACTCCCAGAACTTTATCCGGTTCTTCCGCAAGCAGGAGGGTATGACTCCCGGACAGTACCGGGAGCGCAACCGTCCCACCGGTGGATTATAAATAGTTCTGCCCCGGACAGCGGAATGGACTGGCGGAGAATACAGGGGGAATACTAGAAT
>JAQSYT010000378.1 GCA_029256065.1 Paenibacillaceae bacterium
AGGAATGCGGGGCTACACCCACTAAATTCAGGAAAAAGCTGATGTGATCGGAGCGGGGAAGCATGAAGATCAGCAGACTGAAGCTGAAGCATCAGATATGGCTTATTTTTTCCTTTGCCATCGTGGTTTTCACCGTTATGGAGCTTTATTTGTTCTATAGCTTTTCCGATCTTACCCAAAAAAGAGCGGCGAATTACGGCAATCAGATGATTGAACAAACGCGACGGAAAATCGATTCCGCCTTTAAGGAAATCAGGGTGAGCACGAGTATTCTGGTCAATAATAAGCTCGTTCAGGAGTTTTCTGTCGCAGAGGATGCATACAAAAGAATGTTTGATACCGGTCTTTATGCGCTGGATCTCATGGAATATGTGCGGTCCTTTAATTCATATGTGAACGGAATCGTGTTGAATGATTTTCAGGGAAGGCGGATATACAGCCTGGCGTCCGCAAGCGGTGACATTTTTTTTGCCGACCGTTATGAGAACTTCATCCAGAAATATAAAGAGGATCCTTCCCTTCGGCAAAAGGGAGGGATTTTCACCAACATCTTAATCGATGAACAAGCAGGAACAGAACAGTTCTTTTATATAGCGCCGATTGTGGAAGCCAGGGGGGGAATCTATTTCTCTCAAATCGTCGGTTACTGCTCCATTATCGTCAATAAGGATAATATCGATGAATTTATTGAAAACATGGAGCTGACACCAAACTCCACTCTCTATATTCTGAACAACGAGAATGAAGTGATTGCGTCCACGAATTCCAATGCGCGGGGCACGTTGTTCAGAGAGATTCTGTCTATGGATAAGGGCAGCTTGCTTAACGGCGTGGAAACCACCATCGACGGGGAAGAGATTCTTGTCCATGTGAAGGATTTGGAGCAGGCAGAGGGCTGGCGGGTGGTCAGCATGATTCCGCTGAATGAGCTGACTGCGGATATGAACCCGCTGCGCCGGGTCAGCATTACGGTGGGGATTGGGATAATACTGAGCATGATCATAACTGGAAGCCTGTTTATAAACAATCTGATGCGTCCGGTGATGGGGCTTGTTTTGGATATGAAGAAGGTGGGCAGGCGGGATATGGGCTTCCGTATTAAAGTCCGGTCTACCAATGAGGTAGGCCTGCTGGCCTGTGACATCAACCGGATGATGGATGAAATGGAGGAAATGGCGAAGGATAGGGTCCATACCCAGGTCAGATTATATGAGTCCGAGCTGAGCCAGAAGCAGGCGGAGTTTTCTGCCCTGCAAAGCCAGATCAACCCCCACTTCCTGTATAATACGCTGAATTGCATCAGCAGCATCGGTCTGGAATATGGAAGCAGGGAGATTGCGCAAATTACGTCTTGCATGTCCAAAATCTTCCGTTACAGCATCAAAAAGAATGACCTTGTACAGATCAGGGAGGAAATGGACTGTATTCAGGCTTATATGAAGATCATTTCTATCCGGTACGAGAACAAATTCTCCATGGAGCTTGATGTGGAGGAAGAGCTGTTAGATATGAAAACGCCCAAGATGATCCTCCAGCCCATCGTGGAGAATGCGGTTTATCACGGGCTGGAGCAGATGGATCAGGGAGGACGGCTTCAGGTAGAGGGGAAAGTGGATGCTAACGGGGATGTATGCTTCCGGATTATGGATACCGGTAAGGGAATAGAGCCGGAGGAGCTGGCGGTACTCCAGGCTAAGCTGGATATGGAGCATCCGGAGCATGCACCGGGCAGTCAGCCGAGGACAAGCATTGGGCTATCCAATATCCATAACAGGCTCCGGCTGCTGTTCGGGGTAAAATATGGGGTCGCCATTGAAAGCAGAATCGGCCATGGGACGACAGTGACCGTGAGAATTCCAATGCTGGCAGACTACCCCAAACTCCCTGGATAGTAGCTGGAGATGACGCTTGGCCTGCCGTGAAGGAACACTACACCGTAATAGTCACCCGGATATCCTGGGGATAGTTGCCGAAGCCTTGGCCGAAGAGGCTGACACCCCCGCAATGGACCGCGGTTTCCGGACAGGATATACGGAAGCGCAGCTCCTGTCCCGCCCGGATATTCAGCTGGCTGATCCGGGTGCCGGAAAATTGGACGCCGTCAATAAAGGTTCCATTATCGGTGATGGACAAGGTTTTATGCAGCCCGTATTGGGTATCCACCCACCACGACGGAGTGTATTGGCCCCGCCTGCTTCCGAAATCTCCGGGACAGGTCCAGGTAGCCAGGTCCATGCCATTGAGGGAGAAGGTAATGTCCGAGGGCCAATTCTCGTTATACTTGGGAGCCTCCGAGCAAATTTCCAGGGAGATGGCCAGGGCGGAGGCAGTCTGATTGCCCACCAGGTAGTTAGGAATCTTGTATTCCACAAAGCCGCTGGCGAACCATAAGTGCTCGGCCTTCGTACGCTCAGGATCATCGAAATAGCGGGGATCGTCCATCATACCGATCCGCTTCTCCGTTGAAGCCAATCCGCAGGTTGGGCGGACCTCGTACGCGGAATACTGTCCCACCGGCATATCCACCGTAAACCGGTTCTGGTCCGGCTGCTCCTCAGGTATGCTTGTCCGCAGCACCAGTGTCAGCTGGTCCAGCTTCAGCGAGCAGCGCTTCTGGGTGCCCCGTTTGCCTACCAAATTCTCTGTGGCCACAAGGCCGGCTTCCTCCAGCTTCTGAATATGCTTGGTGATAATAGCAGAGGAGAGGCCAAGGGCTTCCGCCAGTTCTCCGATATTGTAGGGCTTCTCATTCAATAGCTCGATCATGCGAACGCGGGTATCCGACGAAAAACACTCCAGAATCCGCATATTAGCTGTTGTTACATCCACCTTCATCATTACACACTCCTAAAGCTTACTTCGTGGCAGTCTCTATCTGCTTCCAATTGTATAACCTATAAGTTAATAAGTCAACTTACATGTTGACATAAAGGTGGGCTATGCTTATTATATTAACTGAAAGGTAATAATGTTAATTTTCTAATTATACAATTGGAAGGGATGTTTACCATGACACAAACCACCCTGCGGACGGAATATCCACGTCCTCAATTTGTTAGAGCGGACTGGCAGCATCTGAATGGAGCCTGGGAGTTTGAATTTGATGATGAGCGGATTGGCGATTCCGGGAAATGGAGCAGCGGGACACATTCCTTCAGCCGCCAGATCCAGGTTCCCTTTACCTATCAGAGCAAGCTGAGCGGTATCGGCGAAACAGGCTTCCACGATCTGGTTTGGTACAAACGGAGCTTCACAATACCGGCAGGTTGGGCAGACCAGCGGGTCATTCTGCACTTCGGCGCAGTGGATTACCAGGCTACAGTCTGGGTAAACGGCACTCAGGTGGCCTATCATGAAGGTGGCCATACGCCGTTTCAGGCGGATATTACACTGGCACTGCAGGCTGGAGAAAATAGAGTGGTGGTACGCGCGGAGGACTTCAGTAAAGATGTGACCCTTCCCCGTGGAAAGCAGTATTGGAAGGAGGACTCGGCCTCCATCTTCTACACCAGGACAACCGGAATCTGGCAGACGGTTTGGCTGGAGCCTGTGTCCGAGCTTTTTATCACCAAGCTGAAATTCAAGCCGGATATTGACAACAATGAAATCCACATCCGCACGTTTTTGAACCAGGCTCCCGTCGGCTGCAAAGCGGAGGCCCGTGTGGAAATCCGGTTCAAGAATGAATATACCGCGGTGACCACCTTCTCGGTGAATCATTCGGAGGAAGCACGCACCGTTAGTCTCCATGATTTTAACGATCATGGCCTGGGCCGCTGGTGGTCTCCTGAACGCCCCAATCTGTACGATGTGACCGTTACTCTTCTGGTAGACGGAGTAGAAATTGATAAGGCGGAGAGCTACTTCGGCATGCGTAAGATCGCGGTGGAAGCCGGCAGACTGATGCTGAACAACCGGGCCTATTTTATGCGGCTGGTGCTGGATCAAGGGTATTTCCCGGACGGCATTCTGACGGCACCCAGCGACGAGGCCTTGAAGCAGGATATTGAGCTGGCCAAGCAAATGGGCTTTAACGGCGCGCGCAAGCACCAGAAGATCGAGGACCCCCGTTATTTGTACTGGGCGGACCGTTTGGGTTATCTGGTCTGGGGCGAAATGGCCAATGCCTACGCCTTCTCGGAGGAATATGTGGGCAGGATAACGGCGGAATGGCAGGAGGCGGTGGAGCGGGATTACAATCATCCGTCTCTGGTGGTTTGGGTTCCTCTGAATGAAAGCTGGGGTGTCCCGAATATCCTCATCGACAGACGGCAGCAGCGCCACGCCATGGCTATGTATTACCTGACCAAATCCCTGGATGACACCCGTCTGGTCATCTCCAACGACGGATGGGAGCAGATGACAACGGATTTGCTCACCATCCATGATTACGAATGGAGACGGGAGACGCTGACGGAGCGGTACAGCACCATGGAAGGGGTCCTTGGCTTCAAGCCCAGCCGCAAGGAGCTGCTGGTAGGCGGTACCGCTTATGCGGGGCAGCCGGTGCTGGTAACGGAATTCGGCGGCATCGCCTACAAGAAAAGTGACTGGGAGGGCTGGGGCTACTCCGGCGCGGATAATGATGAGGATTTCCTGGCGAAGCTGGCTGCTGTAATCGACCCGCTTCTGCAATCCCCCCATGTTCAAGGCTTCTGCTATACCCAGCTGACCGATGTGGAGCAGGAAATCAACGGCTTATTGACCTACGACCGGGTTCCCAAGGTTCCGCTGGAGCAAATGAAAGACATTATTGCCGGGAAAGCGAAGTAAGAAATAAACGAGCAGCAAAAAAAGCCGTAAACCGGGTTCACACCAGGCTTACGGCTTTTTTATGATTGCCGCGGCTGAAAAGGTCAATATGGTTATCTCCCTCTCCGTCTCCAGCCAAAGACCTTCAC
>JAQSYT010000379.1 GCA_029256065.1 Paenibacillaceae bacterium
CCTGGAATTGATGGGCTGCAGATGGGGATGGATTGACGGAAGAAGGACTTGAAGCAGCGGACGCTGCAGAAAGGGAAGCGGAAATTCCAACAGGAATACCGGGAGATGCTGAAGTGCTCTCTGCAGGCTTCTGCCCGCTCTGCTCCGGAGAGGCGGCGCTTCCGTTGGTAGAGGCGGAGGGCTGGATAGACCCGCCTCCCGCCACCGGACCACTGTTCTGACAAGCCGTTTGGAGGATGAGCAATACACAGATGATCCATAGCTTTTTCAACAAAACTCCTCCTGCTCTATATGCAATCAAAACCAGGAAGATGGGGAATCAGGCTCTTGCCTGATCCATTGCTTGCCATCTGCGCTGTCCAGCCGGTACCACACCGCTCCGCTTTGATCGGTCCAGGAGACGCTTGGGTGGACAGATTGTCCATCTAAAACAAACTCGGTTTGGAAATTGCTATACGGAAACTGGTACAGAGTATGACGCCCGGCAAGCTGGATGCTGCCGTCCAGCTTTACCACGTCAAGAGGTTCGGAAAGATCGGGATTGACCCATGCCTCTCCCCAGCTTGTGCGGACATGGTACATGTTAAGGGCTTCTGCCCGTTCATAGCTGGTGAGGGTTTGCGGATGCACAACCGGCGCCAGGGCATGCCAATTAACCGGACTCCAGAAGACCGGCGTATCCGATGACAGGACAAGCTTTTGCTCCTCCCGCACAATAGGAATCCCGGGCGCAGTCACATAACGGGTCCCATATGGGGTCTCAACCCGGTAAGCGGAGTCGTAGACATTGACATATTCCCCGGTGACATGGAATGTTTCACCCAATGCCCACCTAAACATAGGCCCTGCCATACTGGCCACCCGCCCAATATACGTGGGATCATTCAGAAGAGTGTCGCCGCTGTAATAGGCGTATCTGTCCACCGGCTGTATATAGCCGATTTTCCGTACAGGCAGGTGCACCCACTGCTCCCCCAGCCAGGAGGTCTGAATGCGTACCCACTTCAGCTCCTCAGGGTCATTGGTGTAGAACCACTGTTTCTCCGTCCCTGTAACGGTGACCTCCTGAGGGGAAAGCACTGCCGTGGGTTCTGCAGAAGCATCCTTGTCCGCATAGAGGGGCGTATCGGTAAACAGCGAGATATGCTGTGGAGGAGGCACATCTACAGTCCACGGTTCCGGTGAAATCCATTTCGGCCCCAGGTAGGTGTCAATTTTCCACCAGCTTTTGCCTCTGACCCAGCCGCGTTCGGCCAGGAGCACACGGATTCCTTCCTGGGGTCCTAGTATCCCTTCTGATTTTCCAGTTAAAGAATCGTCCGGATCGTTGTAAAAAGGGGTGGATTCAGATATAGCGATGGAGGCGGGGATAAGCAGAGATTCCGGCGGAAAGCTCTGAAAGATGATTTTCCGGCCGGGTGCAGACAGATCAACATTAGCTGCACGGGCAGGGGTCAAGGGGCAGAGAAGAAGTACAAGGGCAAGACATAAGGCCAGCTTCTTTTTCATGGAAAGGAACTCCTTTTCGGGAATGGGTATCCGTATCTATTCGCCGTCCATAAAGCATTTCCTGTAGATGGAAAGCGGAGCTGCAGGGATAGCTGTGCTATATAGGCTTCATATGCGGCATATGCGACGGAATCGATACCAACTGTACCAGATCTGCAATCTGCGGCCTTTTGCAGGAGCAAGGATGGCTATATATGCCTCGGCGGACACAGGATCCGTTAATTGGCGGAAAAACCGTGTTTTTTAATTTGAGAGGACACAAGATCCGCTATATACCGGAGAAGAGCGTTTTTGGGCGGGTTGTAGAGGAATTAACGTACCGTCTGTCCGCGAAACCATCAGAAGAGCGTATGTGGGCAAAATAACGGCCCCTCGGTCCGGATAGCAGGGCAGATTCTGCCGGTTCGCTCGGTTTCGGGACAAAAGGAGAGAAGCCTGAATAACAACTGGCCAAAGAAGCTGCCGGCAAGTGACATCCGCATAAACGGAGGCTCTCATCGCGTTCCGGACAAACATACGGGGCTAAAGAGCCAGCGGCAGGCGCAAGCTCTTGCGGCCCGCAGGCACCTGTCTCGTTTCCGCATTGGGGGGCTACGCCTTCGCCAAGATTCCCTTCCGCTTCCGCAACCTGATCTTCCTGCTGCTTGCTAAGCGGCATGATGATTCCCACCGAGGTGACGGCCATCCCCATGTTCGTATGGATGACCAAGCTGGGTTTGGCCAACACCCATTTTCCGCTGGCCGGCCCCGCGTTGTCCACCCTAGCCATCTTCACCTTCCTGCACAGCTGGGACAACTACTTCGATCCGCTCATCTTCATCAGCACGGACCGCCTGTTCACCCTGCCTGTGGGACTGAAGCTTTTCACCGACGCTGCGGGCACCCAGTGGAATCTGCTGATGGCCGCCTCCGTGATGGCAACGCTGCCCCTGATGCTGGTGTTCTTCTTCGCCCAGAAGAAGTTCATTGAGGGTGTGGCTATGACGGGGTTGAAGTAGGACCACAACCGGACCGGAAAACCCCGCTACAAACTGCTAGGACTCTTCCTGGCGGTTTATCCATGTTGTTCTGCAATAAGGAGAGAATTAACGGACAATCTTTATATTGGCAGAAGAGAAAATTTCCGATAAAATTGCCATGAAGCATTTGCATATCGGAAAGCGAAGGTGCGGCCAATGGCGGAAAAAACAGAGAAATGCCCGGTTTGCGGCGGGGAAATGCCGGTTCACACGGGTTATGTGACATGGTGTGATAAGTGCCATTGGAATATTCAGCCCCAGACCAACGGGAGCCTGAAGGAACATGTTTTGTCCCGCTTGAACAAGTGGATCGGTTCCAGGCGGAATACTGCCCTGTTCGAAGAGGTCTGCTGCGAAAACCAGCCGGGTTTCCAGCTGACTCTCTCCCGGGTTCTTTCATTTACGCTGGCGGTTTTATGGTATCTGTTTATCCTTTGGCTGGCCTGGAGAGTGATTGCCGGCTTCAGCAGCATGAATACATTTGGCGACTTTTTTGTGGCCGTGGCATTGACCATTCTGCTGCTGGTGCTGGCTCCCCGTGTACACCGTCTAAAGAAGGCACCTTTGCCGCGCAATGAATATCCGGCCTTATACCAGGTGGTGAAGGAAGCGGGAGCGGCCCTGGGTGCGCCTGATATTGACGGAATCGTAATAAACCGCAGCTTTGGCGCTTCCTATACCATCTCCGGCTGGCGGCGGAAAAAGCTGCTGATTATCGGCCTCCCTTTCTTCTCTGCCCTCTCCGGGGAGGAAAAGCTCGCTGTTTTGGCCCATGAGCTGGGCCACCACGCCAACCGGGATATAACCAGAAGCTCCTTCCTCATTGGTGTCCAGCAGGCTATGGGAAGGCTGTTTGTTGCCTTATACCCCAAGACGGATTATTCGGAGATGCTGTCTTTTCTGGCCACCTGGCTGGAATGGGTGCGCAAGGGTTTGGCTTATGCCGTACTGGGTCCTTGGTACCTGCTGGGTTTTGCCGTTTGGCGGGATTCCCAGCGGGCTGAATATTATGCCGATTATGCCTCCGCCTCTGTAGCGGGAACCAATGCCGCTGCTTCCGCTCTCAAGAAAATCTGCTACTCCCCGACGTTTTACAAGACGCTGGAGCATGTGGCACAGTTCCGGTACACGGTCAACCTCTTCGAGGAATACCGCGGCCGCATTGGCACAGTTCCGCCGCGGGAGGTGGAACGGATCCGCATCATCACCGAAATTCTGGAAAATGCTGTTGAATCCACCCACCCTCCTCTACGCCACCGGATCGCTTACATGAAAGAAAAGCTGCCGTCCGCCCAGCCTGTTATCCCCTTTGGGCTTTTGCTGGAGATGGAGCATGAATTCGCCCGGCTGGAAAAGGAATGGGAGAGCCGGATTCTCAGCGATTACCGGGCATATGTTCTGGGGGCTTAACCGGATGTTTCTGTCCTGAGATCTCCACTCCTTGCATAAGCATGTTTAGGAGAGGAGTGTGGAATGAATGGACAAGAAGGTGAAGCGGTATTACGATTTAAAGCAGAAGCAGAAGGAATTGGAGCAAGAGCTGACGGAGCTGCGCACGGAAATTTTGCAGCACAGCGAGAGCTTGGATACGCAGGAATGGGAAGCGGGCAGTTACCGTGTAAAGCTGGTGCTGCAGGAGCGTAAGGAATACGATGAGGAAAGACTGTACCAGGCATTGCCTGACCCTCAGGTGTGGCGGCTGTTGTCCAAACCGGATGCGGCTAAGATAGCCGGACTTGTGAAGCTGAGAGTGATTTCCGAAGAAAAGCTGAAGAACACCTACGATACCAGAAACGTCCCACTGCTGTATGTGGAGCGGAAGTAGCAGCCGGTGCTGGCCGGCTTTTTTATTTGGGTCTGTACTGATCCGGCAGGGAGGAAATCCCACAAGAAAGTGGATATGGTTGGAGGAAAACCTTCCCAAAATGATTGTTCCTTATGCTGAAATGCGTGTATAGTAAGAATGAGCAGGACTTTAGTCTGGGGTGAACAGAAAGGAGTAGACATGGAACCCAATTCATCCGTGCAAAACGAGAACTGTGACCGGAAAGTACACTTGAGCAAGTGGAGCTCAAACTCTCTTTTTCATCACCAATCCGCGCCAGTATTTCTATTGAACCGGCAGGGGGAATTTATCCAGGCCAACTCCAGATTCAAGGAAATGTATGGTACCAGTATCATTGGCGGACATTATCATATGGTTATGAAGGAAGATGACATTCCCCAGGCAAATGAGGTTTTCCAGCGGACGCTGGAGGGGGAGTCGGTAACGGTAGATGGCATACAATTCCAATGCCCGCAAGGGATGAAATTTTATCAGATTACAACCATGCCCTTGCTTGAAGAAGAAGCCGTCAACGGGGTTTTCTG
>JAQSYT010000024.1 GCA_029256065.1 Paenibacillaceae bacterium
CGATGCGCATCACTAAACCAATTAAACCTGCCAACCGCCACTACCACTCCGCCTCCACCTGCCGGCATACGCAAAAGGCTCCGGCACATACGCCGGAGCCTCACTATAATGGGCCACTTCTCTCTGCCCGGGTTAAACCAGGACAACCCGCTCCCGTTCGTCCATTCTGGCGAAGCCGCGGACAATAGCCAGGTCCAGCCCGGCCTGCAAGGCTTTCTCCAGGGCTGCGCTGCTTCGCTGATACCCAAAGGCCCGCATGGTTTCCCGCAGCATTTCCTCCCGGGGCAGGCTGATCTGCATTTGCAGAATATGCCGCACCGCATTGGCGATTTCCTCAGGAGGCAAATCCTCCGCGCCGCGGCGCTCCTGATCGGCAGGCGGCACCCGGTAAACCCCGTATGCTTCCGGAGACGCCTCTCCGGGCCAGTAAAACTCCGCCTCGCCATGGCGGGTTGCGATGAAATCCAGCTTCGCCAGCAACTCGTCAAACCGCCGCTCGATTCTGGCTCCGGACCGGGTTATTCCCCAAGCCTGGAGCACCCGTTTGCCTAACAGCTGCCTGCTGATTGGCCCCTCATGCTCCACAACATCCGTCATTTGCCGGCACACCAGCCGCGTATGGCTGGGGGAGTGGAATTCCTCAGCCGGCAGCTCTGCAGGAGGAAGCGCATAGGGGATATATGCAGCTGCCATACCACCATAGCCTGTTCCGGCCGGCGGGCTCCCCGCCGCCACAGCGGCAGCATTCGTCTGAATCCGTTCCGGCTCAGCAGCCCCGTCTGCTTGCGGGGATGGTGGCGGCTCTTCGCCAAGCACACGCTCAAGCTCAACGGCTGTCCCGGTCGTTTCCCGAGCCACGGCTTCGATTCCGGATACCCCCGCTGCCTCCAATACAGCCTGCTTCTCCTCCTCCGCCTGTTTCACAGCCTGCAGAATCTTCTGCAGCTCCCGCTCCGGCTGCTCCCACCAGTCCAAGGACCACACCCGGTGCAGGCGCCAGCCCAGTTGCTCCGCCACGCGGTGCTGCAGGATTTCCCGGTCCCGGGCTGTTTTGGCCATGGAATAAACGTACCCGTCCGTAACAATGCCCAGAATATATCTGGCAGGATCCGAAGGATCCACAATGGCCACATCAATCTTGAAGCCGGACACCCCCACCTGGACATCCGCCTGAACCCCTGCCTGCAGCAGCCTGGAAGCAATTTCTGTTTCGATACCCTGGAGACGGGAATGGGAGGTACTGGAGCTGGTCCGGAAGCTCAACACCTGCTTGCCTTTATCTGCGTACTCCAGGAACGCCTTCAAGCCCGCAACTCCTTGGGCAACAGTCCGCGCCAGATTTAATTGATCCGGCCGGATTGTGGAGAACACCTTCATCTCGCTTTTGGCCCGGGAAACGGCAACATTCAGCCGCCTCCAGCCTCCGTCACGGTTAAGCGGTCCGAAATTCATGCTCACCTTGCCTCCGGCATCAGGGCCGTACCCGATGGAGAACAGGATCACATCCCGCTCATCCCCCTGCACGTTCTCCAAATTCTTGATGAAAATCGGCTCGGTCATTTCGTGGGCCCAAAGCTCCAGCTCCGGCTTTTGGCGGAAGGCTTCATCCAGCAGGTCCTCAATAAGATTCTGCTGCACGGAGCTGAAGGTCACCACTCCGATGCTTTGGCTGCGCAATCCCGGGTCCTCCAGCCTGCGGACGATCTCGGCCAACACCGCTTCAGCCTCCGCCCGGTTCTGCTTGGTTTTGCCCCGGTCATAGGTTCCCTCCACCACCTGCAGGGTCACATTGGATACCCGCTCATACGGGGATGGGAAGGTAAGCAGCTTGTTGTCATAATAGTGGGCATTGCTGAAGGCAATGAGGCTTTCATGGCGGCTGCGGTAATGCCACAGCAGATGGCCTTGAGGCATACCGATGGCCATACAATCGTCCAGCACACTCTCCAAATCCTCGTTCAATACATCCTCCTCCCCGGCGTCACCGTGGCCGGAGGTGAAGAAGCTGGTGGGCGGCAGCTGCTTGGGATCGCCAACCACAATTACATGGCGCCCCCGTGCCATCGCCCCCACAGCCTCACTGGTGGGCATCTGGGAGGCTTCATCGAAGATCACCAGATCGAACAGCGGATTCGCCGGGTCCAAATACTGGGCGACGGAGATGGGACTCATGAGCATACACGGGCACAGCCGGTGGAGCAGATTGGGAATTTGCTCGAACAGCTTCCGGATGGCCAGAGACCGTCCGTTGCTGCGGATGGCCCGCTGCAGAATGCCCAGCTCTGAGCTCTGGGCGGCTTCGGAGGCGGAGTGGGGCACTCTTGCAGCCAATCGGGCGGCAATCTCCTGGCGGGTCAGCAGCTCAAATTCATCCGTCATCCGGGTGAACTGCCTGACAGACTCTTCGAACATCCGGCTGGAGAATACCTTTAGCGGCTCCGTTACGGAAATAAAATGCTCCATGCAGGCCTTGTTCAGCGCCTTGTAGAAGGCCGGAACCAGATTTACTAACGGCAGGCTGCCTTTTTCCAGCGGCGTGATTACAGGATCAAGCCCTGCCTCCGCCGCTTTGGCGCGGGTTCTGCGCCAGGCGCACCAGTCCCGGAGCCCGTCCAGGCGGGACAGCCAGCGGTCTGCTTTGGCCTGCATCCAGGCAATCCAGTCCCGGGCATCTCCTTCCGCCCACAGCCTCTCCTTATCCAGCTCCAAAAGACCGGCCAACATCTCCTCCATTTGCTGCAGCTCCCTCAGGCTGGCAGACAGACGGGACAGCTTCTGCTGCAGGGCGGTATAATCCCCTGCGCGGGCCAGCTCCAAATATCTCCTGCGCAGCTCAACACCGCCTCTTACTGAACCGGTGCAGGCTTCAGCCAGCAAACCCAGCTGCTCCGCATAATCGCAGGCTTCAGCAATGCCGGCCCAGCTGCCATTCCCGCCGTTCCACAGCCCGTCGCCAATAAGCGGTCTCACCGCATCCCCGCTGTTTTGAACCCGCTGCGCCTCTTCAGCGTACCCCACCAGATCATGCAGCAGCGCTTCAGTCCCGTCTGCGGCAATGCTTTTTCCCGGAAGTGCATGCTTTTTCAGTAGCCCCATAACCCGCCTCCGGCCCATCCATTTGGGCAGGAACCACTGCAAATCCGCTTTTTGCCAAAGCGCCAGCATACCGGCGGCATCCGCGGCAAGCACGCTTGGGGAAAATCCGGCCAGAATCCGGCCTTCAAGCTTATCCCTCTCCGCACCGTAGCCGATGGCGGCCCGGACCCGGACAATATCCTCTCCCAGACTGTCACTGGCAAGCAGGCCGGGAACCAGTGCCGGCGCACCTGCAAGATGTCCGCAGCATTTCCCCAGCAGGTCCAGCTGCACCCGTCCGATGCTCTCCGCCTGCAGCCCCAAATGAGGAGCCGTTTCCTGCACCGCCTGTCCGCATTCATCCAGCTTCTCCCTGTAAGCAGCCAGCAGCTCTTCCAGCTGCGATCTCAAGGCCGGGGTATATTCGCTTAACCGCGCCTCCTCCCATGGATGTCCGGTGATGGGGCCTGCCAGCGCTTCCGCTGCTGCGTGCAGCTCCCCTGCCAGCTCCTCCCAGCGGCTCCACTGGTCCACAGACAAGGCTCCCGCTGCGGCGGGACTCAGCTTCACCGTATCCGGCTGCTCCCGGACCTTCCCGTAAGCCGTCAAGCAATCATAAACCGATTTGCCGCTGCTATTCTTCCGGTGCAGGGCAGTGACGTA
Organism: Paenibacillaceae bacterium; assembly: GCA_029256065.1. GTDB lineage: Bacteria > Bacillota > Bacilli > Paenibacillales > NBRC-103111 > Paenibacillus_AR. The sequence goes on from JAQSYT010000024.1 coordinate 3,739, forward strand.
ATCGTTTAGCCGCTGTCTGGCCTCCTTCAGCCTCCCGGCAAGCCTTTCCCATTCCTCCGGAGGACGTGTTCCGGCCGCGTCAAGCGCCTGCTGCAATTGCTCCAGCACTGCCTTCTTCTTGCTCTTGTTGGAGTGAAGCTCCAGGCAGAAGGGCTCCAGCCCGATGGCGGCAAGCCTCCGCTGAACCACATTCAAGGCAGCCATTTTCTCGGCAACAAACAGAACTCTTTTTCCCATGGCTAACGCATTGGCAATTATGTTGGTGATGGTTTGCGACTTGCCGGTGCCGGGTGGCCCGTGAAGCACGAAGCTTTGCCCTTCCCCGGAGGCGAAAATGGCCGCAAGCTGGGAGGAATCTGCGCTGATGGGCACCGCCCCGTGATCCACGCCGTATTGCCCGTCCAGGAGATGGGTATCCGGGAACACCTCCTCCGGGACCCACTTTAATTGCCCGGCCATCAGACTGGCGACAACGGGGTTTTGGGCCAGCTCTCCTGATCTTGTCTTCAGGTCGTTCCACATGACAAATTGGCTGAAGGAAAACAGTCCCAAATACGCAGTTTCGATCACGTCCCACCGCGGACGGGCCATTACCCCGTGGCGGATGACGGTGAATACCCGCTTCAAATCCACTCCCTGCTCATCCTTAGGCAGCGGATCCAAGCCGCCGATATCGATGCCGAAATCCTGCTTCAAGAGCTCGAGAAGGGTAATGTTAAACTGCGGCTCCTCATCCCGGGCCCGCAGCAGAAAGCCCACCCGGGAGGATTTGCGGACCAGATCCACCGGTATCAGCACAAGCGGGGCGTAACGGGCCTTCTGGCTGGCATCCGTTTCATACCATTGCAGAAGCCCTAACGCCAGGTATAGGGTGTTGGCACCGTTTTCCTCCAGAGATACACGGGCGGACCGGTACAGGTTCACCAGTCTGCCTCCTAAATCCGCTTCAGACAGGTTGGAGCGCAGACGTCCGTTTTCCTGCTCCTCCCGGAGCAGCTCCGCAACTGGGTCAGTATGATGAATGGTACGGAACAGCCCGGAATCCCGCTCCTCCCCTTGCCAGTCCCTGGGGCTTGGCAGAAGCTGAAATTCTTTACCGTTGGCAATAGCGTCCTCAATAGGGCCTAAGCCGGCACTCAAAATCTGGACGCTGGACCGGGTCAGCCGGAAATTAAGCAGGCTGTTGCGCAGTGTTAAATCCAGCAGCCGCCTTTCCCATTCCTTTTGCTTGGGGAGGGAAATGAAGGACACTTCAACCGGTCGCTCCAGCACCTCCAGCAAACCGGGGGCTTCCGCCGGGAAACTGCCGGAGGTCGAAACGACTTCCGACGCCTCCCAGCCTGCCTGCCCCTGTACCCGGATGGGAATCGGACGGATTCCGCTGGCACGGGCACGCTTTACATCCACAAAGCCGTCAAAGCTCTCCGGCACAGCCAGATGCTCTGCCGCCAGCTTCTCCGCATCCCCGAAGGCCACATTGCGTCCGGCTGTCAGAGCGGTAGTTTCCACTACGCAAATTTCGTGAATGCCGGCGGCCAGCCGTTTCGTCAGCAAAGACCAGTCATCCTGGAAGCTGTCGGCGAAGGTTTCCTTCACCAGCCACAGACCTGCAAAAGCATGCCCCTTGGTGAATATCACAAGCGGATGCAGTCCTACAGCTTCCAGACAAGCCGCATAAAAGAACGAAAGATCCAAGCAGTTGCCCATCCGGTACTGCATGAGGGTGTCGGGAAGCCGGACCCGCTGGCCGATCTCCTCAAAGCTGGCCGGGCAAACGCTGTAGGCCAGCCCCTCCTGCTGGAGAGCAGCGTAAACGGCGGCGGCCTGTTTTCTCACCCGGTTGGTATCCTGGCTTTGATAGCCGTCAAAAACAACGGACGGATCCCACCCGTGGAGAATGCTCGCCGCCGCCTTTACCACCCGGAGCACCTCCGGATGATTGGGGGCTACAAAAGCCCCTGCCATTTCCGGGAGCAAAAACAAGCCATGCCACTCGTCATAAGCCAGCACATCCATGGGAAATGTGCGCAGCAGCAGCTCGGCTCCGTCCTCATGAAGCACGGCAAGCTCCAAAACCCCGGACAGCCGCTCCGTCAATCCGATGAGAAATGATGGGGACAGCCGGAGGGCCACCGTTCCGACATCCGTGGTTTGGCCGGCTGGCAGGAGCTCCAGGGTGGTTTTCCATTCGCCGGCAAAATCCGGATTCGTCCGGATGACCACCTGGATACGGCGAAGCTCTGCTGTCCCTGTGTTGGTCAGCAATAGCTTGCGGATGACAGGCACATGATTCTGCTGCATGGCAAAGTTAACAACCGGCGAATACTCCAGAACAATGTCGATTGAGCTCATTGGGATTCCTTCCTTACTCCGTTAATTCAACTTTTCCTCCATTATAACATCCGCAGGTCTGTGTAACAGCCATATTCCGCCAATAGTCCCTGATACTGCCCGCCATTGCCTGTACCTGCGCTTTTCCTCTGCCTGTCAAGCTTGACTGCATGTTCGCAGACAACCCCGAATACAATAGAAGTATTTGATTCTTCAGGAAGGACATGATGCCAATGACGCAACAGCAGCAATCCTTCATGAGAGGCACCTTTGTTTTGTCTATTGCCGCATTAATCAACCGGATTCTCGGCTTCATCAGCGGGATGTATATTGCCCGTGTGCTGGGAGCGGAGGGAATCGGGCTGCTTATGATGGCGCAGCCTCTGGTGCCCCTGGTGATCACCATTACGGAGCTGGGGCTGCCGGTGGCCATCTCCAAGCTGGTGGCGGAGGCTGATGCCAAAGGTGACAAAGCAAAGATAAAGCGTATCCTCCATGTTTCGCTGGCCATTACCAGCACCCTGAGCATCACCCTGACCACCGTCTGTCTCTTGGGGTCGGAATGGATCGCCTCCATCCTGCTGACAGACCAGCGGGCCTATTACGCCATGCTGGCCATTACTCCTATTGCTCCGATTATCGCCATCTCTGCGGTACTGAAGGGATACTTCCGGGGCAAGCAGCGGATGCAGACCATTGCGGCCTCAGATGTGCTGGAGTATACGGTCCAGATCGCCTGTGTGCTGGCTCTGGTGCATTTGCTCTTGCCCTACGGGATCGCGTATGCCGCCGCAGGAGCAACCGCTGCAGCCGTGATCAGCGAGGCTACCAGCCTATCGTTTCTGGCAATCAGCTACAAGCTGCGCGGAGAGGCCCGGATACCCGGCGTATCCTGGGGAAGCAGCCTGCGGAAGAGCAGATCCACCCTTGCCGAGCTGCTCCGCATCGGGCTGCCGTTAACCGGCAACGGTGTAGTCCATTCCCTGTACGGGGCCCTGCAGCCCATGCTCATCACCAGCAGCCTGGCTCTTACGGGCATCGGAACGGCGATGGCAACCAAGCAATTCGGCATGCTGGCCGGCTTTGCATTTCCGCTGCTGTTTATGCCCAGCTTCATTACCCACTCCCTGTCCACTGCCCTTATTCCGGCCATTAGCGAAGCCTCTGCCAACAAAAACAGCCTATTGATGCATGAACGGATGGACCAGGCACTGCGGCTGGGCTTAGCCATCGGAGCGCCGGCCACAGTAATTTTATTTATATGGGCCACACCGCTAACCACTTTGATTTATCACGCGCCGGAGGCGGGTATCCTGCTGAAGGTCCTGGCTCCCATGTTCTTCCTTCATTATTTTGACGCCCCGCTGAATGCCATTCTGCTTGGGCTAGGCAAGGCAGGCACCACGCTGGGGAATCATGTGGTTGCCACGGGCTTGAAGGCGGTGGCGATTTTCGTATTGGGAAGCCAGTTCGGCATCATCGGTGTAGCCTTCGGAATGGGGATCGGGATTATTATCCTGACCGTGCTGAATTTCCTGTCCATCTCCAGCATTATCGGCTTTTATTGGGAAATCCGCCCGTATGCCAGAGTGTTCCTCTCCATGCTGGTTATGGCGCTATGCGGCCAATGGGCCTTAAATTACTCCACCGCCATGGACATACCGCTGGTATGGAATGTGCTGGGATCCGTAGGATTTGCGTTGGCGGTTTATTTCACCACCCTCTCCCTTACCCGGATCCGCAGCCACAAGAACCTGCCGTTCATTTCCCGCTGGGTCAGATAATTCCGCCAGCCTTTGGAGCAAGATATCCGCATGTCAAAAAAGAGCCGTGTCCCTGACACGGCCCTCCTTGTTTTATCCGCCCCTACCCCTCCTGCCCCCGGACCATCTCCCGGAACCTGCCTGGTGTGATCCCCTCCAGCTTCTTGAACAGCCGAATGAAATAGCTGGGCTGATAGCCAACCAGAAGAGCAATTTCATTAATCATGATGTCGGATTCCTTCAGCAGCATTTTGGCCTTGTCCATACGAAATTCTGTCAGGTACTCCGTAAAGTTGATCCCCACCTCATACTTAAAGGCCTTGCTGAGCAAATGGGAGGTGGCGCCCACGTGATCCGCGCAGCTTTCCAGAGAGATATCCTTGGCATAGTATTCATGAAGATACTGCTTAGCCTGCTCGATCATCCGCTTCACCTGATCGTTGGAGCGTTTCTCCAGCTCCCTCATATAGGTCTCCACAATATTCTCCCGGAACCATTGAAGGATGGATTGCGGGTCGCGGATTTGGGACAGCGCTTCGAATATATTGCCGCCGTTGGTCAGGCTGGCCGGGTTCACACCCACCTGGGAGACAGCATTCAGAATGCCTGCCAGCAGCCGCATCAAACCCTGCTGCACATCAATTTCCTTCATGCCCTCAGCAGACATAGCCTCCACAAAGAGAGTGAGCTGCCCCACAGCCTCATCCTTCTCCCCCGCCCTTATTGCCTGAATCAGCTCCCGTTCGATAGCGAAGGGATAATTAAAGCTGCCCGTCTCAAAAAACAGCCCCGGCTGCTCCATATCCAGAATCTGGTTCTCGTTCTCAAAGCTGCGGTACCGGGTAGCGGATTTTGCCTTCTCGAGGACAGAGGCAACCTGGGTGATATTATCCGTCGTAGGGGCAATAACTACCGTAGCCCGCATCCGCAAAATCCGGTTGATGGTCTGGGTCACCTCGCGGCACACAGAATAGATCCGGTCCCGCTGGTGGGTGCCCCGCTCCACAATCAGGACGGCAATGGACAAGTCGTGGAAGTTGATGACATACCCCTGCTCCAGATTCCCGGCGGTGATTTCCTCAATAATATTGCAGGCGGCAAAGGTGACGAGTCCCTCATCCCCCTTGTTGAACCGGTCCATCAGCCGGTCGAAGCCAATCAATTGGAGATAAACAACGGTGAAGATCCCCTGCTCCACATTCCCGCCGTACTGGATGAAGCGATCGATCAGCTCCTGGCCGGAATACCGGTACAGGTAACCTTGGATCAGCTGCTGCAGGAAGCTTTCCTTCAAGTGGGGCAGTTCATGCCGCAGCTTGGATTGCAAGGAATTATTTTCCCGGTTCAAGGCCTGCCACCGCTGGTTGATCAGCGAAAACTCATCAATGTCTTTGGCAGCCGACTCGCTTTTGTCGCCGGAGAGCATCCGCACCAGCTTGCCGATGGGGGAGTAAATGCGCCGGGACGCAAACCAGGCCAAGGACACCGCCACCAGAAGACCGATAAGGCTAACAATAATAATCAGCTTGGAGATGGATAATAGCGGCGTGGTAATGGAACGGATAGGCGCCGCCGATATATAGCCCCAGTGATTGATGAGCTCAGAGAAGCTGTCGTAGGTTACTGAATATTTGCTTCCCTTCCAATTGCTGAAGTAGAGGCCTTCATCTGTGTTTCTGGCTTGAATATCCCGGATCAGCTCGGCAGCAAACGGCTCATCCTTCTCCGTAACTCCGGTGCTGATAATGATACCGCCGTCCTCCCGCACCAGGAAGGTTTTGGCCCCATTATACGGAGTCAGCGTTTCCACCAGCTGCCCCAGCTTATCCATATTGATCCGGACCATCAGGAACCCGATGGGCTCGCTGCTGTTGCCGGGCACCTTTTGAACTAATGCAAGATCTCTGTTATTGGCATTTCCCGAACCGGGATACGTCCAGAAGATGGAGCGGTCCTGGCGCAGCAGCGCCATATATTGCTCGTCCAGGTCGGTCTGCTCCAGAATCTTATGCTCCGGATTAAAAAGGATGCCTCCCTCGCTGGTTCCCACCAAAAAAAGCTCCACCCGTTCAATCAGCTCGCTTGTGCTCTGGATCACCAGCAGGGTTTTCGTGATATCCCATGCCTGGGTATAGTTCTTCCAGAAATCCTTGTTGTTCAGCAAATAGTCAAACTGCGGCTCAAAGGCCCAATGCCCCAAGGACATCTCCAAATGGGAGAGGGTGTCGTCAATGGTTTGAGCGCGCTCGTGGATTTTCTGTTGGTGAAGCTGATGCAGTTCCTCCTCAATCTCGCCCCCTGCCCCCCAATACATCAATCCGCTCAGCAAAAGCCCCGGCAGGGTGGCAATGACCAGGATCAGCAGAAGACTCTGCCTGTAATATGTTGTTTCCTTGGAGAAGAGCTTTCCCATTTCATTCACCAGCCGTTGGCTTTTTTTCTTACCTAGGATACCTTATCGGCCTGTTTTGTTCAATTGCACTTTCTTGAGACTCCTGTGTGCCCGATAGCACTTTGCCGGCAGACTAGCACATTCTCGTTGAAACAGGAAAAAACCGTGTCCGCGACACGGTTTTTTCCCTCTTTCCTTTACTTCTTCGGCGAAGCGGCGTACAGCTCATTCATTTCCTTCACATACTCATCGCCGCCGCTCTTTTTCCACAGCTCTACAGCAGCTTTCCAATCCGCTTCTGTGGATTGTCCCACAATGTACTTAATACGGGCATCATTGATGATGTTGTCCAGCTGCGGCCCCTTTTGGGAGTACACCTTGGAGATTAAGGACTCAGCAGGATTCGGAACGATATACTTCTCGGCTTCCTTTTGCATCTTTTCTGTTTTGATGGAAAGAGGCGTTTGGGTTTTCTTGCTCTTCAGCGTTCTGGTTTCAGGAATATAGGTCAGCATTTGACCCAAGCCGGCAACCTCGGACTCATTGAGTGCGGTATCCGTGCTGGGGATGATGAAGCCGTCGGTATCCTTGGTATAATGCTTACCCTCAATACCGGAGTACAGCAAGGTTTGAATCTCGGCCTCATTGGACTGGTCAATGAATTGCAGGACCTGTTTCAGCTCTTCCTCCGTTTTCACGCTGGATTTCGGTATGGCCAGAATGCCGGCGTAGCCTGTAGTCGGGAGTGCCTTCAGACCGTTTTTGCCTTCCACCCCAATGGAATTGTCCACAAACTGCTTAGTAGGTTCGTCTTTATTGGCAGCCTTCAGGGCATCATGAATTTTTTGCTCGATGCGGCCGGCAGTGTCAGACACGTCTACAATAACACCGGCTTTGCCGTTCACTACAGGATCGATCCACTTGGCGCTGTCATACACGGCGAAGTCCTGGTTGATCAGCTTTTCCTCGAACAGCTTCCGCATAAACTTCAGCGCTTCAAAATATTCAGCTGTTTCATGCTCCGGCACCAGTGCACCATTGACGGCTCCCCATTTATTAGGAGCTCCGAACCAAAGCTTGATGGTATCAAAGCCGCTGGCCCAGGTGCCGGTCCATTTCACCAGCACCATGCCGTAGGTGTCGTCCTTGCCGTTTTTGTCCGGATCCTTTTCCTTAAACGCCTTCAGCATGTTATAGAAATCATCAATGGTTTTGGGGGCACTCAAACCCACATTGTCCAGCCAGTCCTGCCGGAAATTGATACCGTTGCGGCCCAGTGCACGGCTCCGGTAAATCCCGTAGGTTTTGCCGTCGATGGCATAGTTCTCAAGTACAGTTTTATTGGATTGGCCCAGGTTTTTGTAGTTCTTCAAATACGGAGCCACATCCCAGAAGGCGCCGGACTTGGCCGCATTGACGAAGCTGGAGCTTTTGGTGTCGGGAACGTACATGATGCTGGGCAGCTTGCTGGATGCCAGGGTAATGTTGAATTTGTCGTTGTAAGAAGAATTGGGAACCCAGTCAATATGAATCTTGGTGTTGGTTTTTTTCTCGATTTCCGCCAACACCGGGCTGCCGTCCTTAGGATAGCTGGTATTGAAGACCGGGAGCATAATACTCAGCTCCAAAGGCTTCGCCGGTGTTACCGCAGCTGCCGATCCTTGGGGCGATTGCGATGCCGTATCCGCTGTGTCGCCGCCGCAGCCTGTCAAAGCCGTTGCCGCTAAGGACGCTACCGATGCTGTGGCAAGCCATTTCTTCCATTGTTTTTTGTTCTGTTGCATGTACCCATGACCTCCTTGAATAATTGCTTCTTTTTATCGTAAACCGTTACCCCTTTACAGAGCCAATCATGACACCTTTTGCAAAGTGCTTCTGGAGGAACGGATACACGAGCAAAATAGGAACTGTACCGATGACAATGACTGCCATTTTGATAGCCTGATCGGGCGGTTTGACAAAACCGGGATCCATATTGTTCACATCTCCTGCAGCCGATTGGGACAGCATGACGATCTGACGCAGCATAACCTGCAAAGGCCATTTTTCCGGATTGTTAATGTATAGCAATGCGCTGAAAAAACTGTTCCAATGGCCGACGGCGTAGAATAACGTGAAGGTGGCCAGTACCGGCTTGGATAGCGGAAGTACGATTTTCCATAATAACCCCAGCTCTGTACACCCGTCAATCCGGGCGGCTTCTTCAAGCTCCGGAGGAAGCTCCTGAAAAAAGTTCTTCACAATGATTAGGTTGAAGGCGCTGATGGCACCGGGAATGATCAGAGACCACAGGCTGTCCAGCAAATTCAGCTCCCGGATAACCAGGTAGGTGGGAATCATCCCCCCGCCGAACAACATGGAGAAGATCACCATGTTCAAGAAGGTATTCCGTCCGGGCAGTGTTCTCCGTGCCAGGGGATAGGCCATGGTAACCGTAAAGACAAGGTTGAAGATTGTCCCCACAACGGTAACATAGATGGAAACCCAAACACTTCTCATAATAATATCGGTGGAAAAAATGTATTCATACGCTGCAACCGTAAAGGCTTTGGGAATCAGGAAAACGGCCCTCTCGGTGAGCTCCGCATCGCTGGCGAAGGATCCCGCAATAATATAGACAAAAGGAAATATGGCCAATAAACCATATAGCGTCAAAAATAGATAGTTGCTTATATCGAACGCAGTGCCCGGTACGCTTTTATAATGTCTAGCCAATACTTTCTCCTCCTCTCTCCATTAATAAAGGCCGGATTCGCCAAATTTCTTGGCCAGCCAGTTGGTACCCATAACCAAAACGATACCCACTAAGGATTTGAACAAGCCTACTGCCGTACTGTAGCTGAAAGCTCCCTGCGTAATACCCACCATATAGACATAGGTATCGAAAACCTCCGCCACATGCCGGTTTAGCGGGTTCAGCAGCAAGTAAATCTGTTCAAAGCCATTATCCAGAATATTGCCCATCCGGAGGATTAGCAGAAGCACGATGGTACTGCGGATGGAAGGAAGCGTAATATGCCAGGTTTGCTTCCAGCGGTTGGCTCCATCCATTATCGCCGCCTCATATTGCTCCATTTCCACACCGGCCAGCGCTGCCAGAAAAATAATCGTTCCCCAGCCGCATTCCTTCCAGATGGTTTGGATAATAATGATGGGACGGAACCAGCCCGGATTGGTCAGAAAGTCAATTTTATCGCCTGTTTGCTGGAACAGATACTCATTGACAACCCCGCCTTCCGTAGTCAGGAACACATAGGTTAAGCTGGCCACGATGACCATGGAAATAAAGTGGGGCACATAAACCAGCGTTTGGACAAACCGTTTGAAGAATGCCACCCGAATCTCATTCAGAAGAAGGGCCAAAATGATGGGTGCCGGGAAGAAGAAAACCAAATTGTAGAACGAAAGGAGCAGGGTGTTGCTGAGCAGCATGGTGAATTCAGGATTGGCAAAGAACACACGGAAATGCTCCAAACCAACCCACTCGCTTTTAACGAATCCCAGAAAGGGCTGGTAATCCTTAAAGGCAAGCAGAACCCCCCACATGGGAACATATTTGAATAATACAAAATATAGTAAACCGGGCGTTAGCAAGATGAACATCCATTTTTCACGGCGGACCCGCTTCCATAACGTATTCCTGCGGTCCTTACCGGCCATGTGCACGGCCTGAATGTTGTCTTGTGCAGCCGCTTGTTTCATCACTTCTTTCACCTCCAAAATTGTTAGCGCGTCGACGGCGGTGTGATTTCATTATGTGACAGCCGGCAATTTCCGACAACCGGACATTTTTATCGGCGGAGTTACGGGCTTTTACGAGAATGTACTATTGCAATGAAGAAATTCCATGGGGTAAAACCAGGTAAAGGCGGGACATTGGGCTTGTGTCACCCCTTGAAGATGCCCCTTAGACTTCCGTCACGCCCGTTCCGCGGCAGCAGCATAGACCCCCACGACGATAAAGACCTCTTCCATCAAACGGAAGAGGTCCCTGATTTGCTTCAATTCTATTTGCCCTGGCCCAGCATACGCATCAGGACGGTGACTGCCTCGGCTCTGGTGGCCGTAGCGGCTGGTCGGAACAGGCCGTTGTCATCACCCTGGATCAGCTCTGCCTCCACGGCTGCCGCAACATCTGCCTTGGCCCAATCCGGAATGGAATTGGTATCATGGAAGGCTGATTTTTCTGTGCCTTGCCCTTTTATGGTGTTGCCGCTCCATTCATAAGCGCGCAGCAGCATCACAACCATTTCTGTTCTGCTGATGGTTCTCTCCGGCTGAAGCGTACCGTCATCATATCCTTCAAGGATCCCTGCCGCTACCGCTGAAGACAACTCGCTTATCGCCCAGTTGGGAATCCGGTCCGCATCGGCAGCCTTTAATTCCCCATCCGGTTTAGGCTCCAGCTTCAAAGCCCTGGCCAGCATGATAGCAAATTCCAGTCTGTTGACTGTTTGATCCGGTCTGAAGGTGCTGTCCGGGTATCCGTCAATGATTCCCTTTGCGGCAGCCTCTGCAATCGCCTGTTTGGCCCAGTGATTCTGCAGATCCGACCAACCGGCCCCTTGCTCCCCGTTCTTCTCCGGCGAATCCTTCACCAGCAGCACGGCGAAGTCGCCAGCTTGGGCGGAGGCTGCGGAGATGATGCCTGCCTTTGCTTCCCCGCCGATGTCCACCCACTTGCCGGTTGAAGCATCATACCGGAAGATGGACGGTTTTCCCTCCAGCTTGCGGGTGGCATCATAAGCCAGGGTGAGGGTGATAGGCTTGCTGAGACTTTTCCCATCCTTTACAGAGATGGTATAGATGGGGCTAAGAGCCTCGTAATGGGCATTTTGCAGCGTCTGACTGTTTTTATTCTCCTTGACGTCCAGGGAAATACCGCTGTCTTCCCCGGCAATTCCGATTGTGATGCCGTCGACTTCAACAATACGTGGGGATGGGGTTGATGGAGTGGGGATGACGACACCTGATGTCGATTGGTCCTCGTCCTCATCTTCGTCTCCGTCTCCCTCTCCAGTGCCTCCGCCGGATCTGGCAACGACCTGAACTTTAACGGATGTTTGCTTGCCTTCGTAGGTGAGGTCAATGACCGTCTGCCCGGCGGCGTTGGCGGTTATCACCCCCAGCGTGCTTACCTCCGCAACAGCGGTATCCCTCGAGATAAATTGTACACCGGACAGCTCAATGGTGCTTCCATCCTCGTAGGTTCCCGTCACCTTGATGGATTGTGTGTCTCCAACCGTCAAGCTTGTGTCATCCGGCTCCGCGTGAAGGGAAACCAGCTGCGGCTCCGGCGAAGCAGGCTGCTCCGGCGCCACAAGGGGTAGCCAAGAGAACGCTGCTGCCAACCGCTGGGCTGTTGCCAGTGCTTCTGTTCTGGTGATTTCCGCTTGAGGTGCAATTTCGGTGTCTGACTTTGCCTTCACAATACCCATAGCAAGCCCGGCTTGCACGTATTTTTTTGCCCAATCGGTAATATTCCCGCTATCCGCAAACCCCGACAAATCAAAACCCGGCAGCGTCTTCAACCGGTATTCATAAGCCTTCATCACAACGGACGACAGTTCTTCCCTTGTGATCCTTGCAGCAGGGCTGAGGTTATTGCCCGAAATCAATTCCGGAGCGATAAGCTGCTTGTAGCGGCCGGACTGGACTGCTCCAGCATACCAATCCTCACCGGCAACATCATCATAAGCGCCAAGGTAGACTGTATCTGTCAATCCAGTAGCCCTTGCCACCATGGCAATCCATTCCGCCCGGCTGACTGCGGCGGCAGGATCATATTGGCTGCCGGCGGATGAACCATCAGACTCTGCCCAACGTGCTTTCAGATCCGGGAAAAGGTCCGGGCTGTCCCCATTGATAAATTCCAATCTGATAAAATCGTAGCCTACATTCTTTAACCAGTCATCTACCTTGCTCAAATTCAGGGTTAATGTATTGGAGCCCTCTTTTAACAAGGAAGCATCGAAGGTTAGGACTCTGTTCCGGTAAATTCCGTATTCGGCTCCGCGCATGGATGCGCCGGTATCGTCATCGTAGTCGAAGGGAATCGGTGTAAGAGATGTTCCGTTGATGGCTGACTCAAACACCACATCACCGCGGGTAGAGGAAAACCCAAGAGTAAGCGCAGCCTTTCCTTGCGGCACCTGATCCAAATTAAAGTGAATCGTGTATACAGGCCGTTTCCCGTCAAGCGTATCTGCCGGATGCCAGAAGAAGAAATCCTCTCCCGGTTGGCTTACGCCAACTGTGTAATTCACATCATTGGGGAAAAACTCAGCATACCGCAGAAATTTATCAAATACGCGGTTGTTGCTTCCTCCCTTAAACTCCCTTCCGCTGCGGTCGGGTGTGCCAATTTGCCAGACGAGCTCCCCCAGCTTCTTGGGTACAAGGGATAACGCTCCCACATCCGTGGAATGATCAGCCTGTACGGTAACTCCTTCCTTGCGGATTTCTCCATAGACGCCATCGGCAAAGGCGAACAAGGTATAATTGCCGGGAGCGGCTTTGGGAATGGAGAATGCTCCATCAAGTCCGGTATGGGCAATGTAATAGTTGGCGCCAAAGGGATTCTGCCAGGAGTAGTCCATATTCGGATCCGGGTAACACACGACCACCGTGGCATTGTATACAGGTGTCCCTTCCGTGTCCACGATTTTACCGGCGATGCTTCCCCGGTCCTTGAAATATGTGGAGTCGGTTATCCAGTTGTACGGCCACTCGGTCTTCTCTTCCTCTGCCTTTCTTTTGGCATCAACCCACATTTCTACGGAGTTGGCTCCTGTGTTGGCGTACATAAAATATGGACCCAGCACCTTTTTTTCCGGTAAATAGCGCGGATCTGCGACAAAGAAGCCCTGATCGATGTTTTGAATCATTACCGGCTCATCATACGTTTCATGCCCGGCGCCGAAATAATCCTGAAGCAGGCTGCCTCCATTGTCAATGGCAGGCTGGACCACCCAGATCCCCTTGTCGCTCCCTGTGAAGCCGAAGGCTCCGCTGCTGGGCAGGTCATAGGCTTTCCATGAATATTTTGCCCAAATATCGCCATTGTCCATCTGGTAGGTCTCGTTGATGATCTCATTTTCAGCGATTTTCTCAAGCTCCTCCGGGGCTATCATCCGGCCCTGAAGCCCGTCGGCAAAAATCCGGTAATTGAATTTTTCGGGGTTTACCCTCATCTTGGTGGCAATATCACCCACGTAAGCATCCGGATAAGCAGCCTCCTTGTCTTCAACTACATAATAATAGTATCCTTCCTCACCCGCTCTTACCACATAGCGGATGTCCAGTGAGTAGGGACGGGCATCCGTTGCAGAGGTTTTAAAGGAAAGCTCCACCATTTCCGGTGTATTGGCAATCTCTGTGAATGTTGTGATAGCGGTGGTGTTCCCCTGCGCGAGACCATAATTCGCTCCATTGGAGGTCCAATATTGACCATTATTGTTGTAGAGCTCGATTCCATCGGATTTCTTATAAGAAATTACATTGCCAAATTGCTTGCCAACTCCGATGGCAATGGAGATCAGCCCGTTGCTGATTTTTGCATTATCGCCTTCACGGCTGTAAGTCACAGGAAGCTTCTCCGCCGGTGCTGACTCATGCGTGGGTGCAGCTGCCAGAGCGCTTATAACACCGGGGTCCTGGGGTGCGATTTTGGTCAAAGCGCTTCTTGCTTCCCAGCTCACATACCATACATTGTCATGAAGCGCGTTGATCAGATCCTCCACTGCCAACGAGGCATCCGGGCCCATGCTCCCCAGAAGGGATGCGGCTCTCGCCCTGAGCTGCCCGTCTGAAGAAGCCAATGCCTCACGCAAGGCGGGAACTGCCTCTCCCCCTGCTTTTGCCAATACATCATTGGCTTTATTCATCAGCATGTAGAAGGATTCGGCTGCCGGCTGCAATCCCAGCGTCCATAGGGATAGCGGGATCCTGCTTTCATCAATATGCCACAGCGCATCCAGTAAGGTTAACCGTGTCTCAATACCATTGCTTTCGTTATGCAGCTGCGCCAGCAGCTCAGGTATGGCGCCGGCAGCATCAGAGAGCAGCTCGCCGAGGATTGTAGCGTAAGCCCCTCGTTCGGCAGAACTGCCGTTTTGAAGCAAGGCGCCAACAGCCTGGGCGGTGCTTTCCCGATTTTGCCCGTTAAGGGTCAATTGGTTCACAATGGCAGTCCTCGCAAAAAAATTGGTCTGCGGGTCCAGCAGGATATGGAACAGATCCTCATTGATCTCGTTGCCGAAATGACCTAAAATTCTTGCTGCGGTCAGACGTACGCCCCGCTGCTCATCCCCTAAAGCAAGCTGCAGGGAAGGCAGGATTGCCCTCGTGCCGATTTGCTCCAGCTGATACAGGGCATCGCTTTTGGCGCTTTTGTTGTTGCCTGTAATCAACGCCTGCAGCCTGGGGATATCTCCGATGGTCAGGCCAGTGTAAACCGGGCGTTCCTCCTGATACACCTTGATGTTATCCAAGGCCAGTGTTTCGCTGCCCGCTCCGGAGCTCAGATACAGCTGTCCGATTGTTTTGGACAGATCCGGCGTAGTGGTATACGTGTCTGTGATGTAATCGGAGGTAAAGAAATTCAAGCCTTGCTGCTTGAGCTGGTCATCCACATACACATCATAGAATCTTCCGGGAAAGTTGATCACAAACTTAAAGTGGTACCACTTGTCTGCGGTATGCTTCAGGATATTAAGTGAATCCTTGCCAGTCGTCTCCAGATAGACACCATTCTTACTCATCGTCATCCGGATGGATGTGAATCCCACATTGGATTTTTTGAAACGGATTTCCTGGCTGCCCACTTTGGAGCCCTTATAGTCAAATTCGACTATGGTTTGATCCGTGTTCAGATCAAGTCCTTGCGTAAGGAAAGGAAGTGTTGTCGTAAAGGCGCTTCCGTTCGAAGGATTGGAGATGTTAAGGTATTTGCGGCTGCCCTCGGCTGCATAATCCATTTTTACGCTTCCGCTGCCGGCGGGCACGGAGGACCAGCCATGGGCTGTTGCTGCAGCAGTTCCTGTTGTATACCGGTCAAAATCCTCATCAACGGTGACTCCATTGCGCAATACAATATTATCGATATAAAGTGGATTGGAGGTGCTGTTATTCATGAAGCTGATATGTCCAATTTGATTACCGTCGATTCCATCCGGCAGGGTGAAGGGAACATTCCCGCTATGGTAAATTTCTGCCCCCTCTTGCCGGATGCGGACATGATGAGTAGGTGTTTCTCCGGAGAAATCCGCGAAAATTTCAAATTGATACCAGGTTGACGGATCGACAACGAGATTATTTCCGGCCAAATCCTTCATAACCGTCTCTTCCGCTCCTGCATCAAGGATGAACTGGGTGCCTCTCACCTTAATGCCGGTAAAATGAGCTTCATCTACATTGTCTCCGTAAAGTCCGGCAAGCATATCCTCTTGAGTGTTTCCGTTTCCGGCTTGGGGGACCTTCAGGGCAAACTCAAAGTACAGCTTGCTTGCTTGTTTGACCGATACCGGTTTACTCAGAATGCCAGTGGACATAGACGGTTTTTTCAGCAATTCCGCATAATTCCCGGTTGAAGTGCCTGGAGCAAGCCGGACCACTGGCTTATCTGTGCCCTTATACGTCCAATTTCCGTAAGCGGAATCGTTAAGCGGCAGCTCGTCTCCTGCTAAACCCGGATATTCGAAGCTTTCCGCAGCATAGGGAGTATACAAAGCAGCTCCTTTATCCGGCTCGGGAAGGGTTAAGTCCTTCACCACTTGTACGGATACCTGGGCCTGAACATTACTGTCATTCTTGACATTGGAGAATCCGCTTACATCCAGTAAGCCAGTAAATGCATACGTGCCCAGTTGAGCAGGATTATAATTGGTGCTGCTCCAGGTTACAGGCACTTCGGGCAGCGTGCTGCCATCACTTAGCTCAACTCCCAGAGTTTCAGGGAGATCATAAACCACCTCAGTCACTGTGGTTCCAAGCAGCTTATAAACCTGATTTTCATAGGCGGTTGTGATGGCTGCAACATTCCTTGCGGTTCCTTGGGCCGCTGCGGCTTGGATCATGAGATTATCCAGACCTACCGTAAAGTTACCCGCGCGGTTGCCTCTAATCTCCATTTTGGAAATACTTTTCGTATGGCCCAATTGGCTGATGTCCAAATCATCGGCGGTGAAGCTGTTTTCCGGATGCTTCGTGTCATGAAGCTCAAAGGCAACCTTCTGTTCTTCGAAGTCAAAGAGAACCTGGGCGGACAGCCAGCTCCCATCATAGGTAACCCCGGTAACGGTTTGCGTGGTGGTCAGATCAATGCCCGTTTTTCCAATATCGTACCTGATACTCCCATCCCCGTGTTTTATGAATCGAAACAGAGGGATGCCGTTTGCAGCTCTGAACAGGATTTCTGCCGATCTGGTTTTAGCAGTCAGCTCACCTGGCATCCAATCGAAGGAAACAAGCACCTGCTCTGCGGTAGTTGGAGCGGCCAGTGTTTTGCTATAGGAACGGTCTCCATCTCCCGAACCCGTCATTTTCAAATAGTGATTTTCATCGTCCGCTATTTGGTTGACTGCATTAACATTAGTACTGCCATTGAGTTTAACGAATCCCCCCAGGGACCCGTCCTCAAAATTCGCCTGTTCAACCAGCGTGTATGAGGCAGCATCCACATTTTGGACACTTGCTGCCATAACCGGACCGGCTTGGGTCAGTATAAGTACAAAAATTAGCATGGATGAAAAAAGCCTTCTGCAGCCATTAAAAACTCTCACGACAGCCATGACCTCCTTAGTGATTGGAATCAATTTTTAGAACGCTTACATAAAAACAGCCGCTTATTTATTCCTAGGCCTCCCCCTCCCTTCATTTGGAAAAGCTATGCCGCCAGACCAAATTGTACGCGCTGTCATAATATCCTTCAACCGTACTTTCTTGCATAAGAAAACAGCCCGATAGCACTTTATCCCTATCTAGGACATTCATTGTACGGCAGCCTGAGTGAAGGGGATAATGGAAAAAGGCCATCCTCCGCCAACAACGGAGAATGACCCCTACCTTCCAGGAGACTGAAATTGCAGTTAGGCTTGAGCAGGAAGCTCAATCCGGAACACACGCACCTTGTCGTCATAATAGGCGACCACACCCTTGATGTAGGACACAACGGCGTTAATCTCTACGATAAAGGCCTGCTTGTGAATATACGGCTCCCCGTTCAGCAGATTCTCTTCCCCGTTTACGAGAAGATGAGTGCGTCCTTTTTCCGCCGTGACCGTGGTGCCGCCGGAGGTGAGAGTCAGAATGCCCTTATCCGCATCATACGTATAGTCAAACAGCTGAGGCCGGTTGTTTTTGATCCGCTCCAGAATATACAGGATCGGGCTGTAGATACTGCCGTGATTATAAATGCTCAGGATGCCGCGGGTATCGGGCTCCTGGCCGTTCACCAGCACCTTGCAATAGGTTTTATCCTCCGCCACATATTTGGCTGCATCCGCCTGGGGAATGGCCGCAAAGGCATATCCGCCCGCTGGAGGAGTCTCGGTATAGACCGGGGCAAGACATTGCTGCTGCTCCGGAGCAAGGACTGCGGTATTGGCAGAATGGCTTTGAATCACAATGGTCTCCGCAGGAAGTCCTTGCATCCGGGCAGTCAGCCTGATCTCTCCGGTGCTTCGGGTGGAACGGATGAATACCCGGTTATTGCCGCATTCCGCATAAACATGGCTTTGGTGAATGACGCTGTCTTCCTTGCCGAAGCCATTGAAGCGGCCACTGTTATACCCGCAGAGGAAAATCCCTTCTCCCTCCAGGCTGAAATCGATGCGGTCATAAGCAAGGGGGCACAGGCGTCCCTGATCATCCAAAACCTCTACATCCACATAGGCTATGTCGGTTCCATCGGCCAGCAGTCCGCAGTCACCGGTGAAGGCTGCCAGCCTCAGCCTGGAGGGGGCGGATGCCGTTTCGATGGTGTCCACTGCTACCTGTTTTCCTTGATAATCATAAGCTTTGGCGGTTATAGCCCCAGATTGGGTAATATCGATATGCTCGAAGGGGAACACGAAGGTATCCACCGGTTTGTCGCAAACCCCTGCGGCCTTCCCGTTGATGTACAGCTCCACCTTGGCAACGGAGTAGCTGCCCAGGACATACACGGTCTTATCCTTGGGATTACGGAAGCCGAACTCCCCGGTTTTTCTCCAATATGTGCCGTCAAATTCTTTAAGGGCATAACGGTAATTGTGCCCGTCCTCCCGGGGATAGTTCCAGTGCCCGATAATCTTGACCGCCGGAACGGGAGATTGGATGGTCCGGAATGCCTCAAAGCTCTGCTTTTTGATGCGCACCGGATCTACCCGGCCGCTCATCCGGGCATTCTCGGATGCCGCCTGCCTGCCGTGCTGGGCAGAATCCGTCCAACACAATGCCGCCGCTGCTGCGTAGAAATTTTTGCCGGAGGCTCCACCGATGCGGTCATTGAAAAATTCGGCATACCCCCGGGCCGTGTACAAGGAAAGCTCTTCCGAGGTCAAATCATAACAGTCGCCTCCCGGCTGCTTCCTGCCGCCCAAACCAAGCCACAGGTTATCATAGTCATAATCCGGCGGTGAGAAATCATCCCAGACCCGACGCGGCGCTTCCTCGCGCAGATATTCCGTCTCCGTTACCGGCATTTTGACGGATTGGAAACGTCCGGCATGGCGGTTCAGCATGGTGCCCACGTATTCCGCTTCCCGGACGACTTCTTCTGTGTTCAGAGTGCGGCAGCCCATAAAACGGCCGCCGTCAGGATCAAGCTTTTCCTTAAGCAGGCGCATTTCACGCATATGCTCCAAGTTAATGGAATTATTGCCTGCTTCCCAGAACAGGATGGACGGATTGTTTTTGAAGTAAATGATGATATCCCGCATGACCTCCATCCGCTGATCCCATTGCCTGCCGAAATTCTCTTGCTCCTTGTCTCCTGCCGGCTGGGTGCAAACGACACCGTAACGGTCGCAGGAGCGGATGTCCGCAGGGCTGGCCGCCACGTGCATAAACCGGATATGGTTGGCATTGCTTTCCCGGATCAGCTTGGCATCCACATCCCGGAGCCAATCCGTGGGAATGCCGACAGCCGCCCATTCGTTGGAGGAGCGCTGGGCATAGCCGGTCAGCCAGACCTGGGTATCATTGATCATCAGCCCGTGGTCCCCATCATAGGAAACCTTCCGGAACCCGGTTACGGTCTTGATGGTATCCAGCACTTCTCCGTCCAAAATCAGCCGGGTATGGACAGTATACAGATAGGGATCGTC
The DNA here is from genome assembly GCA_029256065.1 of Paenibacillaceae bacterium. Lineage (GTDB taxonomy): Bacteria > Bacillota > Bacilli > Paenibacillales > NBRC-103111 > Paenibacillus_AR. Next base: position 23,532 of record JAQSYT010000024.1, read on the forward strand.
CGGGGACCAAAACCGCAGTCCCGACACTGGAGCCGCATGCTTCACAACGGTAACTTGGACGGATTCTACGGCAGTTGGCGCTACTTTGTCCTCAGACAGAGGCAGATACCGCTCCCCTACTTTTTGGTAAGCATCCTCCGGCGTAATGGTTAATGGAGGCGCTGCAGGCAGCTGGGCGGCAGGAATCAGAGCGATATCTGAAGCGAATCTGCCTGTTTCGTTGCCCTTATGGTCATAGATGATACTCTCCAGCATGACCGATTTGCCAAAGCCGGTTTCATTCCGAATTTCCGCGTGGGAATGAATGATGGCTTTTTGTTGTTGGATATCATAATCCGTTCCGTAGATGTATACCCCTTTGGTCTGCAAATTGCTGTAGACAGGGAGGGTGATATACAGCTTCGGCTTCACGTGAAGCCGGATATTCTTGGTCAGACCGCCCACGGAGGGATTAAAGTCATTGCAGTTCCAGAAGTAGCGGACGCTTCGGGCAGACTCGGGAATACTCTCCAGCCCCGTTAAGGAGTCTATGAATGCACCGGGTACAGCCTCCGGGTGATTGGGCGTTTCCGCCACCAAGTAATCCAAATCCCGGGTGGAGGTGCTGTCAGTGGCAATCGCTACGAGATTGTCCCCGTCATAGTCCATATAAGGGGTCAGGTCAAAAGCGAAGGGAGCAACGCCTGCTTCGTAATAACCCGCCATTTTTCCGTTGATGTACAGATAGCAGGTTTGCCGAATGCCTTCAAACTCGATCAGCACCTTTTTTCCGCTGTGGGTGGCGGGGAGCCGGAACCATTTCCGGTAGAAAGAAAAGGTTCTTTTTTGACCGCTGCCTGCATCCTTAATCCGATCCACAAACAGGTCCTTGTCATTGTAGGTATGAGGCAGGCCTACCGTTTCCCAAGACTGCTCATTGTACTCCTTCTCATAAAAGTACCTGCCAGCCTCATCCTTCCAAGCCGCCAACGCATCAGCCAGGGGAAACGCATCTGCAAGCTTGAACTTCCACTCATAATTAAAATTATACACTTGGGATTGGGTCAAATTGGAATTCATGACTATCCCCTCCTGTTGGATTTAAGTTGTGTTTCGTTGGATAACAAAAGTTCCGGAACCGGCACCTTGTCCCACTTCATATCTGTGCCGAAGTAGAAGCTGGTATAGCAGGGCTGGTTGTACACCACATTCTGCCAGGCTACGCCGGTCCGGTACTGGGCATCATGCATCAGCGTGTACAGCTTCCGGTCTGTTACCTCCGTGCTCATATAGATGCGGATAGCCGCGCTGTCCGCTGTCCGTACCACCAGCTCCTCCCTCCAATCCCCGAACAGGTCCGCCACCAGGCACGGATTGCCCTTGGTGCCGTTGTTGGAGC
>JAQSYT010000380.1 GCA_029256065.1 Paenibacillaceae bacterium
CATTCCACAATGTCCTGCCACAGCACAGGACGGGGGCTGACCACATCCATCAGCTCTATCTTTTCCTCCGACCATTCGCAGACAAGCAGCAGCTCCCGGTCCTCCGCGTAATAAATGGCGTCAGGGAATATGTTCAGGCAATACCAGAGGAAGATGGAGCTGCCGGTGGAAACCCAGCATTTCCCGGACAAGGGAGCCCGCTCCTGCACCAAACAGACGATGAGTGCCCAGTCCTCTTTGCGGGCCACATCCAGCTTGCGCAGCCGCGGCGTTCCCGGCAAAGCGCCGGTTACCGCATCGGTTTCAAGGCGGTAGAACGGGCTCCTCTGAAAGCCCAGCTTGGGATACAGATTAACGACGGATTCATTGGCGTACAGAAAGGTCAAGCTGTTATCCTGTTTCTCGAGCGGAGTCAGCGCCTCTTCCATAAGCGCCTTAAACAAGCCCTGCCCCCGGTAATCCGGATGGGTCATGACAGTGCCTATCTGAAAGGAAGGCTGCGCCCTCCCATCCAGAAGCAGAGTCATGGCCGTAACTGACACATTCGCCACGATCTTCTCCCCGGCTGCGAAGGAATAGCAGGTGTAGCTGCTGTCCCAGGCTCCTTTTTGATACCAGCCTTCAAAATCTATCCCAAAGGTCTCATGCGCCAGCCGGTTAAAGCTAAGACGCAGATTATCGTTGTCCCTGTAGTGGGATACCAACTGCAAACCGTTCGTCATAAACACGACCTCCATTACCCTAAAAATTCACATAGCTCCAGTGTAGCCAAGCTTCGGGACGGAAGCAAGGGCGTGTCTGAAAACCCGCTTGAGGGCATCTTTCACCGCCTTTTCGCTCCTTGCTGCGTCACTTCCGTTTGACGTACCCCCGGTACGCCTTCACGAAAGTTCCTTGCCATGAACAAAAATTCGGCAAAATCTCCTCCCCTCGGAGTTATCAGACACGCCCTAGTCCAAAAACAAGCTAAACCAAACTATCCATATATCTGTACAGGTTGACCAAAAAAGTTTAGGGAGGAGAGATGCTGGGGAAACTTATGAGGAAGAGGCATTCACATCCCAGATGACAAGGAGTTTGAATGATGGCAAAAAGTGATGATTTGGTCAAATATATTACCCAGCAGGTGGTCACGTATATCGACACTCCCACAGAGGTCCGCAAGCAGCACCGCCAGGAGCGGCGCACCATCCGCCACAGCACCCCATGGACAGTCCGGTGGTTCGGGCTGCTGCCATTATCCATTAAGGTGTGGAAGGAACAAAAACGAAAAAAACAGCCCACTCCCGAATGACGGGCTGGACTGGTGGACGAAAAGCTGTGGAGGCCATGCCGTTGTTGCGGCGGCGCTTCCGCAGCTTTTCTATATAGGAATAGGAGGAGAACCATTAGGGTGTGTTTGAAAACTCCGAGGGAAGCAGATTTTGCTGAATTTTCGTTCTAGGCAAGGCACTTTCCCGCAGGCGTACCGGGGGGTACGTCAAGGGGAAGTAACGAAGCATGGGGCGAAAAGGCTGTAAAAGATGCCCTCAAGCGGGTTTTCAGACACGCCCTAGGGAAGGTAGAAGCTGCCCAGCTTCACAGCATCGGCATAAGGGACATAACGGGCGCCCTCATGCTCCAGCCGGATAAAAGGAACGGTATGGCTCCATTCCTGGTAGCCGGTTGCGGCCAGCGGGTACAGGGCTTTGCCGCCGAACCATTTGCCCAGGTAGGTGACAGGGGCTTCCGCGGCCATAGGACCGGATTTCCACGAGGCAAAATCCAGTTGGGGCTGGGGGCTGCCTTTGAGCCATACAGGCTTCAGAAACGGATCGAAGGGCTCTCTCACAGACGCTCCGGTTAATGCGCCAGGCTGCAGCGTATGGCTTAAAGCTGGTGAGGATGGGGCAGGCTCCGCTGCTTGCTGCTCCAGAATCCAAGCGTCCAAAGAGGGAAGCTCATCCCCGGTTTTGGCATCCAGATAGAGCGGTTCATCCGCCGCGCCATCCACCCGCCAAACTCCCTGAAGCGGTGCTGCATAGATGCGTGTGATCGTATAAGAGGAAGGAATGGATTCGGAAATAAGTCCCCGCTGCGCCAAGGTGCGGTGCAGCGTATTCATGCTGAACAGGGGATACGGCCCTTGGCCGTATTCCTGCAGCCGGTAGTCTTCCCCGTCTGCAGTAAGTACCAGATATCCAATTTCCCGGGAGTCTGCCTGAAGCAGCACCACCCAGCTGTGGGTACCGGGGCCAAGGGGATAGACGGTCCAGGTGGCGGCATTCCAGCCTTCAAAGCCGGGCTCGCCTGACAGCGCATCCAGCCAGGAGCGGATCACGGGTATCATGGCGGAGGTTTCCTGCCCCGGGAATTGCCGTGTGCTGTCCGGAGCATAACTCATTGCGATGGTCTCCATGTCCCCGGTGAGAGCTTGTCCGGCTGAAGGATCAGCGGGAGGAGCGGGAGGCTCCGCCAAGGCGGAGGAGGCCAGGAACCAGACTGCCAGCAGGCTGCCCAATAGGACAGTCAATGCCATTCTTTTTGTCCAATGTGCCAATTTTTTGCACCAACTTTCAAACGGAAGCGTTATATAAAGCTTAGCGGAACGGCGGCAAAAAGACTGTTTGTTTTTGCGGACAAGGGCCTTACTTTTTTTAAGAACATTTAGCGACTGCGGTCAATTGGTGTCCGGATTCCTTCATACAGATGAAAGAAACCGCAGTTCATGACGGACACTGCAATCCGGGGACGGTATTGCCAGTCGATTTCCTGCTCACGGGCTTTGTACTGCTCCTCCACCTCCGTCTTCTGGGAGGGCTCCACGCTCCGCAGAAGGTCCCCGTAATAGCTGTCGATCCGGCTCCATTCCTCCTTCAGGCGCTTCCAGGCGTCCACAGACCAGGTTTGATCATAAGCGCTGACCTTGACTTCCAGAAAGTCTTCCAGCTCGGAAACCGCCCGGTTGAGGGACAGGGTAGCGTGCTGGAGGTGAATGGTGGGCGGAATCTGGGGAGTAAGCCGGCGTTTATTGACCCGGTCATAAAAACCCTCCACAATTTGCCCTGTGGCCAAATTAATGCCAAGCGAATGCAGCTCATCCCGCTTCATGTCGCAAATCAGCTCCACCTTGTAATTGATGCACAGCCAGGTGGAGTAGCCTAGGGAGGCATAGGGATTCATCACAGCGGGGTCCGGATTCTCGAACAGCCGGACAAACCGTCCCCTGGACTTGACCACCCCGAATAGCTGCTCCATCCGGCGGCTGCCGAAGGCCATCACATCGCTGGGGATACGCCCGTAAGATGAGGCGAGGGCAGTCGTAACGCCGAAGTAACGCCCCAGAATGCTGTCGCTGGCTGCAGCTCCGTCAGGCGGTGTGCCGGGAGCTGCAGGGGCTCCTGGAGCGTCACTTCCCGCAGCGGGCGGAGGGGCAGCGGGGGTTGCAGACCGGGGAGGGGCAATCTTGGCCCCGTAGCTCTCCGGATCATAGATAAAGGTGAACCGCATGGGCTCCGGCGCCGCACCAGTACGTTCTACAAAGCCCCAATAATAGGAGCGGTTCATCAGGTCCTTGTCCGCCTCCGGAGACAGCTGTACGGTGATCCAGCCGTTGTTCTTTTCGGTTACTTGACTGCCGGTGGCATCCAGGTAACGCTGCACGAAGGTTTCAATCATCTCTCGGTTCATGCTTGTCTCACCTCCATGAGATGGTGTTGGGCGGTGCGGTCTCCTGGGCAGCTTGTATGAAGGGCAGCATACCGGGTCCGGCCTTCTGCTCCTCCTCTTCCACTTGGCGGCGGACGGTGTGGAATTCCGCCCCCAGCTCATCCATCCTGCGGCGCAGCTCTGCCTCGTTGCGGGATTCCAAGGACATACGTAGAAGGATGCTTTCCAGGCTGGCGGATTTCTTCTCGATACGCTCCAGAATGGCGTCAAGCCCGCCGATGACCATCTCGAACATATTGATCTTTTCATGCAGCAAAGACAGGATATGCTCCTCGATGGTGCCCTTGGTGGACATATTGTGGATCATCACATCCTCGGTCTGGCCCAAACGGTGCACCCGGCCGATCCGCTGCTCCACCCGCATGGGGTTCCACGGCAGGTCGAAGTTGATCATGTGGTGGCAAAATTGCAGGTTAATACCCTCGCCGCCTGCTTCTGTGGCTACCAGCACTCTGGACCGGGTGCGGAAGAGGTCCATCATCCAGTCCTTTTTGCCCCGGTTCATGCCGCCCCGATAGGGGACCGCCGAGATGCCCCGCTCCTTCAGATAATGGAGCAGGTATTCCTGGGAAGCCCTGTATTCGGTGAAGATAATCACCTTATCGTTGATTTCCTCAATGAGCTCCAGCGCCTTTTCCGCTTTGGTGTTGGCCTTGATGCCCTTGATCAGCTTGACCAGGTCGCCGATCCGGCCGCGGACAGGAGAGTCCTCCGGCATTTTTTTGAACATATTGAAGAGGGTCAGGAATACTGCATCCCGGCTGGAGCAAACCTCCCGCTGGAGTGTCACCAGGGACAGAATCCCGGACAGGTCCCCCTGGGATTCCTCGTACCGCTTCCGCACAAAGTCGGTGACCCCATTGTACAGCTCCATTTCCTCTGCAGACAGCTCCAGGGTGACATTGCGCACCTTGCGTTTGGTATAATGCACGCCGCCGTCGCTGCGCCGGTTGCGGATCATGATCTTGGACAGCTCATCCTGGAGGCCGCGCTCGTTCTTAGGCGTGCGCTTGCTCAGAATGAAGGAGGATTGGAACTGGCCTTGGCCGCCAAGCTGGCCCGGCTTCAGCACGTTAATCAGGTTGTACAGCTCCTTCAGATCATTCTGGACAGGCGTGGCCGTAAGCAGGAGACAATATT
>JAQSYT010000381.1 GCA_029256065.1 Paenibacillaceae bacterium
GTCCCCGCCCCTGCTGACAGCAGCGCGGCACACAAAAATGCGGACCGAGCTTTTTAGGCTCCGGTCCGTTTTTTTGTGTGAAATCCCTATTGCTTCGGGGCTGTCTACACACTCCGAGGGGAGCAGAGTTTGTCGGATTGTCGTTCCAGGCAAGGCACTTTTGCGAAGGCGTACCGGGGGTACGTCAAGCGAAAGTAACGATAGCTCGGGGCGGAAAGACGGTGAAAGCTGCCCTTAAGCGGGTTTGAAGACAGGCCCTGGTTGATCTGCAACGCCTGCTTACATAACCCGCTTGAACATCTTCTCCAGCTCATACGTGGAGAAGCTGATGACAATCGGTCTGCCATGGGGGCAGGTATACGGCATTCTGCAGGCGGACAGCCTGTCCAGCAGTGCCTCCATCTCCACCCGGGTCAAGGAATGATTGGCCTTGATCGAGGCTTTGCAGGAGCACTGGGGATATGCCCGGACAAGAAAGGTGTTGCCGCCGAAGGCCTCCAAATACACTCCGGATTGCTCCAGAACCGACAGGCGGCCCTTCAGCACCTCCGCCTCCGATGGAGTAAATTCCAGGGTGAGGGGCACCAGAAGCTCCTGGCTGGCCCCTTGGGGGCGGCCGAACAGATCGTAATAATATTCGTAATTGATGCGCTCATGGGCTGCATGCTGGTCAATCAGAAAGAGGCCTTCCGGGTTCTGCGCCACAATATAGGTGCCGTGCAGCTGCCCGATGGGATCCAGCTCCGGCAGCTTCGGCAGGCTGCGCTTCGTCTCCGGAAGCAGCGGCATTCCATCTGCCTCATCCTCCTCGGCAGCATCGCCCGTATCCTCCAGCGCAGCCAGCAGCCTCTGCACCGTCTCCGGACGGGGCGGCTGCTCCTGCTGGCGCTGGCTTCTCGCCTGAGCCGGAGCCGGATAGCCTCCGGCGGCGGCTGTTCCGGCGCCGGGCAGGGAGCTCCCGGCGCTGCGGGCTGGATTGCCGGAGGATGGTGCAGGCTCCGGCGTTGCTTCCGGCAGCCTCCACGCGGTCTCCGGCCGTGGAGGCTGGGGTGATGCAGCCGGAGCGGGGGCGGCTGCCGTTGGAGCCTGGGGCTGGGGCCGGTACAGCTCCAGCTGCTCCTGGATAAAGGCGGGCTTCGCTGCCGCCGCCTTGGGCTGAGCCGCTTGCGGAATATGGGCATGCCCCCGCAAGATGCGGGCTGCTGTTTCCTCCACAAATTCCAGCAGCTCCGGCTCCTTGCTGAACCGGACCTCCATTTTGGAGGGATGGACGTTAACATCCAGCAAGGACGGCTCCATTTCGATATGAAGCACGGCAATGGGGAAGCGGTTGATGGGCAAAAGAGTGTGGTACGCCTTAACCAGCGCCTGGGCCACCGCATAATTGCGGATGTAACGGCCGTTAATGATGGTGGAGATGGCTTGGCGGCCGGCACGGGTTTCCTCCGGGCGGCAGATATACCCGCTGATCCGGTAGTCCAGGCTCTCCCCCTTCACAGCCAGCATCTTCTTGGCAACCCCTGTCCCATAGATGGCAGCAATGACCGAGAGCAGATCCCCGTTGCCCATGGTTTGCACCAGGGTATTGCCGTTATGCTTGAGCAAAAAAGCAATCTGCGGATGGGACAAGGCAAGCCGGTATATAAAATCGGAGATATGACCCAATTCGGTCTGGATAGTTTTCATGTACTTGAGCCGGGCCGGTGTATTGTAGAACAGCTCCTTGATGCGGATATCCGTTCCCCGGCTTGCAGCAGCATCCTCATGGACCAATAGCTGGCCCCCGGCCAGCTCGATGCGCCGTCCCAGACCGCTATCGTCTGCAGAGCTCACGCATTCCACCTTGGACACCGCCGCAATACTGGGCAGCGCCTCGCCCCGGAAGCCCAGCGTCCGGATGTGGAACAAATCCTTACCCGAGGAGATCTTACTGGTGGCATGGCGCTGGAACGCCCGTTCCAGATCATCCGCGCCGATGCCGCTGCCATTGTCGGCAATCCGGATCAAGGCGAGGCCGCCCTCCTCCACCGTAACGTCAATCCGGGTGCTTCCGGCATCGATGGCGTTTTCCACCAGCTCCTTCACCACGGAGGATGGGCGTTCCACAACCTCTCCCGCCGCGATCTGATTGGCAATGTGGTCATCCAATACGCGGATTACACCCATATCAGTTCACCGCAGAAGAGCTCAGTACCAGATGACTTACCGTTCCTTCCACCTTGAAGGAAGGGAAGCTGTCCGCGAAGGCTGCTGCATCCAGGAACAGGTAGTCGCCCACCATTTTGACTTGATTTCCGGAGAAAAGAACCGGTGTTTGATCCTTCACAGTCAGCTCCACACCCTGGGAGTCGGAAATCCACTTCAATTCCGCGCCGGCCAAAGCTGCCAGCACCCGGGAATGCACCCATAGCTTGCCGTCCTCCTCCACTGCCGGCAGAGTATCATCCACCTTCATGCCGTTAACCGTCACAACGGAGCGGTTCTTCTCTACCTTAAAATCCTTGACGCCCGCCAGTCGAAGCACCTGCAGCAGCTGATTCATGCTTCCTTCCAGGAGCAGATCGGGCTTAATGCCCACCTTGTTCACCGGATGTCCCAGCGGAGTGAGGTATTCTTCAATGGTCACCTTAAGCTTGGAGCCTTCACTCAGGCTGTAAATATTCTGGACACTGCCCTTGCCGTAGGTATTGGTTCCGGCAATTACCGCCACCTTGTAATCCTGCAGCGCTCCTGCCAGGATCTCAGAGGCGCTGGCGCTGTTCTCATTCACCAGCACATAAACGGGCAGCGGCAGGGTTGTGCCGCCTACAATATTGACCGGATTATCCGTTCCGTTGCGGGTTTTTGTATGGATCAGGATATTGTCCTTGATAAAATTGGAGGCCATATAACCGGCCGACTCCAGAAGTCCGCCCGGGTTGTCACGCAAATCGATGACCAGGGAGCGGAAACCGCTTTTGGCCCTGAACCCTTCGAGAATTTCCGTAAATTGCTCATCCGAGTTGTCGGAGAAGCTGTACACCCTCAGATATCCTACACCACCGTCCAAATACGCGCTCTCCACCACAGGCAGGGAGACGGCTTTCCGCGGCATGGTCAAGACCGATTTTTCAGTGCCGCGGAGTATGGTGATGGTAACATTGGTGTTTTCCTCACCGGTAATATATGTGGCCACGTCCTTGGCATTTTCCGGCGTAATCTCCGTATCGTTCACCTTCACGATAATATCATCAGCCCTAAGCCCCGCCGCTTCCGCAGAGGAGTTCTTGAATACCTGTTCGATGTAAACCCCTTCTGCCGTATGGCTGATGAGAATACCAACACCTACATAGTTCCGGGCAAGGCTGCCCTCAAACTGGCTCCATTGCTTCTTGTCCATAAATTCGGTGTACGGATCATTCAGCGATTGAACCATGGCTTTAATGGCAGCATCGCTGAGCGCTTCCTCCGTAGCGCCGCTCACATGGCTGGTGGACAGAATTTCCAGCACCTGCTGCAGACGGTCGGACGACTCGCTGGCATAAGCACTCCAGGAGGGGAGGGCAATGGTGGCGACTACAGCAGACAATCCGATTTTCTTCCAGACAGGCATACGGCTTTTGGAGCTTGCTGCCCGGCTTTTTTGGGCAAAGGCGACTTTCATGGATGAATCCCCTCTCGTCATGTCTTTATTTACTGTCCAGCTTCCGCTTCAAATCAAAAAGCAGATTCATGGCCATCATCGGCGTCATGTTCATCAGGTCCATTTCCCGGATGGAGGTAAGGACTCCTTCCGAACGTGCATCCTGCTTGCGCTTGGCTTTATCCGCTGCAGGCTTGTCCTCCTCCAGACCGAACAGGCTCAGCTGAACAGCCGGCGTAAACGCTGCGGACGCCTCCACGGCTACAGGATCAGCAGCAGGAGCAACAGCTGGGATAACAGTTATTGGCTGAGACTCAAGCCCGGTAGGCCGTTCCAAAGCGACTGCCGCCTCCAACTCTCCTGCCCGGTCTCCGAAGGCTTCCAGCAGCTGGTAAGCCCTGTCGATAATGTTACCGGGCAAACCGGCGATCCGGGCGCAATAGATGCCGTAGCTGGTGCTGGCCGCACCGGGAATCAGCTTCCGCAGGAAAGTCACCTGACCGTCGCTTTCCTTGACAGCCATACAGTAGTTTTTCAGTCCGGCCAGACTTTCCTCCAGGTGGGCTAACTCATGGAAGTGGGTGGATACCAGCGTTTTGCAGCCCACCCGGTCATGCATAAATTCGATTACAGCTTGGGCGATCGCCATACCTTCCCCGGTAGAGGTCCCTCTCCCCAGCTCATCGATAATCACCAGGCTTTGGCGGGTAGCTTTTTCTGTCATCACCTGGATGTCCATCATCTCTACCATGAAGGTGCTTTGCCCGCCGATCAGATCATCCGCCGCTCCGATCCGGGTGAAAATCCGGTCGGTCATGGGGATAACCGCCTTCTCCGCCGGCACGAAGCAGCCGATCTGCGCCATAATGCAAATAATGGCCACCTGGCGCATGTAGGTGCTTTTGCCTGCCATGTTGGGGCCGGTGATGAGGAGCATGGGCCCGCCGTCCGCTGTCATCGCCGTATCATTGGCAACGAAGGAGCCGTCCTGCATCACTGCCTCCACTACCGGATGGCGGCCTCCCGTGACAGACAGATCATAGCCTGCGGACAGCTCCGGCTTGCGGTACCGTCTGCGTGCGCTGACAAAGGCCAGCGACTGGTATACGTCCACTGCGGCCACCACCTCGGCCAACCGCTGCAGCCGGTGAACCTGAAGGGCAATCCGCTCCCGCAGCTCGTTGAAGAGCGCGTACTCCACGTCCACCATCTTCTCCTCGGCCTCCAGGATCAGGGCTTCCTTCTCCTTCAGCTCGGGAGTGATAAAGCGCTCCGCATTGGCCAGTGTCTGCTTGCGCTCATACAAGCCCTCCGGCAGACTGGCCAGATGGCTGCGCGTAATTTCAATATAATAGCCGAACACTTTATTGAAGCCGATCTTCAGGGAGCGGATGCCTGTCCGTTCCCGTTCCTTCTGCTCCAGCTCCGCCAGCCATTGTTTGCCGTTCTGGTTGGCTTCCTTCAGCTGGTCCAGCCGGTCATTGTACCCCAGCCGGATCATGCCGCCATCCCTGACAGAGACAGGAGGCTCGTCCACAATGGCAGAGGCGATCCATTCTTGGACATCTGCGCATTCG
>JAQSYT010000382.1 GCA_029256065.1 Paenibacillaceae bacterium
GTGGTTTCCGCCTCCAGCTTTCCGCCCACCTCCGTTACGGTAACCACCCCATTGGTGGTTTCTAAAGAGGCATCCCCCTCAATATCGGAAATCTCCACAGCGCCATTGGTGGTATAAGCCGTAATGCTGCCTTCTATCCCAGTCACCGTAATCGCTCCGTTGGTGGTTCTCACATTCAGCTTTTCCGCCACAGGCACATGCTCCGCAATGACCTTGCCGTTCAACAGCTTTAACTGGTAATCGGCCTTTACCGATTCTGGCACTATAACCTGGAGATTGATCCGCGGCTTCCGTTTGTTGGGAAAACCTCCGGTGTACTCCTTGGCATTGGTCATAATTTTGAAGTTGCTGCCCCCGGAATAATCAATAGTGGACTCTTCTGCAATCCGGGAGGCCTCCGCTTCATCGACTTTATCCACCCATACCACAGCCTGGATCACAATGTCCTTCACATTTCCGCCGCGGATCTCCACACTGCCGTTGGGATTCTCCAGCTCCACCTTCTCCACTCCCGCAGGAAGCGGGATGTTAAGCTCAGGTTTGGTGAAGCTGTACCCGCTTTCGGAAGAGAAGGACAAATTCAGCGTGCTGATATTAAAATTCAAACTACCCAACCAATCCTTGGGCAGCCGGTCCGCCTGGGTAATGCCCACAACCACTGCTGATATGAGAACGGACAAAATCAGGCCGCCCCAATCCAGCCGGAAGGCGGTTTCTTTTTTGCGGTATATAAAATTGAACACCAGATACTCCAAACCCAGCGTAATCAGCAAAACCGGCCACCAGTCCAACAGCAATGCCACATAGCCGGAGCCACCGGTTTGATCCAGTAAAAGGAGCAGGCCCACAGACAAGAGCAGAAGCGCCGCCGTATATCGTCCCACCTTCAGCATGATTCCATCTCCTTTCCATCACCTACCGGTATCGGATCTCAGGGCAGTGCCCTATTTTTTTTTGGATTCGTTCAAAAAGAGCAGGAGCCCCACGCCGATCAGAAGCACCGCCCCCACATAAGAGCCCATAATCTTAAACAGGTCCTCCAGCCAGGCCGGTTTGGCCGAAACCAGAAAGAGGACTACGCCAATCCCCATAAAACCGATGCCGAACACTCCTGTATGGACTTGCTTGCCCAATGCGTCAGTGCCCGGAGGAGCTGGGGGAATATGCCCTGCACGAACAGCCCTTCGGTAAGCATTGACCTGATCTGTACATTGAAGAGCATCGAACAGACTGAAAAAATAGGTAACCGGAATCAAACAACCCAAAACCACAACCAGTGGCAAATAAGTATTGCCGCTGAACGAGTTGGCTCCAGTAGCGAACACCATGGCTGAAATGCTGAAAATAAACATCAGCATGACCAGCAGCCCCTTCTGCATCAACCCCAAATAAAAATGCCCCGTACCCGGGACAAAGAACGAGAACAGTCCCGCAAGAAACTTCCGTTTATCCGGCAGATTCAAAAAAGGGTTCACTGAAGGGTGCCCCATGCCTGGATAGCCGAAGGGCTCCTGTATTGGCTTGCCCATAGGAATGCCCTCGTCAAAATAGGTGCGGCCGCCTGTGTAGGCAGGCCCGCTTTGCTCTGGAAAGTCCATTGTTTTTATCCTCCTCTAAAATGTGTTTACCAATAGAATTAGTTGAAGCTTCCAATCCACTGCCCGACAACCTTGACGGCGGCTCCTAATCTGCTGAATACCTGGGAGTCCAGCGAGGCTTGATCCAGCGCGGTTACCAGCTTCAAAGCGCCACTTGCTACAAACAGGTACGTGGCGGCTGCCGCAATCATCACATTGACCAGCTCAGGCCGAAAAATGATCCTCCGCTTCGGGTGTGCAGGACCGGCTCTATCAGAGGGCCGCCGCTCCGCCGTCAGCTCCGCCAGCAGCCGTGAGGTGAATTCATCCGGAAGGGAATCCGCGGCAGCACTGTTGAGAACATGCTCCACCCTGTCCATGTCCTCCATACGGCCGATACAATATCTGCAAGCCTGCACATGCGCGGTTACCGCCCGTTCCTCCTCAGGAGTCAGCCTTTGCTTCCGGTACTGCTCGAGCCGCATGTCGTTGGGATGCGCTGTCCTCACGTTTATCCACCTCCAGCCATCGTTCTTTGAGAAGCTGCTTTCCTCTGTATAGACGGGTTTCTGCCGTTTTTTCCGGTATCTGCAGAAGCGGGGCGATTTCAGAAACGGCCATTTGCCTGTAGTGGTAAAGATAAAGCACCTCCCGGTACTTCAAAGGCAAACCTGCCAGAACTCCGATAACCGTGTGGCGTTCCTCTGACCGTACGGCTTCCGCTTCCGGCTCCTCCCGCGAATCGGTGAACCATCCCTTCAGCGCCTCCAGCACCGTTGTGACGGGGCGTCTTTTTTTCATGCGGAGATGATCGCGCACCGTATTCAAGGTCAAGCTATAAAGCCAGCTGCTGAATCTGGCATCCCCCCTGAAGTCCGGCAAATGCCGGTACAGCTTAAGGAATACCTCCTGCGCCAAATCCTCGGCGGTTTCCCGGACCTCCACCCGGCAGCGGATGAATTGGAAAACCCCATTTTTGTGGCGGTCCACCAAAACGGTGAAAGCATCCATGTTGCCCTGACGGACCTGCGATATCAATTGTTCATCCGTCAGCTGCTCCATGTCCTCACCCTTCCCGTCCCGGCCTAATCTGTTACTTCTTTTATATTAGACGCCGGATTCACGGCTTTCCCTTCATAATGATTGAAAAACTTTTTTTGACGGATAAGCCACAAAGCATTCGCTTCACTTTTGGGGGATTTGTTTCGGGGGATTACTCACGCTCCGTATTCCACATATACACCGGTAATAAATTTCAGCTCCCGGACTTCGTCTGCCAGAAGCAGCGCCTTCATGCCCTTGGGCAGCTTGACGGACATGGTGATCCGCAGATCCACCTCATGTTCGTTGCGGTCATCCTCCTCCGTGGACAGCCGGATGATAACTACACCTTGCCGCTCCAGGAGAGAAGATATTTCATTCAAAACACCGTGGGTGCGGGTAGCATGGATTTTCAGCAAATACACCCGCTTGGAGCTGAAAAACCGTTTTTCCACCGCATTCAGCATCCAGAGGCTGAGGAGCACCATGATTGTGCTGAGAATCGCCGGAAAATAAAAGCCTGCGCCGGCAGCCAAACCAATGGCGGCAACCACCCACAAGGAAGCGGCTGTAGTCAATCCGGTAATAGAGAGACCATTGCGCAGGATGGTGCCCGCCCCCAAAAAGCCGATTCCGCTTATAACCTGCGCAGCCAATCGTGCAGGGTCCATATTGACGCCGGGCTGCTTGGCGAATTCGGGAAAGCCGTGGGCCGACAAAAGCATGATTAATGCCGATCCAAGGCATACCAGTATATGAGTGCGGAATCCTGCGGCGCTGCTGTTGCGCTCCCGCTCAAATCCGATAAGCCCGCCCAGTACAAGGGCAAGCAGTAATCTTCCAGCCATATAAATCGGGTCCAGATGCCACGGACTCATGGCGCTTCAGCTCCTGTTCGTAGATGTATTGGCAAATCGTTTAAAGCTATATTATAGCAATCCGCACATGGAATAAAAACGGACTGGCAATTTTTTTGTTGCTCATGGTGTAAAAGTAGCCTACACTCTAGTTTAAAGGTTTCAATTAAGTCATTTACCACGAATGGAGCGTGCAATTTACCGTGACTAATCAGACAAACCGCCGCAAAGAA
The DNA here is from genome assembly GCA_029256065.1 of Paenibacillaceae bacterium. Taxonomy (GTDB): domain Bacteria; phylum Bacillota; class Bacilli; order Paenibacillales; family NBRC-103111; genus Paenibacillus_AR. Next base: position 3,709 of record JAQSYT010000382.1, read on the forward strand.
GTGCTGGTCTCAGCAGCCGGAGCGGCCTTTCTTCTGCCCAGGCTGGCCAGCGGCTTCTGGTTCCACCGGGATATGCGGGACAACCTGTATTATGCCATGCATCTATATGCCGCAAGCACAGATCCCGAAGTGATTCTCCCATTTCCAAAGGACCAGGGGGCTAAGCTGGGGGAAGAAATGCTTTTCCTGGTGCTGAATCTTCAAGTGAAGAACCCTGAACACGCCATGTACTGTCATTGGCCGCTGAACCTGGGAAATGACCCTGCTGTTGCCTCTCCCCACACCTTGCCAGTTGAGCTGCTGGGCTCGCTGATCGCCTGGTATCATGATGCATATGGTCATAGAATGGGCGAAGAGCTGCGGGGCGCTTTTGAGGAAGCCATGCGGCATGCCTATATGGGGAATTATTACCGGAAGCCCGTAGAATATTTTAACCACCACGAAGCCAAATACATCTCCCAGCAGGTCATTTGGGGAGAGCTGTTCCGTGATGAGGCGCTGGCTGCGGAAGGCCGGAACAACTTGCGTCTGCTGTTGGACACCATCCGCACCAACGGCATGAAGGAATACGGCGGCTTGCCCTGGTTCTGGCACTGGATTCAATCCTTCTCCTGTGCACGTGCGCTTGTGAAGGATACGGAGACGAGCCAGCTTCTGCATGATATGCTGGACTACCTGTGGAAAGTGCGCTCCCTCACCTTCCTGAAGGGAGCCTGGGCCGGTCCCCACTCCCGGGGATTGAGCCATGATATTCCCGCGGACCGCAATACCCTGCTGGATTTTGTGGAATATGGCGGATTTCCGCTGCCGGCATCCATCGCCCGTTTGGAGGCAGCAGGCATTCTGAATACATCGCCCCCAACCGCAGAGATTACCGCTTTCGCAGCAGCCCGGACCGATGTGCGGGAGGTACGGCGCCTGATCCCCATACATCCGCAGAAGCTGGCTGAGAGTTGCCTGCACAGCTATACCTTTATGACGCCTGATTTTGCCGTAGGCGGAGTCTGGGAACGTTCTGCCGAATTCGATAACGAGCAGCACCGCTGGGATGTGACCCTTCCCGCCAATCAAGACGGCAGCGTGAATAAGGCCTACTTCTTCCGGCCGGGGAATGG
>JAQSYT010000383.1 GCA_029256065.1 Paenibacillaceae bacterium
AGACCAACCAATCTTTGCATACCCCAAGATGCCCCTGTTTCGTTATTAATCCCACCCCGAATTAAAATGCCTTATTTCCTGAGTCAGGGGGATAATGGAAGACAAGGGGGGGAAACACCAAGGGAGCAGGCCTGCCGCTTGTAGAAACGGAATCCCGCAGGTTTGGTCTGGCAGTCTTTTGAGAAGGTAATCGCTCACCACGACCTTAAAGACACTGTTTGTAGTACAAGGTTTGTTAGCTCCTGAGCGAAAGGGATAATGCACGACAAGGAGTTGAAAGCAACATCAAGTGTAACAACAGGTGCAATAACAGGTGCAACCATAGGCACAGCATGTTAAGTATGTTAGTAACCACTAGCACACACCGCTAGCCAGAGCTGCTGCTTTCAACGCATGTCTTGTTAGAGATACTGAGCCCCACTGAAAGGAATCGCTGAGGTGAAGAGTTAGTTTTCCAAGTCCGCCAATAATCGCCGCACCAAATCTGCAGCTGCTTGCGCGGTTTCTTCTACAGGCAACTTTGTGTTGAAGCTTTTGTCGCGGGTAACCAGCTCGCAGCAGCCGCCGTGAAGGTTCCGCGGGCTGACGATGATCCGGACGGGGACGCCCAACAGGTCAGCATCGGAGAACATTACCCCTGCGCTGACAGTCCGGTCATCATAAAGCACCTCGATACCCAATTGCTGCAGCTCCAGGTACAGCTCATCCGCACATGCTCTGGCCGCAGCAGCATCTGCCCGCACACAGCAGAGATGCACCTGCCAAGGTGCGATGCTGATAGGCCAGATAGGGCCGTGTTCATCCCGGTGAGCCTCGCATACGGATGCGGCCATACGTCCGATGCCGATGCCATAGCAGCCCATAAGCGGGAAGCTAGACCCGCCGGCTTGATCCGCTGCCAACATGCCCATGGGGCGGGTATATTTGTCCCCCAGTTGAAAAATATTCCCGACTTCAATTCCCCGCGAGAGGGTGATCGAGTGCTTCCCGCATGACGGACAAATGCCTCCCTCCCGGACCTTCGCCAGGTCATGAAAAACAGCCCCGGCACAATCCCGTTCCATATCCAGGCCGGTGTAGTGGTGATCGGGCAGATTTCCGCCACAGCATAAGCCCGCAGCACCCTGCAATGACCGGTCGAACAGAACGGTGAAGCAATCCCCCAGCCCTACAGGGCCGATAAACCCCGCCTGCAATCCGCTCCCCGCCTCCAAAACAGCCGGCCGCACATCACAGCCCAACAGGTTAGTCAGCTTGGTTTCATTCACCTCCAGGTCGCCCCGGATAAAAAGAACCACCAGCCGCCCGTCGGCCTCCGCCTGATAGACCACCGCCTTACAGGCCTGCTCCTCCCGCAGTCCAAGAAACCCGCATACCTCCCCGATGCTGTGCATGCCTGGAGTGTGAATCAGCGCAAGCTCCCGGATGCCGGTTTGCCCTTGCCCCGGGATGTCACCCCCAGCCGGCACAGCAGGCTCCATAATATGCTCCGCCGCCTCCATATTGGCCTTATAGCCGCACTCCGGGCAAAGCACCAGTGTGTCCTCACCTACTGGTGTCGGCAGCATAAATTCATGTGACACATTTCCGCCCATCATGCCGGAATCCGCAGCAATGGCAATCACCTGGGATAGCCCTACCCGTGCGAAAATCCGTTCATAAGCCTGGTAGCATTGATCGTAATAATCGGCCAAATCCTCAGGAGAGGTGTGGAAGGAATACGCATCCTTCATGGTGAATTCACGTACACGGATCAATCCGCCGCGGGGGCGGGCCTCATCCCGGAACTTGGTCTGGATCTGGTAGATCATGAAGGGATAACGCAGATAGCTGCTGCCATATTCCCGCACCAGCTGCACCGCCGCCTCCTCATGGGTCATCCCCAGCAGGTGGGCGCTGCCGTGCCGGTCGCGGAAGCGCAGCAGCTCGCTGCCAACGCTGGCCGCCCGGCCCGATTCCTCCCATAAGCTCTCCGGCAGTACAACTGGCAAAAGCACCTCCTGACCCCCGATGGCGTCCATCTCCTTCCGGATGATTTCCTCGATCTTCCGGGTGATCCGGCGCAAGGGTGTGGCCTGGGTATAAATCCCGTTACCCACATACTTCATATAACCTCCGCGCACCATCAGCGCATGGCTGTCGATGACACAATCGGAGGGTCTTTCCCGGAACCGTTCGCCAACAAGCCTTGCCATTTTCATTGTCATACCTCCTATAGAGCTTCTTCTGGAAAAACAAAAAAGCCCCAAGCCGAAAAAAACGGCTTAGGGCGAACAGACAGTCCGCGGTACCACCTAACTTCAGAGCGCTGGCGCTCTGCGCTTTTAACGATACGGGGCTCGTGCCAAAGCAAAACCCGATACCTTTCCCTTGTGACGGAGGGAATCCGATAAGCCCTACTACATATGATTCAGGCCACAGCTCCAAGAGGGGTTTCCGCATTCTGTCTGTGAAGATTCGCACCAACCATCTTCTCTCTGGGACATCAAGCATGCGTACTGGTTCTTTTCATCGCTTTTGATATTCAATTATGTGGAAGTGTAGCAAACTTCCAATTGGCTGTCAATTGGAAAATGTCCGAAGCCCAGTGATTTACAGAGCAGCAAGCCAGGATAAGCCGCAAGCCTTTCCCGGAGCTATAATGAAATTACCGTACGGGAGAAAGGGGGAGCACATATGGGAGTTGAGGAATCCGTCCAACTGGCGCTTGAGACTATTGACGCCCGGATTACCGGGGAAATCAAGCCGTCTGAGCTGGCCGCTCTTGCCAACTATTCCACCTATCATTTTTGCCGGATATTCACGGCCTTAGTCGGGACGCCGATTATGGGGTATGTAACCCGGCGCAAGCTGGACTTCGCGCTGTATGACCTGTCCCAGGGCAGGAAAGTCATTGATGTGGCAATGGATTACGGCTTTGGCACCCACGCCGGCTTTACCAAAGCATTCAAGAAATGCTTCGGCTATCCGCCGTCTCTGTACCATCTGCACATCAGTGCGCAACCGCCGGGCAAACCGGCTTTAGGGTTCATCCAATCCAAAATCGGAGGAATGAAGAATATGCATGTTGCGATTATAGAAAAAGAGTCCTTTCTGGTGGTAGGCTTCGAATCCATCCACACTATGCCGCAGGTTAAACGGGTCAGTGACATACCCGCGTTCTGGGATACGCTGTCCATGGAATTTGGCGCGCCATTGTCACGCCTGCACCATACCTTTACCCAGTCGGAGCACTGCGAATACAGCGTTTGTTATAACGTGGATGACAACACAGGGGAGTTTTCTTGGCTATTGGGGGTAGGGGTGGACAACAAGGAGGACAAGGGAAGGATAGAAACGGATATGTGCCAAAAGGAAATGCCGGGCGGGTTGTACGCTGTATTTACCACGCCGAGGGTTCCGGAAAAGGAGTATCCGCAATCCATTGCCGATGCCTGGAAGGAGATTCTGACCAACTGGCTGCCGAATTCGGACTATGAATATGACCAGTCCAGACTGGACTTCGAACGGTATGACGAGCGGGATCACGCCTGGCTGCACGAAGGCACCTGCCAAATGGAGATTGTCCTCCCGATCTGCCTGAGGCAGTGACAGGCCAGGGAGTGTGAACGATCGGCCAAAGCCGGGTATAATGAAGTATTATACCGGCAAAGGATGATCGCCATGCTTTATGAATACAAGCTGAATACAGATGCGGAAAATCTGACCGAGATTACCGCGATGGTCCGGGAGGCCCTGGTCAAAAGCGGGATGCGGGAGGGAACCTGCCTGATATACTGCCCCCATACCACCGCCGGAATTACCATTAATGAAAATGCCGATCCCGATGTGGTGCGGGATATGCTGCTGGGGCTGGCCAAGGCCTTCCCGGACCGGCCGGAGTTCCGCCATGCGGAAGGCAACTCCTCCGCACACTTGAAGGCAAGCTGCGTGGGTTCCAGCGCAACTGTCATCATCGATGGCGGGCGGCTCCTGCTGGGCACCTGGCAGGGGATTTATTTCTGTGAATTTGACGGGCCGCGCAGCAGAAGATTCTATGTTCAGATTACCGGGAAATAATCCGATTCATTAATTTCGGAAAAACAGGGGAAGAATAGACATAAAATGTCTTTCTTCCTCTGTTTATGTTCCGCAGACCGAAGATTTGTGGCAAATTACGAACAAGATAAAAAATTAACCCCTGAAATATTCGGATATTTATTGACACTCTTCGACCCACGTTTTAAAATAACTAGGTCAAGGCAAACTAACAACAAATGTTACTTCGTATAAATCCGGGGATTGGCCCGGAAGTCTCTACAAGATCACCGTAAATGATCTGGCTACGAATGGAAACATCACTGCGGCAGCGTATGCTTACCCGCCAGGGGACCACTCTGGGCGGAAGGCAGGCACATGCCCGGCGTTGCTTTTCCTGAAGAGCCGGAGTCAAGGACTCCAGGCTTTTTTTGTTGTTGCAGCCGCGTATGAGAAAAAGGAGGAAGCAAGCAGAATGGATCGTTTTTTCAAGCTGAAGCAAAGCGGCACCACTGTTAGAACGGAGATTATGGCCGGTCTGACCACGTTTATGACCATGGCCTATATTCTGGCGGTCAATCCGGATACCCTGTATGCCTTCGGACGGACCGGCATGGATTGGTACGCTGTGTTCCTGGCAACTGCCATCGCCGCAGGTATCTTTACCATCGCTATGGGCGTTTTCGTTAATTTTCCGGTGGCGCTGGCTCCGGGCATGGGGCTGAACGCCTATTTTGCCTCGGTTGTACTGTCCTCCGCCGCAACGGACAAGCC
>JAQSYT010000384.1 GCA_029256065.1 Paenibacillaceae bacterium
TATTGGTCCAGCAGCTCCGGTCCGCAGGAATTGGAGCCTACTCCGCTGAGCTTATAATCCAGCTGTACAATGGTTTCCTTCCGGGGCGCAAGCTCATAGGTATGCTTCGCCTTGTCCAGATCCGCAGGTGTATAGCGGGAAGCATTGAAGGAAAAATGCTCCGCAGCGGAGACAAACCTCAGGCCCATTCCCAGCAGATTGGAGACAATGACCCAATCGGCGCCGTAGCGGGAGCCGTTCTCCTGGGGCATCACATAGTTTTCGAACATTTCGTCCACGTTGTACAGGTACTTGCCCTTCTTGACGCTGTGGCGTTTGTCCATGTAGCTTTCATGGGGCCCGTAGCCGAAATATTCCACCTCTTCATTACCTGCCGGCATGGTTAGCTGCAAGCCGAAGCGGGGAAGGAACGGCACATCCTCCCGCACCTGCACACGGGTGTTCAGTGTGATCTCACCTGTTTGGTCCACCCGCCATACGGCTTTGCCGTGAAGGATAGGCTTGCGGATATAACCGCCCAGGGAAAATTCAACGACAATCTCCACTCCGCCCTCATTCGTTTTGGACCAAGAGGTGTTGTACACCTTCATACCCGCGCGGTCAAAACCCTCAAACTGCCACTTGTGGCGGATATTGCGGTCATTGTCCGTAGGGGCGCGCCAGATGTTGAAGGAGGCCGGAGCGGACAGCATGGGCACTCCATTGTAGGAAATGCCGGCAAAAACACCGTCGTACAGGTCGAATTCATGGCGGAACTCAAAGCCTGTGAGAGTCAGACGATGTTCCTCCTCCACTGTTTCAACCGGCAGCAGGTGCTCCAGTGCAGCAGCGGGTACTGCATGGTCAATGGCAGCCGCAGGCAGTCTGAACTGGGCGAACATCACCTCGTAGCCAGCCTCCGCCCAGGGATGGTCCTGACGGGTGCGGACGCTTACCGTCAGATAATAGCTGCCGGACGCTTCTGCCGGAAGACGGAAGGGCACCTGCAGCGTGCTGCTTCGGCCGGGCTCCGCATTTACCCCGGATAGCTCCCCTTGGGCAGTCAGCTCCCCGTCCTTTTCCACTTTCCACAGGAAGGACAGCGCGGACAAATCAACAAAATCATACAGATTGGTAACCGTCAGCTGCCCGCCGGACAAGTCCTTCTCCTCAATACGCACCGGGGCAATCACCTGCTTCAGCTCCAGCAAGCCTTTATGCGGCTTCCGGTCGGGCGTAACCAGCCCGTCTATACAGAAGTTGCCGTCATTGGGCTTATCGCCGAAATCCCCGCCGTATGCATAATACGGTACCCCGTCGGCTGTTTGGGTGAGAATGCCGTGGTCGCACCATTCCCAGACACAGCCCCCCATCAGCTTGGGGTAGCGGTAGATCACATCCCAATAATCCTTCAGGTCGCCGGGACCGTTGCCCATGGCGTGGCTGTATTCGCATTGGAACAAGGGTTTGGTGTTGTCCGGATTCTCGGCGAACTCGATCATCTCCGGGATGGAGGCGTACATGCGGCTTTGCACATCCAGGGACTCAATGTTGGGATCGCCCTTGTATTTGGCTGCCGCTCCTTCGTAATGGACCGGCCGGGAGGGATCCCGCCTGCGGGTCCAGTCCGCCATGGCGATGTGGTTAGGCCCGTAGCCGGATTCATTGCCCATGGACCACATGACAATGCACGCATGGTTTTTGTCCCGCTCCACCATCCGGATTGCCCGGTCCACAAAGGCCTCCTTCCAGTCAGGATGGCTGGTCAGGGTATGGAAGCTGCCCGCCTCCCAGGATCCGGCATTCACCACACCATGGCATTCCAGATCCGCCTCGTCCACCACGTAGAAGCCGTATTGGTCGCACAGGTCGAGAAACCTTGGATCATTGGGATAGTGGGAGGTGCGAATGGTATTGACATTATGCGCTTTCATCACATTCAGGTCCTGGATCATGTGGTTCAGGGGGATGGTCTGGCCAAGCTGCGGATGAGAATCATGGCGGTTCACACCCTTCAGCTTGATGGCTTTGCCGTTAACGGTGAAGACCCCGTCTTGAACCTTCACTTCCTTGAAGCCGGTCTGAAAATGCAGCACCTCTCCGCCCGCCGACAGGTACAGGCTGTAAAGATAGGGAGCTTCCGCATTCCAGAGGATGGGGTTATCCACATCCAGTCTGAGCTTTCCATGGCCGTTAATGTCAGCGCTTACGGTGGTGACAGCAGCTCCGGCCGCATTCTTCAATATTGCGGTAACCTGTACAGCACCTGCCGTTTCTATTTCACATTGGAGAGCAGCACGGGTAAAATCAGTGGACAGCTCCTGGCGGTTGAATACATCGCGGATATGGTTTTGTTCCCGGGCGAGGAGATAAACATCCCGGTAAATACCCGAGAATCTCCACAAGTCCTGGTCCTCCAGATAGGTGCCGTCGCACCACTTCAGCACCATTACAGCAATCCGGTTGACGCCGGGATGCAGCTTATCCGTCACATTGAATTCGGCGGGAATCCGGCTGCCTTGGCTGTATCCGGCGTACTCTCCGTTCACCCACAGGTAGAAGCAGGAGTTAACACCCTCGAACACCAGATACTGCTCCTTGCTGTTCCAGGTATCCTTCAGACGGAATTCTCTGACGTACAGTCCGGCTGGATTGGCATCAGGTACAAACGGCGGGTCGGAGGGAATGGGATAGTTGACATTGGTGTAGTGCAATTGGTCGTAGCCGTTGGTCTGCCAGCAGGAGGGCACCAGAAGATCATCCCAGCCGGATGCATCCGTGTCCACACGGTAAAAGTCCCCGGGAACCTCCTTCACACTGGGGTAATACCGGAATTTCCAGCCTCCGTTCAGCGTCTGATAATAAGGGGAAGCTCCTCGTTTAGCACTCTTGGCGGATGCCTCGTCCCGGTACGGAATGTAATAGGCACGGGGAGCCTCGCGGTTCTCCTGCAGCACCTCAAGATTTTCCCAATAGCGGTTTACCTGGATCATCAATATCGCCCCTTGAATTTAGGATATAACGATATGATTATTATAAACGCTGATTTTCCTTCTATCCATGAAAATTTATTAAATGAAAATACAACTATATGAATATAGAAGCTTGTCGTCCAGATGCTTGTTCAGGCTGCCGGACGCAAAAGGTTTCCAGGCTGAGCCGGAAATACACCAGATGTCTCTTGTTATTCGCAAGCCAATGTTTTATATTGACATAATAGCAGGTCAAAAATAAATGAGGTGAACGGACGGAATGACTCCACGTACGAAGGAACAAAACGAAGAGATTCGGCTGAAACGTCTGGCGCAAATCCGGAAAGCCGCTGCCGTTGTTTTTTTGGATAAAGGTCCTTTATTGGAAATCCGCGATGTGGCCACACAGGCGGGACTCGGTTATGGTACGGTATACCATTATTACAGCAATAAGAACGACTTGCTCTACGATCTGCTGTGGGATGCGTTGGAGCGGGCCAGTGAATGGTTGGTTGCCGCGGATTCCCGCAGCGGGAGCCGCGAAAATGCCGCTGCCGCAGAGCTTGGCCCCGTCGCCGCCGCAGGTGTCCGACTGCTCCAGCTGTGGGCGGAGGACCCTGCCCTGTACCTGCTTCATAAGCTGGCGGGTGAAGGTTTTGCCTCATTGCCTGAAGCGCGTTCGGCTCCGCTCTCGGCCGCCTTTCACCGGGAGGTGCTGGCGCCTCTGGCCTCGCTGCTGGAAATCGCGCATACGTCAGATGGGACCTCCAACGGGAGCGCACCGGAGCCGCCGGATGGGCTGCAGCCGGCGGAAATGCTGATGGCTGCCTTGACCGGCTGCGCCTCGCTTTCGCTTCGCCGCGGAACGCTCCACGGGGACGCCAGGAATATCGTCGGATTCTTAAAATTATAGAATGGATAAGGAGCGGATAAACAAAAGATGATCATTCTAAAATCATCCAGAGAAATAGAAGAAATGAAGCAGGCCGGCCAAATGGTTGCAGACTGCTACCGCGAGGTGGCCAAACTGATCGAACCTGGGATCACCACCCTGGAAATCAATGATTTTGTTGCCAGACACATCACCAAGCTGGGCGGCAAGCAGTTTACGAAGGGGTACAATGGTTTCCCTGCCGAAACCTGCACCTCGGTCAATGATGTGGTGGCCCACGGCATTCCTTCGAACCGGCCCCTTCAGGACGGGGACCTGCTGAAGCTCGATATTGTTGTGGAATTCGGCGGGTGGTTCGGCGATTCATGCTGGTGTTATCCGGTGGGCACGATTAGCCCGGAGGCACAAAGGTTAATGCAGGTGACAAAGGAATGCCTGGATCTGGGGATCGCCCGGGCACTGCCCGGAAGCCGGCTCGGGGATATCACATCAGCGATTCAACAGCATGCGGAAGCCAACGGTTTTTCGGTGGTGCGCGATCTGCTGGCCCACGGGATCGGACGGAGCCTGCACGAGGAGCCGAGCTACGCGCATATCGGTGCAGCCGGCAAGGGCACCCGCTTGAAGGAGGGTATGGTGTTTACGATTGAACCGATGATCAACGAAGGCACATTCCGCATCACCATCGATGATGATCATTGGACGGCAAGAACGGCCGACGGCAGGCTATCGGCGCAGTATGAGCATACGATTGCAATCACAGCGGACGGACCGCTGGTTTTAACAGCCCAATAATGGCGGACAAAAAAACCAAGGAGCTTAGCGGAAACATCCCGCTCCTTGGTTTTTATTTTTTATCCGTTCAACCCCTTAATTCATGCTCCAAGCTGCAAAACGCGCCAGGATAGCGGATACTTCGGCCCGGGTGACAACACTGGC
>JAQSYT010000385.1 GCA_029256065.1 Paenibacillaceae bacterium
CGTCCATGTCCGCTATCTTAAAAAAGAGCTATGATCTCTGAAAAAACTTCATTCCAAGGTACAGGACTGTGAACTAGAATGAGGACAAACCACGAAAAAGAAGGGAAGAATACCATGCTGCAGCAACAGGACCGTCAATGGGTGGAAAGCGTCATTCAGAAATTCACATTCAAAATGGACCGGGTCAGTGAAAAGTCCAAATATAAAATCCCCTATATGTCCATAAACGGAACCCACGATGACCGGAACTCGCAAAATCCCAGCGGGGCGGATGCGGACGGTATCTGCTGGTGGACCAACGGATTTTGGGGCGGCTTGATGTGGCTCTTGCACCATGAAACCGGCAACGGGAAATATGCGGAGATCGCCAATATCTCTGAGGCGTATTTGGACCGGGGCTTCCAGGAATTCTACGGGCTGCATCATGATGTGGGCTTTATGTGGTTGCCCACCAGCGTAGCCAATTACCGGGTAACGGGGAATCCCGAGTCCCGCAAAAGAGCCCTGCACGCCGCTAACCTGCTGGCTGGACGCTTCAATCTGGCCGGCCGGTTCATCCGCGCCTGGAATGACCTGGACGAAGGAGATAGCCGGGGCTGGGCCATCATCGATTGTATGTTCAACATTCCTCTGCTCTATTGGGCTACGGAGGAAACCGGCGACCCCCGCTACAAGCAGATTGCCATGGCCCATGCGGATACGGCAATGACCGCATTCATTCGGCCTGACGGGTCTGTGAATCATATTGTGGAATTTGATCCGTTTAACGGAGGCGTGGTCCGGACCCATGGCGGTCAAGGCTATGGGGAGGGCTCCTCCTGGACCAGGGGGCAAACCTGGGCGCTGTATGGCTTCATGATGAGCTACAAGCACACGGGGAAGGACGAATATCTGCAAACCGCCAAACGGGTGGCCCATTACTTCATGGCCAATATCCCGGAAAAAGGGGTCATTCCGGTGGACTTCCGGCAGCCTGCGGAGCCGGTGCTGGAGGACGATACAGCGGCGGCCATTGCGGCCTGCGGACTCATCGAGATTGCCAAGGCTGTGCCTGAAGCGGAGCAGGCTATGTATCTGAACGCCGCGATGAAGCTCCTCTACGCGCTGGAGCCCCGGTGCGACTGGACGGAGGAAAATGACAGCATCATGCTGCGCGGCTCGGAGGCGTATTTCCGGAACCGGCATCACCATCCGATTATCTATGGCGATTATTATTTCCTGGAGGCCCTGCTCAAGCTCAAGGGCAATGATTTGTACCTGTGGTGAGCAGCATATCCAAGAATCTTCTCTAAAGGAGCCGGAATGATGCGTGATGTATTCGATGTTACAGCCTTCGGAGCCGCCGGGGACGGGATTACAGCAGATACCAAGGCGATCCAGCAGGCTATTGACCACTGCTATAACCAAGGCGGCGGTTATGTGGTATTGGCGGGGGGCACATTCGTGACGGGAACCCTGTTTCTGAAATCCAATGTGTATCTGCAAATTAACGCTTCAGCCACCCTTCTGGCCAATCCCGATATTAGCGATTACCCGGACGGAACCCATTACAACCGGTATGTGAACGAGAAGGATATGGACAAATGTCTGATTTACGCGGAAGATGCCGTGAATATCGGCATTATCGGCCAAGGCGGCATCAACGGCAATGCAGAGTGTTTCCCCAATCCCGGCAGCATATACCGTCCAATGATGATGCGGTTTTTGCGCTGCTCCCATATCCGTGTGGAGGGCTTGCGTCTTCATAATTCCGCCGCGTGGACCACTGCGTTTCTGGACAGCGAATATATTTGGTGCCGGGAGCTGGATATCCGCAATGACCGTCGGTACAACGGGGACGGCCTGGATTATGACGGCTGCCGGAATGTGTTTGTCTCCAACTGCAGCATCCTGGGCACCGACGATAACCTCTGTCTCCAGGCCAGCAGCAAGGACTATCCCATGAAGAATGTGCATATCTCCAACTGCCATTTCACCTCCATCTGTGCCGGCATCCGAATTGGGCTGAAATCGGTGGGCCACATCTCCAATATAGCCATCCATAATTGCACCTTCGAGAATGTATGGCGGGAAGGCATTAAGATTGAATGCACCGAAGGCGGCAGCATCACGGATATTGTTGCCCAGGGTCTGGTGATGCGCAACGTGACGCGGCCGATTTTCATGATCCTGAACAACCGCCTGGACAACATCGGCTCCTCCATCGGCCTGGACTCCATGCCGGAGATCGGCACAATGGAACGGATCATGCTGGCTGACCTGATTGCCACCGATGATGAGGAAATGCACAACACCCATTACCGCTTCACCGACGATGTAATGGGCTGTCCCTCCTTTAACGGAATCCGGGTGGATGCCTGCGAAGGCTACCCCATCCGCGACCTGACCCTGCGCGGCATCAGCTATACCTGTGCCGGGGGGGTGAAGAAGGAAGAGCTTCCTTTGGCTTACCCGAAGGTCTGGGACATGCGGTTTGTGCATCCCGAAGAAGTGTCTGAGAACTATTACCCCACCTGGAGCCGGGCTACGTACCTGGATGTGCGTCATGTGCAGGGCTTAACTCTGGATGGCTTACGGTTCCGATCGTTAAGACCGGATACGCGGGATTCCGTAATTATTGAGGGCTGCAGCATGATAAAAGAGGATATTACGGAAATGGAGTAGAACGGAGTGAACGCATATGAAGATAATGCCGTTTGAGGTGCCGGAGAAGAAGCAAATCCGGGTCATCATCAACGCCGACGCCGGCTGCGAAGCGGACGACCAATATGCCATTGTTCACGCCCTGCTGTCCCCGCGGCTGCAAATCAAAGGTTTGATTGGAGCGCATTTTGGCTTGCGGAGCGCAACTGGTGCAGAGGAATCCTGCCGTGAAATCCGGCAGGTGCTGGAGCTTATGGGGATGGGCGGCGGATACCGGGTTGTTCAAGGATCCAATCATAAGCTTCCTCATGCACTAACCCCTTCGCCCTCTGACGGTTCCCGGCTCATTATTGAGGAAGCGCTAAAGGATGACCCGCTGCCTTTGTTTGTTATCTTCCAAGGGCCCTTAACCGATCTGGCCTCGGCTTATTTGCAGGAGCCGCAGATTGCGGACCGTCTGACAGCCGTGTGGATCGGCGGCGGACCTTATCCCGGCGGCACCCCGGAATTCAACCTGTCCAACGATATTGACGCAGCACAGGTGGTCTTCCAATCCCCCATTCACCTTTGGCAGATACCGAAGAATGTATATGACAGTGTCCGCGTAAGCTTGGCGGAATTGGCTGTCAAAGTAAGGCCATACGGCGGAATCGGCCGGTACCTGTACGAGTCGGTTATATCGTTCAATGTAAGATATGCCGACCGGCCGGAGTGGCCAAAGGGTGAGGTATGGATACTAGGTGATTCCCCTGCTGTGTCGCTTCTGCTGGATGACCAGGCTTTTGACTACGATCTGGTAGAGGCTCCTTCCATCACTCCGGACATGGCTTACAGACCACAGCCGGGCAGCCGCAAAATCCGGGTTTACCGAAGTGTGGATGTACGGTTCATTCTGGAGGATTTCTACGCGAAGCTGGCTCTTTTTGCGCAATAGGAGCGTTTTGTGGTCCACCCCGCTACCCCAAAAATTTCACTATCTTGCTGTTACAGCCCCCAAGTCCACCTTACTTCCCTATTCCGGGTTATACTGGATGTGGAGGTGATCAGGCTTGGGGGATTTTGTTGCGCACCCGCCCGTTGGTGAGGTATTGACGGAGGAAAAATGGCAGGCTATTCTGGACAACAACGCCGTTTATGACGATAAGTTCGTTTATGCGGTAAGCTCGACCGGCATCTTTTGCAGACCCTCCTGCAAATCCCGTGCACCCAAAAAAGAGAATACCTTGGTTTTCGCTGCTCCTGCAGATGCGCTGGTTGCCCGGTTCCGGCCCTGCAAACGCTGCAAACCTACCGGACAGCGGGTGCCGGATGAGGAGTGGATTACTGCGGTGACCGGATACATTCAGCAGCATTATGCCGAGCCACTTAATTTGCAGACCTTGGCAGATATCTCCCACAGCAGCTCGTATCATCTGCACCGGACCTTCAAGCGTGTTACCGGACAAACACCGGTTGCCCTTATCCAACAGATACGGGTGGAAAAAGCCGCAGCAGCGCTGCTCACAACAGATAAAGCGGTTTCCGCTATTGGAGCTGATGTGGGTTTAGCCAATGCCGCTTATTTTATTACCCTGTTCAAAAAACTGACTGGACACACACCGGCCCAACACCGCAAGCAGAAACCTGCACTGCAAAATAAGGAGGTTTCCCATGAGGGGACAATTTGAGGATATAACCGTATTTTGGACGAGGCTTGTCCATGGACCATGGAAGCTTTATGTGGCGGCAACAGATCATGGGATATGCTTCGTAGGCTCGCCGGACCAGCCTTATGAGGAGCTGGAGAGCTGGGCCAACAAACGTCTGCCGGGATGCCGGCTGGTTGAGGATTCCGTCAGGCTGGCGCCATACACGGAGCAGCTTGCCGGCTATCTGCAGGGTGAACGGCAAAGCTTCACCGTTCCCTTGGCTCTCTACGGCACTCCCTTCCAGCTGGCGGTGTGGGATATGCTGAACCGCATACCTTACGGGCAGACCGTCTCCTATTCGGACATTGCCAGCCGGCTGAACAAACCCAGTGCGTCACGTGCGGTAGGAACCGCTATCGGAGCGAATCCGGTTCTCATTACCGTCCCCTGCCACCGTGTCGTTGGCAAACAAGGAGCCTTAACCGGCTACCGCGGCGGCATCAAC
>JAQSYT010000386.1 GCA_029256065.1 Paenibacillaceae bacterium
AAATCGAAGCTGTACAAGGTGCTTCACCCCGTTTGCGGCCAACCAATGGTCGGCCATGTTCTGGATGCCGTTGAGGGACTGGGCGCCGCCCGCAATGTGGTGGTAGTCGGTCACGGCAGTGAAGCAGTGAAGTCGTATTTGGGCAGCCGTGCGGAGTTTGTGATGCAGGCCGAGCAGTTGGGTACCGGGCATGCCGTGCTCCAGGCTGCGCCTCTCCTGGCACAGGAGGAAGGTGTAACCGTTGTAGTCTGCGGGGATACTCCGCTGGTAATGGAGGAGACGCTGCGCCGGATGATTGAGGTGCACGGGGAGTCAGGGGCAGCGGCAACGGTGCTGACAGCGGAGCTGGAAGAGCCAACCGGGTATGGCCGGGTGATCCGTGGCGGAGACGGACAGGTCAAAGGCATTGTGGAGCAGAAGGATTGTACACCGGAGCAGGCGCTTGTGAAGGAAATCAACACAGGCACCTACTGCTTCGACAATCAGAAGCTGTTTGCGGCCTTGGGCAGAGTCACGAACCACAATGCGCAAAACGAGTATTATCTGACGGATGTGATCCGGATTCTGCAGGAGGACGGACACGGGGTAGCTGCCTGGCAGACGACGGACCCGTCTGAGGCCATCGGAGTGAATGACCGGGTTGCGTTGTCCGAAGCGGAAGGGCTGATGCGCCGGCGGATTATCCGCAAGCTGATGCTGGATGGCGTGACGGTGATTGATCCGGACCATACGTATGTGGAAAAGGGCGTAGTTATCGGTGCGGATACGTTGCTGCTTCCCGGCTGCGTGCTGAAGGGCAAAACAACGGTCGGCGAAGACTGCGTGATCGGTCCAAATGTGGAAATGACCGACTCCATAGTAGGGAATGGTGTCCACATTAAGCAATCTGTATTGCTGGAGGCGAAAACCGGCAATGACGTGAACATCGGTCCCTTCGCTTACCTGCGTCCGGGTGCGGATCTGGCAGATGGCGTAAAGGTCGGAGACTTTGTGGAAATTAAGAACGCTGTAATCGGGGAAGGCAGCAAGGTGCCTCACTTGAGCTACGTGGGAGACGCGACCGTAGGCAGCCACACCAATATTGGATGCGGCGTGATTACGGCCAACTACGACGGCTTCAATAAATCCCGCACGGAAATCGGCAGCAATGCCTTTATTGGCAGCAATGTGAATCTGATTGCGCCAGTAAGGATAGGTGACGGAGCGTTTGTGGTGGCCGGCTCCACTATTACCCATGAGGTGCCGGACAATGATCTGGCTATCGGCAGGGCGCGCCAGGTAAACAAGGAAGGCTATGCCGAGAAGCTGCGCAACAAATTTAAGGCGAAGAAAGAAAAGAAGTAGGTATTTGCGCTTAAGCGGGGCCTTGCTAAATGGACACAATATTTCCACTATAATCGAGTGGTAGCAATATTATCCTGTGGTAGTGTCGGAAAAAAAGAGGCTATAATGCAAATATGCAGTTAATTTGTCCCAAACGGCCTTAATTTATGGCTGTAACTGCAAAAATGCAGTTATTTAGGGCTGGATTCCCTCGAAAAGGCAAATATCGGGAGCAATAACTGCACTTTTGCAGTTTGGCTTTCCCCCGTTAGTTGATCTGCATAAAATAACTGCACTTTTGCAGTTCGTTCTTTTGGGAACATGGGGTTTGACCAGAGTTTCAACATTATGCTTACGAAGCCGGCTTCCCAAAGGAAGCCCAGCTAACGCTTACGATGCCAGTTTTTGCTCACGCAAAAACTCAAGATTATGCGCTTCCCAAAGGAAGCCCAGCTAACGCTTACGATGCCAGTTTTTGCTCACGCAAAAACTCCTAGGAGGAACTGTTTGTGTCATACTTAGATCCGAAGTTGAAGATTTTTACCTGTAACTCCAATCCCAAGCTGGCGGAGGAAATTGCCTCCTACATCGGCGTATCCTTGGGGGATTCCGAAGCACTGCAATTCGCTGATGGTGAAGTGCGCATCAAGCTGAATGAAAGTGTGCGGGGCTGTGATGTATTTGTCATCCAGTCCACCTGTCTGCCCGTCAATGATAACCTGATGGAGCTGCTGGTGATGGTCGACGCCTTGCGCCGCGCCTCCGCCAACAGCATCAACGTGGTAATTCCTTACTACGGCTATGCGCGGCAGGACCGGAAAGCCCGTTCCCGCGATCCGATCACAGCCAAGCTGGTGGCGAAGATGATCGAAACCGCCGGTGCGGACCGGGTAATCAGCATGGATCTGCATGCGACACAAATTCAGGGTTTCTTCGATATTCCGGTTGACCATCTGTTGGGCAACCCGATTCTCGGCAAATATTTCCGCAACAAGGCGCTTCCTAATGTGACTGTAGTTTCCCCTGACCATGGGGGCGTAGTCCGTGCACGCCGGCTGGCGGATTATCTGTCCGCGCCTTTGGCGATTATCGACAAGCGCCGTCCGGAGCCCAATGTCTCCGAGGTTATGAATATCATTGGTGACATCAAGGGACGTACCGCCATTCTGGTGGACGATATCATCGACACCGCCGGAACCATGGTGCTGGCTGCTAATGCGCTGGTGGAATATGGCGCAGAGGAAGTGTATGCCTGCTCCACCCATCCGGTATTGTCCGGCCCTGCTATGGACCGTATCGCCAATTCTCCGCTGAAGGAATTGGTGGTTACCAACACGATTCCCCTTCACCATGCCAATCCATCGGACAAGATCCGGGTGTTGTCCGTAGCGCCGACCATCGGCGAAGCGATTATCCGGATACATGAGCAGCTGCCCATCAGCAAGCTGTTTGAAGAATAAATTTTTGATTGGTTGGTTCGGCCAAAGGGTTGGAATCCTTCCAAAACGGGCAATCTAGTGAAAGACGCTATGGAAATGATCCCCCAAAAGGGGAAGCTCCTAATGAAAAGCGGCTTATCATCTGAATCCGTTAAAGGAGGCTCCACCAATTATGGCTGTATCGTTGCAGGCCCAAGCCCGGGGGAATTTGACCAAATCCGGGGTAAAGAAGCTCCGTTCCTCCGGCAGTGTGCCGGGTGTGGTATACGGCAAAAGCACCGCCACTACGCTGGTTCAGGTGGATAACCGGGAGCTCACAGCGCTCCTGAAATCCCATTCCCGCGGGATCGTCGAGCTGGAGCTGGGCGCCGCAGGCAAACAGACGGTGATGATCCAGGATGTGCAGCGTGACCCGCTGAACAGCAATCTGCTGCATATCGATTTCCACCAAATTAATATGAATGAACCGGTCCGCACCGAGGTTGCGCTGGACTTCACCGGCGAATCCAAGGGTGAGGAAGAAGGCGGCATGCTGCAGATCCAGCTTCATCAGGTGGAAATCCGCTGTTTGCCTGCCATGATTCCCGGCTCCATAACGGTGGATGTTACCCGTCTGGAAATGGGCGACACCATTACCGCGGGAGAATTGCAGATGCCAGCCGGTGTGGAGCTCAAAACCCACAAGGACGAAGTCGTCGTCACAATTCTTGCGCCGCAGAAGGAAGTGGAGGAGGCTCCAGCGGAGCCTGCTGTCAAGGATACGGCGCCTGCCAAAGCAGCCAAAAGTGCAGAGCCGGTTACTTGATAACGGATACGGCAAAGCTGGTATTCCCATAAATAAACAGATGAAGCGGGCGCAACAGGCGTCCGCTTCTTTGTGCTGATGCAAGCTAGTACCCCGGTCTGGAGATGAAACGGTAGATGCCCCTGCTGTAATACACCGCACCGACCTGGATAAAGTGCCGGGAAATGCCGCAGACATAGCCGATGTCTGCATGATTAGCACCCAGATAAACTTGTACGGGAATGTGATGCTCCATGTGGTGGAGAAAGTGAATATCCTGGTTCAGGACCTGGCCGAAGAGATACATGGGCAGATGCTCCTTTGGAGGAGTTGGATGAGGATAAGGGCTCCACAGCATAGACAAACCCAAAGGGAAGTTAGTTGGGGGCAAATAAAAATTATTTTTTGAGCGCAGATTTGTTATAATCGAAAGGATGTACGAGAGGAGCGAGTACCAATGAAATGGTTTGTGGGTCTGGGAAATCCGGGCAGAGAGTATGAGACAACCCGGCACAATATCGGCTTCATGGCTGTAGACCATATGGCGGCGGAGTGGGGCTTCTCATGGAAATCCGTCTCCAAGTGCAAGGGCCTGGTGGCGGAAGGTTTGGTGCAGGGAGAAAAGGTGGCACTGCTCAAGCCGCAAACCTATATGAATCTGTCCGGGGAATCGGTCCGCGGATTTATGGATTTTTATAAAGCAAATTTGGCGGATATGGTTCTGCTCTATGACGATATGGATACACCCTTCGGACAAATCCGGCTGCGGTATCAGGGGAGCGCTGGAGGCCATAACGGAATTAAGTCCATCATCGCCCATACCGGCACGCAATCCTTTAACCGCATCCGCATCGGTATTTCCCGGCCGCCGGCAGGCTACGACATCGTCCAGTATGTGCTGGCCGGGTTCCGTAAGGAGGAAGTGAAGGAAATTCCAGTGGTTCTGGAGCGGGTCGGGCAAGCCATGACCCATACCTTTACCGCCACCTTCGAGCAGACCATGGCTAAGTTCAATGGCTGAGATTAAGCTGTTATAGCTGGCACACCCCTCATAAAACCGGCCCGTTCCGGGCATACTGGAACCTATCGCGCTGTTTTGGCAGCTGGAAGGGAGAGGCTGGTATATTATGGATGTTCGGTATGTGTGCCCCCACTGCGGCACGGAGGCGGGCCGGTTAAGCGGCCACCATCTTACGGAGGTGCAGTTGGGCTTCCATTCCTTGA
>JAQSYT010000387.1 GCA_029256065.1 Paenibacillaceae bacterium
AAAGCGAATGGAACATTCCCTAAAAAAACTGTCTACCCGAGACGAATTATGCTACTCTGTAGACGAAGCTAACGACTGACTTCGAGCGAACTTTACGTGGATTCTGCTGCCCGGGTCGAATGGGTCGAATCGGCAAAATGTTTTTGCGAATCAGTGCTTCAACATCGAGCGGGGGTTCATCGCCTCGGGAGCGCAGAAACTGTCGACAAACGTGAATGCAATCGTGAAGTTGACTTGGTAGTGGTACTGTCTATTCGATTGAGAAATGACGAAGTGCGAGGTCACCATTTCCACGAAATTGTACAGGATCATTCTGGCAAAAATCTCCTGGATGATGGACTCTTGCTTCTTTGCGTGAAAATTCGTTAGACCGACGGTGTATTTTAAGGCCCGGAAAGAGGTTTCAATGCCCCACCGCAAGGTGTATATGGACTTCAGCTCCTCAGGCGGGAAATCAGCCACAGACTTGACCTCATTGGTTTGTTTTTTTGGTCAGGATCAGATGAATGTCCCTATCAAACTCTCCGTCAGAGGGTAACGACAAGTTTCGAAGGGGAGCTTTTTCTTTCGGGTAAAATTGGTTTCCGGGTTTTTGACGTAAGGTGCCGCAGCCATTTCTCGGATGAGGGATGTCAGCGTTTCTTTTAGCACATTCGCATAGTCATTCATGGGCGCAACCTCCTCGTTCGTCACACATTTCCAACTGCTTGTCAAGTTCAACTTTCATTTTTATGTACAAAAAAAGAGCGGGTTATCTTTTCCGATAACCTGCTCTTTGGCTTGATTTTGGACCTATGTCTTATCTTAATAACATTGCCGACCACCGGAGGCTTTTCCTGCTTGTTAATCCCTTCCACCCTCATATATCTTTTGCGCCAGCATCCACGGCTCCGTATAAGCATTGGTCATATGATCCCCTTGCCCCTTAATTAACCGGAACATGCCCAGCCGTTCAGCCATGTGGGGAAACCAGCCGTAGCTGCTGTTGCATTGAGGCATGACATTGTCTTCAGTGAGATAAACATAGCTTTTGGGAATAGTGAGACTGTAGAATTTTTTGAGGTCCAGCTTCTCAAACAGCGGCTTACCGGGCTCCGGCATTATGCCTTTGTAAAGCTGCTGTGCCAGGCTCAGACAAGCCAGGTTCACGAACATGTCACGGAACACCGGGAACGGGAGCATAATGGTATGGTCCTTGGAGCTGTTCAGCAATTGTTCGAATGCCTCCCTGGTGGCTGGAGGAAATTCATCGGCAGCACTTTCCCCATCCTTCAGCACGAAGGCATTCTGAAAGACCAGACGTTTGATCCGGTCCGGCACCAGCTCCGCTACTTTCTGAATAACGGTCCCTCCGAAGCTATGCCCTACCAGAATGATGTTCTGGAGGTTATGGCATAGAATGAAATCCGCCACGGAGCGGCTGATCATGCCATGGGTCACATCCTTGTTAAGATCGGAGCCGTGTCCAGGATATTCTGGAATATATACCCGATGGCCCATTCTGCACAGTTCAAAGGCGACGCCATTCCAGAAGGAGGCATCTGCCCAGGCGCCGTGAACCAGGACGAAGGTCAACGGCTCATAAGATTGGACGCTACACCATCGTACAGGTAACGTGCTGAATACTGGGCCAGAATGATCATAAGCATATGGCGGATAAGCGCCGCGGCTTTCAGCCGGCCAAACATAAGGATGATCATGCATATACATGTTCCTTTCCCACTTGGAATGGTACACTATATGCGGCATCCGCCCAGAAGATTATGGAGAGTCTCTCATTATAAGAAACTTTTTATGTATAAAATGGTATAATCCTCATAGTCGTGTCTGTTGAAGTGGTGAATAACACGGGGGTTGCTCGAGTACCAAATCAAGGGAAAATAAGGAGCTTATCCATGAGCCAATTTGAACAAATGAGTGATCATATTTGGATTTTGCATGCTGAGCATGAGATAGACCGCCCCTTGCTTGCCGCTGTGGTAGGGGAGAAGAGAACCCTGTTGATGGATGCTGGAGCTTCGCCTGCACATGCGGCAGAATTCCGGGCGCATCTGGCCGAACAGGGATTGAGGCTGCCGGAGCTGGTGGTGCTGACCCATTGGCATTGGGATCATACCTTCGGCTTGTCCGAGTGGAAAATTCCAGCTATCGCTGTTCCGGAAACTGCCCAACGGCTTCGGCTGCTGAAAGGTCTGGACTGGTCGGATGAAGCATTGCATGAGCTTGCCCAACAGCAGATCATTAATGAAACCAGTGCCAGTCACATCCGGTTGGAATACGGGCTTGAAAGGAATATTGACATTGTTGAACCGGATATTTTATTCGAGCAAAAGCTGCAGTTGGACTTAGGCGGGGTTGTCTGTGACATTCATCATGTAGGCGGGGATCATGCGGGGGATTCATGCATCCTTTATGTACGGGAGGATAAGGCGCTATTCTTAGGGGATGCACTGGGACCATCCGTTTATGGCGGCCCCCGCACTTATACCAGCGCTCATTTTTTGCGCCTGATGGATGAGGTATACCGTTATGGGGCGGAAATTTATGTGGAATCCCATTCGGTTCCAGTCAGTGAGGAAGAGTTCCGCCTGGATATCGGGCGGTATGCGGAGCTAGCAAGACTGGTGGATCAGCACGGCAAGGACCGGGAGGGCATCACAGAAGGAATGAAACAGTTTTTGCAGGTGCAGGAGCTTCCCGGTGAATTTGTCAATGCGATGGAGTGGTTTTTAACACCTCTAGCCTGAAATAACACTGGTCCATGCGGTAGGAACCACAGCATGAATAGCTATATTAGAAGCCAGCTCATCCACAGAACGGGGAATAGGCATTGTCCGGTCAAACATCCCGGCTTCAACCAGGGACTGGAACAGCTTCATCACGGCGGGTTGTTCCAGGTTTGTCCGGCGCAGCAGCTCTCGATTACTGAAGATGGTCTGCGGAGTGTCCTTGGCCAGGACCTGGCCTCCATTAAGAGCGGATGTGCCGTCCGGGAGGTTATGAGCCTGCAGACGGCGGAGGGAAATACGGCAGCGGTGATTGCTGCCGGCTTGGCATAATCCAATAACGCCGGATTGACCAGCGACCCGGCATAAATAATCACATCCGCCTGCTCCAGCAGCATTTTTCCCGCACCGTAATCAGGTCTGCTGCCCCTGGACCCACAAAATGAATCATCCCGCACCCTTCAAAAGTGTTTTGGCCAGTTTCTCCGCCCGGCTTTGCGGGGAACCGTGGACCGGCTTGGGGCTCCGTCTATTAACACATCCGACTCCCGCACCCCGGTTTTGGCTTCCAATTGGTTTTGATAAGGCAGCTTCGTTCATGCGGAGCTGCTTTTTTTCATGTTTTTCTGCACATTTTCAAAATTCGGGTGGAGTTGTGGCGCAGAACCCTTTATAATATGACAAGTAGATTTTATAAAGGAAAAGGTGTTTACATCCCATGAGTATATTAAATGTTGAAAACCTAAGCCACGGCTTTGGAGACCGCGCGATTTTCCATGACGTTTCATTCCGGCTGCTGAAGGGCGAGCATATCGGTCTCATCGGCGCCAACGGTGAGGGAAAATCCACCTTCATGAATATTGTTACAGGCAAGCTCCAGCCGGACGACGGCAAGATTGAATGGGCCAAGCGCACGCGGGTGGGTTATCTGGACCAGCATGCGGTCCTGACCAAGGGGCAGAGCATCCGGGATGTACTGCGCGGAGCTTTCCAATATTTATTCGATATGGAACAGGAAATGAACGATATGTATGGCCGTATGGGCGAGGTGTCCCCGGAGGAGCTGGAGCAGCTGCTGGAGGATGTGGGCACCATTCAGGACATTTTGACCAACCAGGATTTCTACCTGATCGATGCCAAAATCGATGAAACCGCCCGCGGTCTGGGACTGACCGACATTGGCCTGGACAAGGACGTTAACGACCTCTCCGGCGGCCAGCGGACCAAGGTGCTGTTGACCAAGCTGCTTCTGGAAAAACCCGACATCCTGATGCTGGACGAGCCCACCAACTACCTGGACGAGCAGCATATCGAATGGCTGAAGCGGTATTTGCAAAGCTACGAGAATGCCTTCATTCTGATCTCCCATGACATTCCGTTCCTGAACAGCGTCATCAATTTGATCTACCATATGGAAAATCAGGCGCTGACCCGGTATGTCGGGGATTACGACTACTTCCAGCAGGTGTACGAGGCTAAAAAGCAGCAGCTGGAATCCGCCTATAAGCGCCAGCAGCAGGAAATTGCCGATCTAAAGGATTTTGTGGCCCGGAACAAGGCTAGTGTGGCTACCCGGAATATGGCCATGTCGCGGCAGAAGAAGCTGGACAAGATGGACGTTATTGAGTTGGCTAAGGAAAAGCCGAAGCCCCAGTTCAACTTCAAGGATGCCCGCACCTCCGGCAAGCTGGTGTTTGAAGCGAAGGATCTGGTTATCGGGTACGATTCCCCACTGTCGAGACCGCTGAATCTCCGGATGGAGCGGGGCCAAAAAATCGCCCTCTACGGCGCTAACGGCATCGGTAAAACCACCCTTCTGCGCAGCATTCTGGGCCAGATCCCGGCGATTTCCGGTTCGGTTCAGTTGGGCGATCTGCTGGAGATCGGCTACTTCGAGCAGGAGATGAAGGATGCCAACTACAACACCTGTATTGAAGAGGTGTGGCAGGAGTTCCCAGGCTACTCCCAATTTGAGGTTCGGGCGGCGCTGGCCAAGTGCGGGCTGACCACCAAGCATATTGAGAGCAAGGTGGCG
>JAQSYT010000025.1 GCA_029256065.1 Paenibacillaceae bacterium
TGCCTTCCAATGAAAGAAGCTCTGCTTTTGTCGCGCTGTCGATGCCTGTGTCATTCAGCCAAGCACGATACTGCTGTTCTACCTTTGAATCCAGTGCCATGTCCACATCCTCCTCGAATCTATGTTTATATTATGTATGATACAAGACGATGCTGTATCAGCCGGCTTTGTCCGGTTCGGTTAACGCAAACATGATTCCGCCCTCGGCCACAACCTTGCCGTCCACACTGGCAACAGCATGTCCTTTGCCTACAATACCCTTCATCCGGGTAATTTGAACCTCAAGGCGCAGAGTATCTCCGGGGAAAACCTGTCCGCGGAACCGGAACTCGTCAATACCTGCGAACATAGCCAGCTTTCCTTGATATTGAGGACACTTAAGAATGGCGACAGCGCCCACCTGAGCCAGCGCCTCCACGATCAAAACACCCGGCATCACCGGAAATTCGGGGAAATGTCCGGCGAAATAAGGCTCGTTCATGGACACATTTTTCAACCCTACAGCACTTTTGCCCTCTTCCACCTCCAGAATCCGGTCGATTAGAAGAAACGGATGGCGTTGCGGAATAATCTGTTGTATTTCCTTAATATCCAGCATAAGTGAAACCCTCCTAAACTGAAATAACATGGTCCAAGCCGCAGGCCGGATATTGTTATGGAAGCCTCGAAATTGGCAAAGCCGATTTGAGGGTCCTCCTGATAGCAGCTACCCGGATATCTGCAAATTTGTGCATAAATTCAATCCAAACAACTTACACTAGGAATGTCCCTTCATTCTCTGCAGGTCTGAGGGTTCATATAAGAGAGCATATTTATAGGCCCTGTTCGGTATGGGTCTAAAAATGTGCTCTTTTCCCTTTCACTTGAGGCAGACGGCCTGAACCGCGAATGGAATAGACATACATAATGGTAGTAAAAAAAGCAAATAGCAGGACTCCCCATAAATACCACACGGCATATGGCCAGTCAAATATGATGGCCAGCACGGCGGCATACAACAGCACCGTTGTCAGCTTGCCCAGCCCATTGGCAGGGACAGGCTTCTTCCCGGTGAAATGAAAATACATCCCTCCGACAATCATCCCCACATCCCGCACAAAGAACACCACAGCCGCCGCCCAAGGAATCATCCTGGACAGCACCAAAGATAGCATGACCGTAATCATCATCAGTTTATCGGCCAGC
Source organism: Paenibacillaceae bacterium (assembly GCA_029256065.1). GTDB lineage: Bacteria > Bacillota > Bacilli > Paenibacillales > NBRC-103111 > Paenibacillus_AR. Next base: position 1,186 of record JAQSYT010000025.1, read on the forward strand.
GGGTCCAATACAGTACCCAATCCCGTCACCAATCCACGGGATCTGGCAATATAGCCGTCCAGCACATCGGTCAGCCCGGCTGCCAGCAGAATCAGGAAGGCCAGCTTCACATGGCCTGTCCAAAAAACCACAGCATAAAGCGGAATCATAGCCAGACGGAGAACCGAAAGCGCATTGGGAAGATTCATTTCCATCCGCTCCTCCACTTGTTCATATCCCTAACATTATACCGTTCCGCCGGAAAAAATAAAACTCCCGTAAGGGAGTTTATGCCAGATTGCCAGGGACTGTCTTATAACTCCGAATGGAGCAGATTTTGCCGAATTTTCGTTCCAGGCAAGGCACTTTTGCGCGGGCGTACCAGGGGTACGTCAAGTGAAAGTAACGATAGCTCGGGGCGGGCGAAAAGGCGGTAAAAGATGCCCTTAAGCGAGGTTTAAGACAGACCCTAAGAATCTGCAAATATAAGATCAATCATATGCTTCCACGTATTCCATTCCAAAACGTCGGAAAAGGGCTTGTCCCCCAGTACCACATATCCGGCCGACATACCGGCAAAAAGAGCCAGCACGCACACAAACGGCACAATAGTATGCCGGAGAACCGGCCACCCGTACCGCCGCCAACCCCGCCCGAAGGAGCTTCCCTTCCTGGCAGGCTTAGACTTGGATACAGATGCCTTCTTATCTACTGCCATTGGAGCGCCACTTCCTCCTGTTTGTTTCGATCCGCATAGCTGCTGTTGCAGTCGTAACCTTAGCATTAAGCCGGTTCGTGCATGTCCGGATCAGCCACGCAGATTATTGGCAAGCCCCATCATCGTGTCCGCCGATGTCAACGCACGGGAGCTCAGTTGAAAGGCGCGCTGCACCATCATCAGCTCCGTCATTTCATCAGCCAGATTCACATTGGACTGCTCAAGAAATCCCTGCTTTACGCTGATCGGCTTATCCAGAGCCGTATCCTGGGCAATGGGCCGGACAATGGCGGCCAGCTCCTGGGCATTGGCAACAGTGCCTTCCGGCACCGTAAACAGGTTATCGCCTACCTGCTGCAGGAACTGCGGGCGGAGAATCCGCACCAGGCCGATTTTGCCGCGCTCCACTGCGCCTTCCTCCGGTGAGGAGCCGCTGTAGGACCATACGGTTCCGTCGGCATCCACTCTAAGCTTATCCCCGGCTGGGATGGCAATGGGGTTATCGTTCTCATCCAGCAGAAGCTGGCCTTCTTGATTGGCCAGATACACACTTTCAGTGTCCGTCATTCCTGCAGCTGCCGCCTGGTCATCCTCCAGCCTGGTCAGCTGGAACGCTCCGTTCCGGGTGTACAACGTATTGGCAGGCTGAGCCGGGTCGCCGTCAGGCACCCGCACCTTGAACAGACCATCGCCCTCAATAGCCAGATCTGTGGAAATTCCCGTATCCTTCAAGGTGCCCTGTTGAAAATTGGTGGATACCTGAGACAGCTTGGCGCCCCAGCCCTGGTTGAAGCCAAGGGGAGTCAGACGGCCTTCCTTGCGGAAGCTTTGGGGCTGCTCCTTGATATTGTTCAGGATGTCCTCAAAGGTGCCTTCCTTGCGCTTAAAGCCTGTCGTATTCAGGTTGGCCATATTATTGGCCAGAATATCCAGCTTCTGCTGCATCCCGTTCATGGATACCATAGCATTAATCATAGAGTGATTCATGTTCGGTCCTCCCCTCCAGCCCTATCAGACACGGCCCACATCATTTACCGCCTTCTCCAGGCTTTTATCGTAAAATTGCACTAATTTTTGGTTGGCTTCATACGCACGTGCCGCAGCCATCATATCCACGACAGCTTGGGTTGGATCCACATTGGAGCGTTCCAGATAACCTTGATGGAGCTGCACCTGCTCGTCCATCAACGCTTGGGTCACGCCATCCTGGTCTTCCTCATTCACCCGGTACACACCGTTGCCCTCCCGGACCATCCGGTTGGGATTCTCCACACGGGAGATCAACAGAGACTTGGCAGTTCCCGCATTGTCAGTCAGCGGCAGACCGTTGACCGAATCCAACAGCTGGCCGTTGGCCAGAATCTTCACATTGCCAATAGGCTGGCCGGTGGCATCCTGAAGTGTGATCGGCTGGCCGTCCACACCCAGCACCCGGTATCCCTCCGGCGTAATCAGCTCCGCATTCTCATTCACCGTCAGCTTCCCGTTGCGGGAATAACGGCGCTCGCCGGCTTCATTTTCTACCGTCAGAAAAGCCTGGGGCTGGAAGGTCTTCTCCCCTTCAGGAGAAACATACTTGCCCGACTTATCGAAGGGCGGCAGATTCGTGCCATTCACATCCCGGAGGATATTGGACACCAGAGCCACATCCAAGGAATTCCCCGTCTCCTGCAGGTCGCCCTGAAGATAGATGGAGAGATCCTCCTCCGCCAGCACGCCGGTATTGATCAGACCCAGCCGCTTCACAGGCTGGCTGGTTCCGGGGTCCATGGCCGAGATCATCACCTCGGGGAAAGATCGGGATACCGCGCTGCCCTGCTTGAAGCCGGGCGTATTGATATTGGAGATATTGTTGGTAATCGTATCATGCTTGCGCTGCTGGGTTATCATCCCGGCCGCTGCCGTATACATGCCTCTTAACATGACGGAAGGCGCCTCCTCTTCTTATGGAGCCTCGAATTTGACGCAGTCAAATTAAGGGACTTCTCCGATAGTTCATATTAAGACATATATCGGCAGATCAGTACTTTCTTTTAATAACCTTATCCAGGTTGTCCAGCATAATGCCGGTTCCCTTGACCACACAATGCATCGGGTCCTCGGCTACCAGCACAGGAACCTTTAGTTCCTCAGCCAGCAGCATGTCCAAGCCGTGAAGCAGCGCTCCACCGCCGGTAAGGATGACACCGCGGTCGATAATATCCGCAGAAAGCTCCGGAGGGGTCCGCTCCAGCACCGACTTGGCGGAGGTCACAATGGCGGAAACCGGCTCCCAGAGGGCTTCGCGGATTTCATTGGAGTTGATGGTGATGGTCAGCGGAAGCCCGGTAACCATGTCCCGGCCGCGGATGTCCATTTCTTCATAGCGGTCATCGCCGAAAACCGTGGCAATGCGCACCTTGATATCCTCCGAGGTGCGTTCGCCGATCAGCAGCTTATATTTATTCTTGATGTACTTCATAATCGCGTTGTCGAACTTGTCCCCCGCGATCTTAATAGAAGAGGAGGTTACGATATCGCCCATGGAAAGCACGGCAACATCCGTAGTTCCTCCGCCAATGTCCACAACCATATTACCGTAAGGCTGGAAAATATCCATGCCGGCGCCAATCGCCGCAGCCTTCGGTTCTTCTTCCATATACACTTCTCTGGCTCCGCTGCGTTCTGCTGCCTCACGGATGGCCTTCTGTTCCACGGAAGTAATGTTCGTCGGGGCGCAAATCAAAATCCGGGGATGGCTGTACCACTGCTTGCCGCCAATCCTCGCGATAAAGTGCTTGAGCATCTTTTCGGTAATTTCAAAGTCCGCAATTACGCCATCCTTGAGAGGGCGAATAGCCACAATGTTCCCGGGGGTACGGCCTACCATCTTTCTCGCGTCTTCGCCAACGGCCAGAACATTCTTTGTATCACTTTCAATGGCCACTACCGAAGGCTCGTCGAGAACCACGCCGCGCCCCTTAACATGAATCAGGACATTCGCCGTCCCAAGGTCAATTCCAATATCCTTGCTGAACATGTTACACGTATCCTCCTAAACCAACCGTCCGTCCCCACAAAAAAGACCGGTGCTTCAAATGTAAACAGGCTAGGGATATATTTCGACATCAAAGCGGAATATCCTTTTTCATCACAGGAAAAGTTTTCACGGGTGGGGAGGGGCGGATAGCTTATGCTTCCGATGCCGGCTTTCTGGAGAAAGCCCTTAGCTTATGCTTCCGATACCGGCTTTCTAAAAAAAGCCTTAAGACTTGGCCGATACCAGCTGCTCCGGGGTCCGGGTATGCCGGGTCTTCTTGTATTTGACCTTGGTGGCTTCGCCGCCTCTCAGATGCCGGATGGACTTGTGGTAGTCCAGGATCGTTTTCACCTGATTGGCCAGCTCAGGATTAATTTCCGGAAGCCGCTCTGTCAAATCCTTATGGACCGTACTTTTGGACACACCGAATTCCTTCGCTATGGTGCGGACGGTACTGCGGGATTCCACAATACTTCGGCCGATCTTGATGGTCCTCTCCTTGATGTAATCGTGCACGCCCCTCGCCTCCTGTGCTCGAGATAGTTTGGTACATTATATGAGGAGGGAGTCCATATATGCGTTGTTTCCTGCGCAACTTGAGCCAAACCCCACAAAAAGCAGGCGGGAATGTGAAAAAGCAGGGGAAATCCCCTGCCTTTCGCTTATGTGGTTAGCCTGTCTGCATTATTTTTTGGCGGCTGTACCGGAGGTTTGGGTGCTGGCTCCAGTTGCCTGGCCGGTAGTGCCTCCGGTTTGGGCAGCGGCTCCGGTTGTGCCGGTTGTGCCTGCAGCATCCGCAGTACCTGTAGTATCAGTAGTACCTGTAGTACTGGTAGTGCCTGTGCTGGCTGTTGTGCCCGCAGGGTTCAGGAACTGCTCCGGATTGACAGAGGCGCCGCTAGCCCCTTGGCGGACCTCAAAGTGAAGATGGGTGCCATGATCCTTCTCCAGCTCATTGCGGCCTGCTTTGGCGATAACATCGCCCTTCTTGACGTCTGCACCCTTCTGCACATTCACACCGCCCAGGCTTTGGTAAACGGTAACCAGGCCGTTGGGGTGGGTAATTTCCACCTGGTAGCCCACCAGCGGATTCTTCTCCACCAGGGATACCTTACCGCTCAATGCGGCCAGTACGTCAAACTCCTTGTCATCCTGACGGGCCAGATCCACACCCAGATGCGGGGTGAAGGTGTCGCCGTATTCTACAAGAGCAGCCTGCTTGATATTGTCCGCAGCCTTGTCCTCATAGAAGGACATGATCTGCTCCACTTCTCCGCGTTCCTTCACCGGCCATTGCATGGTTTCCACAGGAGCCGCTACCGGAACAGCCTCTTGGCCCGGGTTCATAACTGTTTCCGTAACCGATTGCTTGCCTCCAGCATCCTCTACCGTGCCGCCGCCCTGATAGACCCATACCAAGGTTAGAATAAGGGCGGCTGCTGCCATGTACACCGCGGGAAATACCCACTTCTTGCTAAACAGTCTTCTCCAGGAAAAAGCGGTTGCTTCCGCAGGAACTGCCTCTTGGGATTCGCGGGTTCCTTTGGTTTCTTGCTCGTTCTTCTTTTGATTATCCATGTTTATATCACCTCATCAACCAGTGTTGCCAGATAGAATCGGTTTATACGCGAGATGATAGATTTTTTGTTTTTGATTTTAGTAGCTTTTGGGATAGCCTGTACTGCCGATGCTCACACCTTTATAGTAATAGCGAATAATATCTTCCGCGCTTTTGCCCTCCTTGGCCATGCCGTTGGCTCCCCATTGGCTCATGCCCACGCCGTGGCCGTAGCCATAGGTGGTAATCTTCACTTCCCCGCCAGACAGCTTCCATTCGAATTGGGAGGAATTTAAGCCCAGCTTTTCCCGAACCTCCCGCCCGGTAAAGGACTTGCCGCCAATGCTGATTTTGCCGACACGGTGCCCCGCTGTTGTGGTGATGACCTTGCTGCCGGAGAGAGTGGCCGACGCCGTCACGGTACCGCTCAAGCCCAACTGCTTCAAGAAGTTCTTGTACGGGATGCTAACTGTTTCTTGATAACGCGGGGACAGCTTGGCATCCCAGGGGGAGGACACACTCCGCAGATAGGGAACCTTTTCCCCCCAATAGTCCTCTGAATTTTCTGTATAGCCATTGCTCGTGGAGAAGAATACCGCGTTGATCGGCTTGCTGTCATAAAGGATGATACGGCCTTCCGTCTCCAGCACTGCCCGGTTCAGCTTCTCCCAATTGGCAGCCGCCGCAGGTCCGCTCCACTTATTATTCAACTGCTCCCGGGTTAAATAGGCCTGATGGGCCACCGTATCCGTCACCACCGCCCCCGCCAGCGGAACCTGGCTGGTATCGTTCTCCTGAAGGCGGCGGACAATATAGGTCCGGGCAGCCAGCGCCTGGGCCTTCAGCGCCTCCAATTCAAAGTCCACCGGCATTTCCGCGGCGATCACCCCCCGCACATACGACTCGATGGGAACCTGATCAATCCGTTTTTCCCGGGAAAGGTACACGGGCACCAGAGGCAGGGAGGCTTCAATAGATTGTGCATTGGCCAACACAGCGGTTTCGGGCTGGCGGACATCCGCCGCGGGCGCACTTCCTGATGGAGAATCGGGCAAAAGCGCGTGGATTGCTAGGGTCAGCGCGAAGGCGCCTGCAAGACTTGCGGACATCCAGAGGGGGACATTTTTCCGGATATGGTTCGTGAGATTCATAGCGGGCTCCTTTGGTTCCACGGAGACTGCGGTGAAATGGGATTGACTCATTTCCTCGCAGCTTCCAAGTAATAGGATAAATAGGTTGTTTTCTATCCTATGAGGCCGCTCTTTTTGATAGAACCCCCGTATAAAGTGTTCCCCCTCCCCAAGATTAGAAGACATAGCATACTTGATATTGAGGATGTATGATGGAACTTACATGACGTATGCCGGAAATTACCTTGAGTGTGGAGGATACCAGGAATGAAACGGATATTGGTTGTGGAGGATGATGAGACCATTTCGTTCGGACTTACGTCCGTGCTGACGAAGAACGGCTATGAGGTATGCTGCGCAGCCTCTATAGAGGAAGGCAGGGAGCTGTTCTCTCCCCTGGTCTCGCTGGTGCTGCTGGATTGGAATCTGCCGGATGGGACAGGGGCTGATTTTTGCCGGTTTGTGAAATCCCGGCAGGATGTGCCGGTGATCTTCCTGACCGTCCGGGACGGGGAGCGTGATATTGTCCAGGGGCTGGACATGGGGGCCGATGATTACATTACCAAGCCCTTTCAGCTGGCGGTGCTGCTCTCCCGCATCCGTGCCGTGCTGCGGAGAAGCACAGGGCCGGACGGCCAGCAGGTTTTGGCCTGCGGCGGAATTACGGTGGACAAGGCCCGTACACTGGCATCCTGCTCCGGGCAGGAGCTGGCCCTAAGCGCCGGGGAATACCGGCTGCTAACCGTTCTCTTGGAGCATAAAAATTTAACCATGACCCGCACCCAGCTGCTGGATAAGCTATGGGATGCCAACGGCAATTTTGTCAATGACAATACCCTTACGGTTACGATGAAGCGGCTGCGCGAGAAATTGGGCAACCCCGACTGCATTAAAACCATACGGGGCATCGGGTACCGGATGGAGGAAGAACATGAGCAATAACCGTATGGCCAGACAGCTTGTCCTCCTCGCCGTGATTTGCGTCTTTATCGGATGCGCAGCCGGCTTGGGAGCCGCCCGGGTTACAGCCGGGGAGGAATACCGGAATATCGCCCGCCTGATCGGAGCGACCGGACGCCTGCAGCCTGCTATAGAGGATGACCTGATGCAGGCGCTGAAGGAAGCGGAAGCAGCTGACTTTGCTTCCGGTGACGCGGTGCTGCGCGCCTACCAATATAAACCGGATACCTTCCGGGACCGGAGCCTGCTTCCCATGGCCGGCTGGGGGATACTTGCCGCTCTGGCTTTGGGTACTGCAGCCGCCGTCCCGGCTGTACGTTCCGCCCGGAAGCGGCAGCTGCGGACCGGGGAACTGAGCGGCTTTCTGGAGGAGGCCAACCAGGGACGGTATCCCCTGCTGACCCGCCGTGAGGATGAGTTCTCCAGGCTGGAGGACGAGCTGTACAAGACCGTCACCGAACTGCGGCAGTCCCGGGAGAACGCCGTACTGGAACGGCAGGCTCTAGCGGATAATCTGGCTGACATCTCCCATCAGCTCAAAACCCCCATTACCTCCATGTCCCTTATGGCACAGCTTCTGACGGACAGCTGCCGCGGCGAGGAGGCTATATATCTGGACAAGCTGCGCCGGCAGCTGGCCCGCCTGGAGAGTCTGCTGGACTCTCTCTTGACCTTGTCCAGGCTGGATGCGGGAGCGCTGGCGTTCCAGTGTGAGCCTGTCAATATTTACGACATGCTGTCCCGTGCCGCAGAGCCCATCGGGATGATGCTGAAGGGCAGCCGGCAGCGGCTTGTATTCCCGGCCGAATCGGAGCTTTGCTTCATGGGGGATATGGAATGGACAGCGGAGGCATTCTTGAATCTGCTGAAAAACTGCTGTCAGCACACCCCGGAGGATGGGACGATTTCCATCAGCTGCTCGCATAATCCGCTTTATACCGAAATTTGTATAGAAGACAGCGGCCGGGGTTTTAACGAAGCTGAGCTTCCTCATGTGTTTAAACGCTTCTACAAGGGAAAAACGGCATGCAAGGATAATGTGGGCATCGGTCTTGCTCTCTCCAAAACCATTATTGAAAAGCAGGGAGGCACCATCCGGGCTGAAAACCATCCGGCGGGCGGCGCGCGGTTTGCTGTGAAGTTTTACTGTCACCGGAATGTCATTTGGCCCTGCTATTCTGGAGGAGCCTGATGAAGCAGGCTGGTTGAGATTCCGGATACCGGTAACGGCACCGTCAAACGGAGGGGCCACCCGGTTTCCCTGACAAGGATGGAGATGTAATGGAACTGTTAAGATGTGAGCAGGTGACCAAATCCTATGGCTCGGGCGCAGGCAAAGTGACAGCGTTGGACGGGGTGGATCTTTCGGTGCAAAAGGGGGAGTTCGTGGCTATTGTCGGCGCTTCGGGCTCCGGAAAGTCTACGCTGCTGCATTTGCTGGGGGGTGTGGACCGCCCCAGCAGCGGCCGGATCCTTGTGGAGGATACGGATATCGCCGGGCTGAACGAAGAGCAGCTGGCTGTTTTCCGCCGCCGCAAGGTTGGATTAATCTATCAGTTCTATAATCTGATCCCAACCCTGGATGTCCGCAAAAATATTGTATTGCCTATGCTGCTGGACAACCGCAAGCCGGATGAGGAGCGCTTCGCTGAAATCACAGGCAGCCTTGGTCTGACAAGCAGACTGTCCCATCTTCCCAGCCAGCTTTCGGGAGGCCAGCAGCAGCGTGTGGCCATTGCCCGCTCTCTGATCTACCGCCCTGCCATCCTGCTGGCAGATGAGCCTACAGGAAATTTGGACCGGCGGAACTCCGAGGAGACGATGGAGCTGCTGAAGCTGTCCAACAAGCGCTTCCGCCAGACGGTGCTGCTGATTACCCATGATGAAAGACTGGCGCTGGAGGCTGACCGCATATTGGTCATGGAGGATGGCCGGATTGTGTCAGACGAGGCTGTGGCCAAATGAACATTCTGCGGGAATATACACTGGACTACATCAGACGCAACAAAAAAAGCAGCTTCTCCATCATGATTGCCATTCTGATATCTACGGTGCTGCTGTCTTCCCTGAGCGGAGCCTTCTACACCTTCTATATCAACGAAATTTACGATATCAAAGAGAGAAACGGGAATTGGCATGCGGAGCTGTTCAACCATACGCCGGGGGAAAAGCTGAAGTACGTCACCGGTCATCCCAATGTGGAGGACGTCATGGTGAAAGGAAGCTGGTCGCTGGCTGAGACAGGTGACCCGCGCCGTCCTTATTTGGCCTTCCGGGGCTTTAATGCAAGCTACTGGGAGAGTATGCCAGAGCGCACCGCCATTCTGGAGGGCCGGGTCCCCCAGGCAAAGGATGAGCTGGCATTGTCCAAACAGTATTTCGATGCCTATCCCGGCTTGAAGGTAGGCGACCGGATTACACTTTCTCTGGGCAGACGGGAGTTAGGCGGCAAGGAGCTGGAGCTTATCGCCCCCTATCAGCCCGGAGAAGCATTTATTCCAAGCCGGGAACAACCCTATACCGTTGTGGCCAAGCTGGATATGGTTACAAGCTCCATGAATCCGTATTACGTGGCCTGCGGTTATTTGGATCATGGGGATATCCTGCCCCAGGATGATCTTACGGTGTACATGCGCTTTAAGCATCCGCGCTCCACATATGAGGATATTAGCCGGATTGCCCAAGCGGTAGGTTATACTCCTGATGAATACGGGAAGTACCAGATTAAAACTCATGATGAGCTGCTGCGCAAATATTTGATTTTTCCTCCCGAGAAGAAGCGGGATTTCACCCTATGGGCGTTTTCACAGCAGATCTCTACAGCTGTTCTTGCGGTTCTGGTAGCTGCCGTGTTTGTCTTCATTATTCATAATGCCTTCGCCATGTCGGCGAATGCCCGGCTCAGGCAGCTGGGCATGCTGCAGAGCATCGGAGCTTCCCCCCGGCAGATTCGCCGTTCGGTTGTGTTTGAGGGGGTATTCCTGGCGGCCGTTCCAGTTCCGGTTGGACTTCTCATCGGCTGGGTGCTGGACTATGGATTATTTAAATACATCAATTCCGTAAGAAGTCTGCTGCCGGAGATGGAGAAATTGAGGTTCAGCTTCGGATGGCCTGTTGCCCTGCCGACCCTGGTGCTGGCTTTCCTTACGGTATGGCTGTCCGCCCTTCTTCCCGCCTGGAAAATCAGCAGACTTACCCCCATCAACGCCATCCGGCAAGGAGACCAAACTGCCGTAAATAAGCTTGGGCGCCCAGGTATCTATGCCAGACTGTTTGGTATTGAGGGTGAGCTGGCGCAAAATGCGCTGCGGGCGCGCAGAAGCTCCTACCGTACAGCAACCATCTCACTGACTCTGTCCTTTGTCCTGTTCAGCCTGTTTTGGAACCTGCTGGCCGTTAGCGATGCAAAGCAAATGGTTTCCGCCGCCGGGAAAGCCGCATTCCCCGACATTAACGTTTACCTGCAGGGCGGCTACATGACCGATCCGCAATTTGAGGAGGCAGTCCGGTCGGTGGAAGGTATAGCAAGTGCTGTTTTCACCAGCTCCGCTCCCGCAACCATATGGCTTACGGCAGTTGCGGAATCCGAGGAGCTGCGTGCAACCGGCGGATTGAAGAGGGTCAGCGAAAGCGGCAAGTATGCTGTATACCGGGAGAATGGACGGTTCCGGCTAAGAACCAATCTGGTTGCGCTGGATGACCAAAGCTTTGATGCTTACTGCCGGAGCTTGGGCATTGATGCCGCGGGCTTTTATGACAAGCAAACGCCGCGTACGATTCTGATTAATAGCTCACGGGATGATGCCAACAGCACTCCCCGTCAAGAGGTCCGCATTCCTCTGTTGAATTTGGCGCCAGGCAGCCGGCTGCAGGGAGAAGAGAGGCTGAACCTGGAGGATACCGGGGATTATGTGTTTGAAACCGAAATCGGGTATGTGACCGATCAGCTTCCCTTTACAGGCTTCAGGCAAAGCAGCTATCAGGTGATGCAGGTGATGCCGAGAAGCCAATATCTGAGCATTGTAGAGCACTTCCAACCAACGCGCACTGTGCGGGCTAATCAGGTTAACGCCATCCTTCTGGGGGAATCCGAGGCTGCTATTCTTCCGGCCATCGAGAGACTTAATGAAATTTGCGGCTATTGGTACGGGTCCGGTGACTATTCTGTCTGGAACCGGCTTGACCAGGAGGAGACCATGGCAAACGGGCGCCGCCTGCTGAAGGCCCTTATGCTGTGCGTGTCAGGGCTGCTTGCCTTGATTGGCATTTCCAATGTGTTCTCCACCATATCCGGCAACCTGCGGCAGCGCAAAAGAGAGTTTGCCATGCTGCAGTCAGTGGGCATCTCCCCCGGAGGAATCCGCCGGATGCTGACACTGGAGGCCTTCATTCTGGGCCTTATGCCGGTTGTGCTGAGTGTTCCGGTTAATGCAGTGGCAGTTGGTGCGTTTCTTCATATGAACATGACCCGCATCAGTGAATTTCTTCCCTTTTTCCCCATCCTGCCTGTAGGAGCCTTCGGCACAGCCATTCTGCTGTCGGTACTGGCGGCCTATCGTCTGGGAGGCAGCATGCTCAGGAAGGCCTCAGTTGCAGACATGCTCCGGGATGAGACAGTATAGCCCCCACTCTCCTCCAATCAAAAAAAGGGAAAGCGCCAGAGCAGATGAACTGCCTGACCCTTTCCCTTTGTTGTTGTTTATGCCCATGTGGGGGATATGGCGAAGATCCCCACATCCTGGCGCTCCTCGGCACGCTCCCGCTCCAACTCCGGGTCCACCCGGCGTATATCCGCGCCCATAGCGGCCAGACGGCCTTCCATGTCCACATAGCCTCTGTCGATGTGGTGCAAGCCGGTGATTTCCGTTTCCCCGTCAGCTGCCAGTCCAGCCAGAATCAACGCCGCCCCTGCCCGCAGATCAGTAGCGCATACCTTGGCCGGCGCAAGTCGGTGCAAGCCGTTGATGACGGCAGCGCGTCCTTCCACATGGATATGGGCCTTCATCTTGGCCAGCTCCTCCACGTGCATAAAGCGGTTCTCGAATACGGTTTCCGTGATGATAGAAGTCCCTTCCGAAACCGCCAAAAGCGCCATCATCTGCGCTTGCATATCTGTCGGAAACCCTGGATAGGGCAAGGTTTTCACATCCACAGCCTTCAGTCTGCGGTCGGCATAAACAGAAAGCCCATTCTCCAGCTCGCGGATCTCCGCGCCCATCTCCTGGAGCTTGCTTACAATGGGCATCATATGATCGTAAATTGCCCCCTCCACCCGGATAGCCCCCTGAGTGATCGCGGCGGCAACCATATAAGTACCCGCTTCAATCCGGTCAGGGATCACCGTATGTACAGCTCCGTGAAGGCGTTCAACCCCTTCAATCCGGATCACGCCTGTGCCCGCTCCGCGGACCTTACCGCCCATCGCATTTATGTAATTGGCCAGATCCACAATCTCCGGCTCCTTGGCAGCATTCTCAATAAGAGTGGTGCCTGAGGCCAGGGCAGCGGCCATCATAATATTCTCCGTTGCTCCAACACTGGCTACATCCAGATAAATCTTTGCTCCCTTAAGCCTTCCCTTGATTCTTGCTTCGATGTAGCCCTGCCCCACCTCAATCTGGGCTCCGAGGGCTTCAAAGCCCTTCAGATGCTGGTCAATCGGCCTGGTGCCGATGGCACAGCCTCCAGGCAAGGATACCCGGCACTCCCCGAACCGCGAGAGGAGCGGTCCCATTACCAGAAAGGACGCGCGCATCTTGCGCACAAGCTCATAAGAAGCCTCCAAAGAGGTAATATGTTCCGAATTGATGCGTGTTGTTTCATTATAATATTCCGCTTTTGCCCCCAACGAGGCCAAAAGCCGGTGCATCACCTTTACATCCTCCAGATATGGCACGTCATGAATGACGCTTTCGCCCTCCGAAGCCAATAAAGAAGCTGCAATTACGGGCAGCACAGCGTTTTTGGCGCCCCCAACGCGGACGCTTCCCGCCAGTCGCTTGCCGCCGCGGATGATGATATGGCTCATATGGCTAACCTCCGCGTAACAGATTCGTCTTTCATTCCATGCACACTATCCAAAGCATTCGCAGCCGCTTTCCATTTTGAAGCCGTAGGGCGGCCGTGGATCACGCAATATTTCTTACTCCCATTGTTGACAAATTGTGCGGATGTTATTCGGCCGCAGGTTCTTTTACCCGGCTGCCGGCCACTTATAACCGCTGCCCTGAAATTACACGGGTCCATGCCGCAGGCTATACTCGAATCTACCCCGCAAACGACCGGATTAATCGCAGCTTACGCATGAATATGCCTTCAGGCTGCATAAAAGCCTTAAAAATCCAGCCGGCACCCGAAGCAGATATTCTAGAACAGCCCCTTCATCATACCGGTCCATTCAAAATAAGCAATCAAAAAGCTGGCCACCTGATAACCTAGAGCAACAGAAAGGAAAATCAGCAGGATTTTGGCCGGGGTGCTTTTGGGATTCTTCAAAAAGACATCCAGACGGATCTGCTGAAGGCCCCACCAGGAAAGCGCAATACAGATCAGCACCACTACAATATAGGTCATACCCGTCACACCCAGGCTGGTAAAAAACGCGTCATTGTCCATATGCTCATCTCCCTAATCCGAAGTAACTAGGCTCCGTGCATCCTATAGCTTCAGCATGCGGGCGGCCAGATGCATCCATTCCGCACGTGTGGCTGTCCGCTCCGGCCGGAAAGTGCCGTCCGGATACCCTTCAGCCCAGCCCTCATCCTTCATCTGCCGGAGCACGGAAGCGCCCCAATAGGATTCATTCACATCCGGAAACGGGGAGCCAAAACCGGTGGTACCCCGTTTGCCTGTGGCACTTGCAAGCATATTGAGCATTTCCATACGGGTAATGCTGCGGTCGGGAGCAAAGGAAGTAGCGGTTACTCCCCGCACAATGCCTGCCTTATAGAGGCGGGCTATTGCCGGATACGCCCAATGCTCCTGGGGCAGATCGGCAAAACCGGGGGAGATGCCGTCCTGCAGGCGCAGTGCCCGGTCCAGCATGGCCGCCGCTTCCGCTCTGGTAATCGGGCGGTCGGGATACAGATTGCGTCCGCCGTAGCCATTGATATAGCCCTTACGCACCAAGCTGCTCAGCACCGGCTCCGCCCAATGCCCATAAATGTCTGCAAATCCCTCAACCAGCCGGTCCACATGAAGCTCCAGGCTATATAGCTGCTGACGGACACCGGCTGTAGAGAAGGCCTTAATATAATACGTGCCTGCAGGCAGGGTCAGGTTGGAGCCCCAGCTGTTTTTGTCTACTGGCGTAGCGGGAAGACTCATCTCCTTCAAGGTTCCGTCCAGCAGCTGGATATTCACCGCGTCGGAATCGGGGAACAGGTTAAACTCCAGATGGATATTGCTTTCGCCCTCCAGCTTGAACCGGTACCAGTCCACATCCGTATCTGGATCAATCACACCCAGGTAGCTTTCATCCGGTACGAGTGTGGTAGCCTGGTAGGATTTATTATTTGGCTCGTAAGGGTCCTCATAGGTAGTGGCCAAATGAATATCCAGAATATATTCACCCACTATAGGATAGGTGTAGCTTGCCAAATTGGACACCCGGATATAATAGAGCCCCGGCGTAACCTCCGCCTGATAGGACTCCAGCTCCCCGTCCCCATTATGGTCAATAACCAGCTCCTTGCCGCCCTTCTTCAGGAAGGTCAGCACCGGGTCCATCCGCGACGTGTCCGGCGTAACCTTCAACCGTAGGGTACCCGGCTGATCCACCGGGAGACTGAACCAATCCTGATCCTGGTCGTGGCTGAAGGTGCCCACCAATAGCTGACTCCGTGACGGGAGCATGTATGCCTTATACTGCCGGTCATTATCCTCAAACGGATCCTCATAAATCCGGAAATTCACCTCGAAAGAATAAGCGGAGGGGGCTGCTCCTGTGATGCGGACATAATGCCTGCCCTTCTTGATCTGCATGGGATTGCCCGCAGGATTCCGGAAATCGGCCACCTCTGTGCCGCCTTCGGTAACATGGCTTACTGTCAGCTCCGCCGCAGCTCCGCTAATCTTGTATTGCGCATAACCGTCATATGGAGCCTCCCAATAGAACCAGTCCTCATCCCCCTGCTCCAGATAGGCGGTAATGCTTTTGTTGGAGGAGATGGGCTTGGCCGCATTCTGGCGGTTATTCGTCTCGTAGATATCCCGCTTCAATTCCTCCCGCACAGCTCTGTCCACCCGCAGGAGTCCGTATCCGGTCTCCTGATCCCATCCTGTAGGGCCAATATCCTGAGCGGTCTGCTTCAGCAGATTGCGCAGCTCCGCAGGGCGCAGCCCAGGATGGGTGGACCAGGCCAAAGCTGCGGCAGCAGCAGCCTGGGGCGCTGCCATAGAGGTGCCGTCCCGGTATTCATAAGCCCCTCCCTGGACGGTGGTGAACACGACCCAGGGGGCCACAATATCCAGCTCCGGTCCATAATTGGACAGCGGGTCCCGCAAATTGTCGGACCCAACTCCACCCACAGCCAACACAGTATCGTAGGCGGCAGGGTATTTCACAGCATCCCCTTCATTGCCGGAGGCCGCAACCAGAAGCACACCGGCCAGCTCCGCCTCGGCCACAACCTGCTCCATATAAGCGGATTTCTTATTCAGTCCGAGGGACAGCACCACGATGCGGGCGCCGTTATGAACGGCATACCGGATGCCCTCCCCCAGCTTATCCTCGTCCCCGTTGCCGTCGGCCTCCAGTGCCTTAATGGGCATAATCCGGGCATTCCACAGCAAACCTGCCGTTCCCTTATCATTGTCGGGTGCAGCGGCGATCACTCCGGCTACATTGGTGCCATGTCCGTTATCGTCGTCGGGATAGGCCCCGGAATCAATAAGATTGATGCCGGGCACCAGCTTGCCCTCCAGATCAGGATGACTGCGGTCCACTCCTGTGTCCACCACCGCAATGACCAGATCGGAGCCGGTAACCACATCCCATGCTTCCTCTGCCCGGATCTGCTTCAGATAATGCTGGTTGGGCAGGAGCGGATCATTGGGCACCCGGGCCACCTTTACCTTCTGGTTGGGGGAAACGGACTCCACCAGGGGACTCCCCCTCCAATGGGCAAGCCACTCCTCTTCCCCTTGCGGCTGCAGCGGAGTGGCTACAGTAACATGGGAGGCCGGATATTGCCGGAGTACCCGGCTTTCCGCCAAGAACGCCTCCGGCGGATCCTGCCGCCACTGAATGATCCACTCCATACTTGTCTCCGCAGACTTGTCCGGCCGGACGCCGGCTTCTCGGGCAGAGGAGCCGCTCATAAATCCGGCACAGGTCAAAACCGCAAGCATAAGCACTATGCATCTATATCCAATGGATCGCTCCATCTTCATCTTCCCGGTACCTCCCGGATTCCGAATATTTTGCGCTGCTGCAGGATGCAAGCCGGAATCCCTTTTTTCTTCGAGTTCTCGCGTTCATACGCTTTCAAAGAGGTAAAAAACACTCCAAAGCCACATTATACATCACATCGGTTCTTTGTGGGGCGGATGGGGAAAATTTCTTATTGTGGAAGCGCATCCACTTTGCTGGCAGTAAATGATTCTGCTGCCGGAGATTTTCCGGTGCTGCCTTAAGGAACGTCTTCAAACTCCCTACCATAATCTGAAAAGCAAAAAGCCGGCTTCCATGTTCCAGGAAACCGGCTTTGCAGCCCTCTGCAACCGCCCTGTCAGGCGGACCAAAAATCGGAGGTGAAGGAGAAAACCTGGCTGATTCCCTCCATAAGCAGGTGGGGGAAGAAGCCCATGAGCACCCCTGCAACCGCACACAGCCAGAGGGTAATGACCAGCGGCACCGCAGGACGGACGACGGTTTCCTCCTCGTCCCGGCGCATAAACATCTGCCGGACCAGCCCGAAGTAATAGTAGAAGGATATGACGCTGGTCAGGATCATCACCGCAGCCAGCCAATACTGGTGGTTAGCCACGGCGCCGAACATAATGAAGATTTTCCCGAAGAAGCCACCCGTTACCGGAATTCCGGCCAGGGATAGAATGATCAGAACCATAGCTGCCGCAGACCACGGTGCCCGGTAATACAGTCCCGCCAGCCCCTTCAGGGCCGTTCCGCCGCTGGACCGTTCCACCAGCATAATCATGGCAAAGGCACCGATGTTCATAAACAGGTATGCGATGAGATAGAACAGCAATTCCTCAAAGGTGCTGTGGTGCACCATGGAATAGCCTGTGGCGATTGGCACCAGCAGGTAGCCCGCATTGGCAATCCCGGAGTATGCCATCAGCCGCTTCAGGTCCGCCTGCCGCAGGGCCATGGTGTTGCCCACTATCATCGCAACCGCCGCCAAGGCAGATACAGCCATAAAAGCGTCGTGGCCAATTGGTGTACTGCTGCTGCCCGCCAAGAGATCATAATAGACATAGATCAGGACCCGGAAGGTTATGGCGAAGGCGGCCGTCTTGGACACTACTGCCAGAAAAGCGGTAACCGGTGTAGCTGCTCCTTGGTAAGCATCCGGCGCCCAGGTATGGAAAGGAGCCGCCGCTACCTTAAAGCCGAAGCCGGCCAGGAGCAGGAAGAAGGACAAATACAGGATCGGGGCGAAGCTTTCGGCCACAGCCACCGAATCCAGCGCCGTCCGGATTTCCAGCAGGTTGGTGGTGCCGGTCATACCATAGAGGAAGGACATGCCGTACAGGATCACCGCTGAGGAAATGCCGCCCTGGATTAAATATTTGAAGGCCCCTTCGTTAGCCAGGTGATGCTTTTTGCGGATGCCAACCATAATGTACGAGGTAATGCTTAAGGTCTCCAAGCCGACGAACAGCGTAATCAAATCGGCTGAGGAGGCCATGATCATACCGCCCAGCACTGCGGGCAGGAACAGATAATAGAACTCCCCTTCGTGCTGAATCTCCTCCTTGTCCACACTGCCCAGACTCATGAACACCACAAGTCCCGTTCCTGTAAGCAGCACCAGCTTGATCAGGTTGGCGAAGTCATCCAGCCTGTAGCTCTGGTTCAAGAGCGAAATGGGCTCATCCGTACCCAGCCGCGGGATAACCAAGGCTGCAGAAACCGCCAGCGCCAGAACCGTCAGCCAGCCCAAGAGCGTCCGCTTTTGCTTCGCGGGCATAAACAAATCCAAAATCGACAAGAGGATGGCGGAGATGACCAAGGCCAGCTCCGGGGCCATATAACCTAAATCCCCGACGCGAAGTCCACTTAATTGCCCCATTGATCTAACCCCCGATCCTTGCCGTAATGGTTTGTATGAAGGAATCGAAATCGGCCACTGTCTGGTATATAGTCTGGGTCAGGATTCCCGGATATACGCCCAGAAGGACGATGAACGCCGCCAGGATGATCATGGGAATAGCCTCTACCAGCCGGGCGTCCTTCAAGCCGCTGTATGCGGGCCGAACTGGACCGTAGCTGATTCCCAGCACTCCGCGGAGCACATACACCGCCGCCAGAATAATACCCAGCGTACCCACTACAGCAGCAGCCGGGATGGAATCGAACAATCCCAGGAAGGCCATCAGCTCGCCGGGGAAGCCCGACAACGCCGGAAGCCCCAGGGATGCCATGCCGGCCAGCATCAGAATGCCGCAGATAAACGGCAGTGATTTGGCCAAACCTCCCAGCTCCCGAAGATCGGTGGTTTCCGTCCGTTCATATAAGCTGCCCACCAGAAGGAAGAGCAGCGCCGAGATTAGCCCGTGGGACACCATCTGGAAGATAGCCCCCTCCAACCCCGTCAAGCTAAATGCGGCGATCCCCAGGATGACCACACCCATGTGGCTGATACTGGAGTAGGCCAGCAGCAGCTTGAAATCATCCTGCTGCAGCGCCAGAACCGCACCGTACACAATATTGATGACACCCAACACAGCCAGAGCAACCGCCCAGGATTTAGCCTCCTGCGGGAACAGCAGCACCCCAAAGCGGATCAGCCCGTATGCTCCCATTTTCAGCAGAATGCCCGAGTGGATCATGACAATAGATGGCGGCGCCTCAGCATGCACCTTCAGCATCCAGGTATGGAACGGGAATATCGGCAGCTTGATGCCGAACGCGATGAGAATCAGCAGGAACAACACATGTTTGCCGCTTATCGTCCAGGACCAGTCCTGCCCCAGCCGGATGGTCCATTCCAATGCCTCCTTCAGATTGAAGGGATTGCCCTCGGCAATCATGTTCACATAGGAAGCATCCCCTGATCCGAACAGGTTTTTCTGGATTTCCCCTAAATGTCCGGTGAAGTAAAAATCACTGCCGTTCTGGCCGAAGCCGGCCGTGGCCACCAGAATGAGGAAGGCGATGAGCATAATGGCCGAGCCGACACCATTGTAAAGCAGGAAACGGTTGGCCGCCTTCTCCCGGTGGATGAAGCCCCAGATGCCGATAAGAAAGAATACGGGCACCAGGGTGCTTTCGAAAAACATGAAGAACAGGAACAGATCCTGGGCCATAAAAACACCGAACATTCCTGTCTCCAGGATGAGGAACAGAATATAATACAGCTTCCATCGTTTCTTGATGAATTTCGATGCCAGAGCCGCCATGGCGGCAACCAGCGCCGTCAGAAATACCAGCGGCAGCGACATGCCGTCCA
The DNA here is from genome assembly GCA_029256065.1 of Paenibacillaceae bacterium. GTDB lineage: Bacteria > Bacillota > Bacilli > Paenibacillales > NBRC-103111 > Paenibacillus_AR. The sequence goes on from JAQSYT010000025.1 coordinate 21,188, forward strand.
CCGCCATAATATAGTCGAACCGGAGCGTCAGGCTGCTCATCTGCCCCGCCAAATCAGGGCCTATAGGCAGCGGCAGATGAATCCAGCTGTACTGCTCCGCATACTGGTATCCGGCAGTGGAGGTGTTGAAATCCACGTACAGCCATGTGACCAGCGCAAGTGGAATCAGGGTGGCGATAATAGCCGTCAGCCGGAGCCACTTGCCTTTTTCCTTAGGAATGAAAAGCAGTGCCAATACTCCCAATAGCGGTGAGAAGGCAATCAGGCTTAGAATCGGCAGATCATCCAACATGGAAGAACCTCCTTCCCGCAAAAGCCAGGATCAGCACCACAATGGACAGGAGCGTGACCAGACCATAGGTTTGCACCTGGCCGTTCTGCACTCTCCGGCCTACATAGCCGATACCCCGGACACCGGCAGCAACAGCCCGCACCGCACCGTCAATGATGAAATCATCCACCAGCTGCAGAAGCTGGGCCAGCTTGTGCAAGGGGGTGACGATGATCCACTGATACAGCTCATCCACGTAATATTTCCGGTTGAGGACACGGTACAATCCGGTTGGTTCCCCTTGGGCACGTTCTCCGGCAGAGCGGTACATGAACCAGCCTAACCCGATGCCTGCCAGCGCCGCCACCGTGGACAGGATCATAACAGTCCATTCCAGGATTTCCGTTCCTGCTTTGCCATCCGTCAGCCAATCGCCCAGCCAGGAATTGGCCTCCGGGACCATGACGAAGCCGGCCACAACAGCCAGCACCGCCAACACGGCCAATGGTATAGTCATGGCAGGAGAGGACTCACGGGCATGGGCCGCCCCTTCACTCCGGCTTTTACCGGTGAAGACCAGCATAAACAGCCTTGCCATATAGAAGGCCGTCAGGAAGGAGCCGAGCAAACCTACAGCAAAGATCAGCTTGTTCTCATGATAGGCAACCGCCAGAATGGCATCCTTGGACCAGAAGCCGGACAAGGGGACAATGCCAGACAAGGCCAGCGCGCCGATGGCAAAGGTCCAGGTGGTCAGCTTCATACGGCGGCCCACCCCGCCCATCTCATGAATGTTTTGGGTATGTACGGCATGGATGACGCTTCCCGCTCCCAGGAACAGCAGGGCTTTGAAGAAAGCATGGGTGAACAGGTGGAAAATGCCGGCGGTATACGCCATCCATGTTCCCAATCCCATCGCCATCATCATATAGCCCAATTGGCTGATGGTCGAGTAAGCCAATATCCGCTTGATATCATTCTGCGCCAAACCGATGGTGGCGGCAAAAATGGCTGTAAAGGCACCGACAATGAGCACGACGGTCAAGGCCGTATCTGAAGCCAGGAAAATGTCATAGGTTCTGGCCACCAGATAAACACCTGCTGCTACCATGGTCGCCGCGTGAATCAGAGCGGAGATGGGGGTTGGCCCTTCCATGGCGTCAGGAAGCCATACGTGCAAGGGGAATTGGCCGGACTTGCCTGCCGCCCCGATAAAAATCAGAATCCCGATACATGTAATGATGCCCGGGCTGATATCCGTGGTTCCCTGAAAGGCATTGTGGATGGACGGGAAGTCCAGGTCATGGCCAGGCACGTACCAAAACAGCATCAGCACGGCGATAAACAGCCCCACATCCCCGATCCGTGTAACAATAAAGGCCTTTTTGGCTGCAGCCCGGGCTTCAGGCTTCTGATACCAAAAGCCGATAAGCAGGAAGGAGCACACCCCCACAAGCTCCCAAAACACGTACAGCTGCAGGAGATTGGGCGAAATCACCAGGCTCAGCATGGAGAAGGTAAACAGCGACAGATAGCTGTAGAACACGGTGATACGCTCGTCCTTGGCCATGTAGCTGGTGGAATAGAGATGGACCAGCAGACTGACCAACGTCACCACTACGAGCATTAGCGCATTTAAATTCGTGACCTCAAAGCCGAAGCGGATGGAGGAGTCCCCGATTTTGAGCCACTCGAACTCATCCCACCGGTAATCCCGCACATCCCCCAGTCGTTCGAAGAGGATGAAGAGTGACAGAAGGAAGGACAGCATCACCCCGAAGGTACCTACTATTGTACCGGTGCTTTTCATCTGCTTGCCGAAGGCGATCAGAATGAGAAAGCCCGCCAGCGGAAACACAGGAACCAGCCACGCCAGATGTGAGAATTCCAACACGAACCCCCCTTAGAAGCATCTACTCCAAAACATACAAGTCCCTGACAGAGTCCGGATTTTCTTCCCCATGACAAGGTAAGCTTACTTTTTCAGCATGTTCATTTCATTGACGTCCGTGGTACCCCGGTTCCGGTATAAGGCGATGAGAAGGGCTACGCCTATAGCAACCTCTGCCGCCGCTACTGTGATATTGAACAGGGAAAACACCTGCCCGGTGATGGAGGGATTAACCCCCAGCTTGGAGAATGCCACCAGATTCAGGTTCACCGCGTTCAGCATCAGCTCTACGGACAAGAGCACAATAATGGCGCTTTTTTTGGATAAAGCTCCATACAGCCCGATACAGAACAAGATGGCGGCCAGCATCAGATATGAGCTGATTTGGTCATTCATGCTATTCCTCCTCCCGTTTGGCCAGCACAATGGCGCCGATGAATGCTACCGTCAGGAGCACGGACATCAGCTCGAAGGGAATCACATGGGCAGTGAAGATCTGGGTGCCAATGGCCTCCGTATTGTTTTCGCCAGGATCGAAGGCGGTTGGAGCCGGAAAGCTGGTGTTCTGGATGGCAAAGAACAGGATGCCGAAAAAAGCGACGATGCCGATGCCCAGAAGCCAGTTGTGCAGCGGGCGCTTCAGCTCCGTCTCCTCGCTTTCATGCTTGGTCATCATAATGCCGAAGATCATCAGAATGGAGATGGCACCGGCGTAAATCAGCACCTGCACAAATGCCACAAACTCCGCGTTTAGAAGCACATACAGCCCCGCCAGACTTAAGAAGGTCACGGCCAGGGAGACTACCATATGGAT
>JAQSYT010000388.1 GCA_029256065.1 Paenibacillaceae bacterium
CATCCTGACCCGGCTGAAGGAAACCAAGAAGCAGGGCATGGACCTGGTGAAAAAGATGCGCATGTACGACGGAGAATCCATTGAGGGCTACAAGGAAGCGGACCTCAAGGAAATGCAGAACGAGTATGCCGAGGAGGGCATGACGGGCATAGACCCCCGCTATGTCATCAACCGGATTTCCAGCGCCCTGATCCGCAAGGATGTGCAGTGCATCAACGCCCTTGATGTGCTCCGGGCTCTGAAGGACGGTCTGGACCAGCATCCCTCCATCACCAAGGATGAGCGGGAGCGGTACCTGAACTTCATCTCCGTGGCCCGCAAGGAATATGATGAGCTGGCGAAGAAGGAGATCCAGAAGGCCTTCGTGTATTCCTTCGAGGAGTCAGCCAAGACGCTGTTCAACAACTATCTGGATAATATTGAAGCCTTCTGCAATTGGCAAAAGATCAAGGACCCCCTCACCGGGGAAAATGTGGACCCGGACGAACGCCTGATGCGTTCCATCGAGGAGCAGATCGGCATCAGCGAGAATGCCAAAAAGGCTTTCCGGGAGGAAATCCTCATCCGCATGTCCTCCTACCAGCGGAAGGGCAAAAAATTCGAATACAACACCCATGAACGCCTGCGTGAAGCCATTGAGAAAAAGCTGTTCACCGATCTGAAGGATATCGTGAAGATCACCACCTCCTCCAAAACACCGGATGAACAGCAATTGAAGCGGATCAACGAAGTGACAGCGCGGCTGATCGAGGACAATCAATATTGCCCGGTATGCGCCAATGAGCTGCTCCGGTATGTGGGAAGCCTGCTGAACCGGTAATGAACGGTCACCAGTGAATAAAGAGAAACGGCAGTGCCTCCTTTCTGGGTCGGAAAGAGGCACTGCCGTTTTTACTATTCATTGGCTTTCATTTTGGTCGAGCCTGTTTTTGGCGGTGCCGGATGGTCTGGATGAAAGCATCAGCCAGCTCCCGTTCTTCATCGGTCCAATGATCGGCAGCGGTGTAACGAGCCCGTCCCTCACTGATGTAATGATCTCTGCCCAGAATGTAATCAATCGTTACTTCAAAATAATCCGCAATTCGCCGGACCAATTCCAGGGATGGCTCGCGCTGGTCGCGCTCGTACATGCCGATGGCACTTTCACTCAACTGAAACAGCTTTCCGCATTCCTTCTGTGTGAGCCCCCGCCCGAGGCGAAGGCTGCGAAGTCGTTGACCGAATGTCATGGCATCATCACCTACCGGAATCATAGCATATCGTGTGGGACAAAAAGCGAGTGCGTACAAAATGTGTTGACTGGGCACGGATTGTAACGCTATCATGAAGATTGAACTTATAGGGAAAGTTGACGCTTAGGGCGTGTTGCAAACTCCGAGGGGAGCAGATTTTGCCGAATTTTCGTTCCAGGCAAGGCACTTTTGCGCAGGCGTACCGGAGGGTACGTCAAGCAAAAGTAACGAAGCAAGGGGCGAAAAGGCGGTGAAAGATGCCCTCAAGCGGGTTTGCAAACACGGCCTAGGAAGAATCGGGAAAATTTGGGGGTACCCATGAAAAATAGATTCTATAATAGAAGTCCGGACCAATGGATGGCTGACCAGCGGGACAAGCTTATCCTGGAAGGGGATCTGTATAAAACCGCAGAAGGATATTGCTTGTTGACCATTCAAGGGGAAGAGAAAATTCTCGAGCTGCTGATGGGGCTGGCCGGAGATCCAGGCAGCCTGCTGCTGCTGGAGCAATGGTATGCCGAGCGGCTGGAGACGGAAGGACCGTTCTCCAATATCCAAAAAAATAAAGTTTTTCCTGGGGAAGGATAATGTAGAATTATGTCGAATTAGTGAATAAAACGAACTGTGTATTGAAGGAGGTATACCTGTGCCGGCATTTTTGCGCAACATGAGCTTGAGACTGAAGCTGATCCTGTCTTTTGCCATCATCCTGTCTGTTCCTGGCTTAATCATTGGGTATATTTCCTATGAAACAGCCAAATCCCGGCTTGCTACCCAATTAATCCGCAGTGCGGACGAGAATGTGGCGCTGTTGGATCAGGTTATTGAAAGTGAAATTTCCGCCCGCATTAAGGATCTGGATTATCTGTCGGGCCTGGTGGATAAGGAAGATTTGCAGGGCAGCGGCCAAGAGGCCAGAGTCTTTCTGGAGGAATACATCAAGCTCCATCCCGAGATCAACACCATTTTTATCGGGATGCCGGATAAACGCTTTATGAATGCACCTAAGGTAGACTTGGGTGCGGAGTTTGATCCAACCTCCCGCCCGTGGTACCAGGCGGCGGCCAAGGACGGCTCCAAGGTGGCCATCGCCGCACCTTATGTGTCCAAAACCACCGGGGATTTCGTTATCTCCCTCTCCAAGGTGCTGCGTGACGGCTCGGGGACCATCGGTGCCGAGATCAAGCTGGCCAATCTGGAGGCTATTACGAAGCAGGTTGCTATCGGACAGCGGGGCTTCGCCGTGCTTCTGGACCAGCAGCGCAAGGCTATTGTCCATTCTGAATTCGAATCAGGCGCCGATCTTACGGGCACCTGGGTGGAGGAGGTATTCGGCAACGGAAGCGGGGAGGCCGTATATGATGACGGCTCCGGGAAGAAGAGCATCCGCTTCTCCACCAATAGCCTGACCGGCTGGAAAATCGGGGGTGTCATCGAGCAATCGGAGGAATCCGAGCAGGCGGCTCCTATCCTGCAGAAGACGCTCATCGTGCTGGCTGCTGCCTTTCTGGTATTCGGTGCATTGGCTATGACTATCATCTGGTTGATTATCAAGCCTGTCCGGGAGCTGGGCGCAGCTGCTGCGCGGATCAGTGAAGGGGATCTGACCCATAAGGCGGAGATCCACGGCAAGGACGAAATCGGCCGTTTGGGCAACAGCTTCAATGCCATGGCGGACTCGCTGCGGAATCTCCTGACCGAGGTGCAGGATGTGTCCATGCAGGTGGCGGCCTCCTCCCAGGAGCTGACGGCCAGCGCCGAGCAGACCTCCAAGGCGACGGAGCAGATTGCCGAGTCAATTCAAGAGGTGGCAGAGGGAGCCTCCCGCCAGGTGGAGAATGTGGGTCAAGGCGCTGATTCCATCCGAATGATGGATCAGGGCATCACCAGGATTGCCGCAGGAGCGGGAGCTGTTTCCCAATCCGCCGGGGAAGCCTCGCTCCACTCTAATGAGGGTTTGGCGGTTATGGAGGATGCGATTCGCCAGATGAAGCGGGTGGAGCAGGAGGTCAGCGGCTTGAAGCAGGTGATGGGCCAGCTGGGCGAACGTTCGGCGGCCATCGGCGAAATCGCAGCTGTTATGACGGATATTGCCCAGCAGACCAATATTTTGTCCATCAATGCTTCGATTGAAGCGGCCCGCGCAGGGGAGCATGGCCGGGGCTTCGCTGTGGTGGCCCAGGAAGTGAAGAAGCTGGCGGACCAATCCCGCAAGTCCGCCCAGGAAATTGCCGAGAAGATCGGAATCGTCCGCAAGGATACGGATTCGGCTGTACAAGCTACCGGAGCTGTGGTGGAAGGGGTTGGGCAGGGCTCCGAATCCATCCGGCATGCCGGTGAGCTGTTCGAAACCATCCGAGGCATGCTGGTGCAGGTAGCGGAGCAGTCCACTGCCATGAACGAGACGGTAGGGATGATCGCTGAGGAGTCGGCCAATGCGGTGGAGGCCATGGCGCAGATTTCCGAAACCACTGCCGCCACGGCGGACAACACCCACGATGTGTCCTCCGCAACGGAGGAGCAGCTGGCCTCTATGGAGGAGATCGCCTCCTCCTCCAGCGCCTTGTCCAAGCTTGCCGAGGATATGCAGGAGCTGATGAGCCGGTTCAAAATCTAATAAAGGTAGCCCGGTACGCCGACGGATGGTTGGCGCCCGGGCTTTTTTTTGACACAGGATGCGTTTACGGTCCCACATGCAGCGGGCCCGAGATGCTGGTCAGGGTTAGCCTCCGATTGCTCTCTCCCGTGCTGCCAGAGCACTGCTTGATCATCAGAATGCTGCTTGCTGAAGCCCCTTCGTAGCCGCAATTGACAGTGCCGCTAACAGAGTTGAGCTCATAAGCGAAGGGGAGCTTGGCATCTGCAGTCAGATTGACACTGCCGGATACGGTGTTGACGGAACTGGAGCTTTCCCAGGAGGTGCCGGTAATCCGCACGCTGCCCGAAACGGATTCCACGTTGAAATCGCCGTTCAGGCTGGCGACGCTGATTTTCCCCGATACATTATTCAGAGTGTGGCTTTTTCCCTTCAGACCCACTAGAGCGATGCTCCCGGACACGGAGGCTCCGGTGAAGTGGTCGGCCTGGAGAGAGGGTCCTTTTACCGGGCCGGATACGGTGGTTACATCCAGATTCTCCAGAGGTGCATCCGGCAGAAGGATACGGAGTGTCGTACTCCTGCCTGCCGGCATTTGCTGCTTTTTGGCCTCGGTAGGTCTGACGTATACCTGGAACGCACCTCCGGAGCTATCCGTTCCGAATTCATAATAATCCGTCCAGTCCTCGCCCTCCCGGACAGTTATTTTGCCCTCCAGCAGCGCTTGAAGCTTGGCATCCTTGACCGTTTCGATCACCACCTCAGTATCCACCGTTTCAATTCGGAGTGAGTGGATTGCCTCTGCAGCCTTGCGCTCCGCCTCAATCATTACCGTTCCAGCAGGCTTTTTAACCGCTGGACTGGTAGTGGGGGTGGCAGTAGAATCCGGATTG
>JAQSYT010000389.1 GCA_029256065.1 Paenibacillaceae bacterium
GCCTACTTATATCCGGCGCTGTCAAAAAAGCAGGCGCTCCAGTCGGAGGATCTGCCTCAGGAGGCCTCTGCCCATCAAGCTCCGGCTCCTTTATGGAACAGCCGCAGATGTTGGCAATTGACCGGTGCAGCTATGCTGGTCTTTCTTTTGTGGGCCGCTGGCTTTCCCGCTAAACCGGTCATTCACCCCGAGGTTGGCCACAACGCCCCCCTCTCTTCCGCATCTGTTGCTTCCACCTCCCTGCCTGCCGTCTCCGATTTCCCCCTTCCCAACGAATATATCTACCATCAAGTGAACACGATGGAATTGAAGGGCTGGCTCCAGTCCAAGAGCTCTCTGTTGGCTGAAGAACCCTATTTTTCCGCTATTCTGGAAGCCGCTGAGAAGAACAATCTGAACCCGCTGCTTCTCTTCGCCATCACCGGACAGGAACAGGGCTATGTGCCCAAAGAAAAGAAAAATGCCAAGCAAATTGCTAACAATCCCTTCAATGTGCATCACAGCTGGCAGAGCTATAACACAGGTATTGCCGACTCGGCCCATATCGCCTCCAAAACTATCCTCTCCATCAGCCGCACCAGACCTGAGGGCGCTCACCCCATCCAGTGGTTGAACACCCGATATGCCGAAGATCCCGAATGGTGGGTGGGCGTCAACTCTATTTTTGAAAAGCTGCGCAGAGAAATTCCCTCTCTATAACTGAATTTTATAGCCGGAATGGCGTTGCATCGGGTAGGCCGATTATGGTAGTTGGCCTGTTTTTTGCTATTTTCGCTTTACGGAAATCCAAGGTTTTTTAGTTTGCGAACCCCCGTATCATTCATCCATTCTTCTAAATCTCCCGATTTTCGACCAAGCCCTCGCTTATTCTACCTGATCAGGAGTCTTACCCCCCTCTTTCATGCATAGATTGTAATAACTGCCAATAGAAATGCCAGCATACCCGACAGCACGCAGCGGTGTTGCATGCTTAGAGCAGATTTGGATAAGAGGGTGCTTCCCGTGGAAGGGCTGATCCCTTGATGAAGGAGGTGTTGCGTTTGTTTAACCCCACTTGAACAACAAGCCGGTCTGAAACAATCGTGCTTTTGATTCAGGGAGGACAAACGCCTGCCGGTGTCCTTTGGCGCCGGATTTTGTCAAGAAGTTGGGCTGCCTCCCCGTATATTCGTTCTGAAACTGTGTAAAAGCCCCTGGTATTTTTCGGAAACAGGAGTGGATGATTAAGTGGCAATTCAACTAAATAACCGAATTCTCAACTACAGCTTTGAACAGGGATTGACAAATTGGGTGGCTGTCAACACCGTAGTCAGCTCTACATCCAAAAGCGGTTTTCAAAGCGCCCAGCTATTGGCCGGCCTTCCCAACGCTTCCCTGCAGCAGGCAGTAGTGACAGCTCCCAGAGAAGGACTATATGTGTCCGTGTCTCTGGACTATCCTTTTACCGGACCAAGCCCGGTAGTTGTCGTAACTGTCAATTTTTTCAGCAGCTCGGCCATCTATCTTGGCAACGGTTTTACGCTGGTAGTGCCACCGGGCTTCTTCTCGAGCTCCCAGTGGCAGGTGTTTGAAGGCGTCACTACACCGGCACCTGCGGGAACCGCTTCTGCGCAAATTTCCATCAGTATGGCCCCACAGCCTTCCACAACCAGCATATTGGTGGACGATGTTATTCTGATGAGCGCTGTGGACCTCACCACCAGCGTAACCGGCCCCACGGGAGCTACTGGTGCTACTGGAACTGCAGGGGCTACGGGTCGCACCGGAGCTACGGGGACGACGGGCGTTACTGGGGCTACGGGGGCCACTGGGACTGCCGGCGTTACTGGAGCTACGGGGGCTACGGGCACTGCTGGCGTTACCGGAGCCACGGGGGCCACTGGGACTACCGGTGAAACCGGCGTTACGGGCGGCACTGGGGCCACTGGCGAGACGGGAGCAACAGGTGCCGCAGGTGAAACTGGAGCGACAGGTGCGACGGGCGACATTTCGACAATAGAAATTATTTCTACCGCAAACCGGTACTTTCATTTCCCACCTACAGATCTGGACTTATCCTCATCTGTTACAATTCCTGCGGGGGAGTTCAGCGATGATGATGGAAACAGCGTTACCGAATTTGCTGGACTAGGCACAAACAGCTTTAATAATCTATTCATTAACGGTCTTGTGCAACCAGGCAATTCATATAGCGTTAGTCCCGGCATGTTGTTCTTTCCTGCGCAAAGCGGCACCATATTTGCTGGTACGCCAATCATTATTGAGACTGTACAATTTAATCTTCAAGTGTAAGTTGGATAAAAATAGTTATAATTCCCCGTTCCTTCGCCCTTACTACCTCCGAATCTACCACATATACTATTTTTAGGTAGGGAGGTGAGAAACCATGCCAATCGTAACCCCATATCAAAATAGTCTGAGATTCGCATCCACCTTTGGTGCAGGGACAGGAACGGGGGCAACATTCGCTATTGCTGCCACAGCATTTACTGACGACGGCGGCACTGCCGCCACAGCATTTCCGGGCTCGTTCAATTATTACAATCTGTATATTAACGGCATTTTGCAAACAGCGGATACTTCCACCGTTACGACGACTGCGATTACCATCCCGGGGGGCGATGTCCTGAATGACGGCACACCGCTTGTCGTTCAGTTCGTCGTGTCTTAAGGTGACTTGACCACTCCGGTATAGTGTGGTCCATTCACCAGATCACTTAAGTCCGTTTGCCTAAGCCCGTAATCGAATGGTTACGGGCTTTTTATTCATGGGCATCTCGCGGCGGAGAGGGTGCGGGCTTCCAATTTTTACACGCAAAAAACCACACACAAGAGTGCATGTGGCTCTTCACTTGTTATTTATATTGTTTCACGTGACTGCCTTCTATTTAAAATCCACCTGAAGCAGCTTCTCATAAAATTCGTTTTGGGATTTCGGACCTTGCAACCACACAGTTCCGTCTTTCTTCAATACAACATCTGTCCACATGTTATTGGATGTAGATTGGGTTGACACGGAAATTGCATCTTCCACTCCGTCTATCTTGGAAAGTTCTTTCCAAACCAAGGTCGGGTAATAACCCAGTTTTTCCGGTTTCTCCGGCATAACCCCCCACGTCCATACGGTCCCATCGTTTTTCACAAAAAGAGCATGCCACATTTCATTGGAAAAATCTACAATATCCATAAGTTCGGCTAACTGGTGAGGATCAGCCGCAACGGTCACCCATTTTTCACCATTATGCCAGCACTCATCGCCTTGCCGGAGGATATTATTGGATTTATTCATCGTGAAGGGTAACTGCAAAAATGTACATAAACGGATTATCCGGCAGCCGTATGCTTTGAACCGGCTGGTCTTTCCGGAGGCTGACGGCATATTGCCAAATTGCGGTAGACTGCTCCATGAGGATATCCTGCCGGTGGTGATAGGGCATGAGAATGGCCAACTGCTCCCCGAAGGGATACTCGTTGTTCGGAAACTTGTCATGGTCGTACCAGTCCAACAGGTACAGCCTTTTTTGCTCCGTGCTTCCATCCTTATAGACAACCGTCATCTCCTCGCTAAAGCTGCCGTTAACAGCCAATCCCAATACCGAAAGCCTCCCATACCCGTCCGCCGGATCCAGATGAATCGTTTGCTCCTCACAGCACACCACATCCTCGCGGCCTAGATCCGTTACCGGAAACCGGAAGGAAACCCGGTTTAGCTCCACCTCCGCCCCGTTGGGCAGGATAGGACCGGGCAGGCTGGAGAAGCTTTGGTCCATCCTGATGTCCATGTCGAGTGGCGGCCAGTTTACAATTTTCCAATTGAAATAGGGGGTTAGATCGACGTGATAAACGCAAATGCCGGCTGCATTAGTCAAGCTGCTTCATCCTCCCTATCAGCCTCTCCATCTCATCGGCACATTGCCCCTCCAGATCAATGATCAGACGCAGCTTATCCTCAAATTTAGCCGGATCATACTGGGTCTTAATCTTGGTCAGCATGAGATGGTTCCGCAGTGTATTCCATGCGCTGATGTTCTTGTCAAATATATGGTCTAATTCAGAGGCATCCAACCCGTAATGGGGGCTCCGCTTGTCCTGCTGGATAAAGGTCAGAAATTCGATGAACATAAGCCTGGAATCCGTCAGGCTCTTCAGCTGCTTGTACCATGTATCCACATAATGGGCTCCATATTCCCGAAGCTCCAGCATATCCTCCATAAACTGGATGATTCCATAAATGCCTGTGGGAACCTCTCCGTCCTTCGTTCCCCGGATTCTCTCCACGCATTTCTCCATCTGGCTGGTAGCTAGACCGGCGGGTGGCTCGAAGGTATCCGGTTTCTCCAGCTCAAAGGCGTGTTTGCCATTGGATATGAACGAAATATTGAAGGTGGTGAAATCAAACCAGCCCACGAATTCCGTAGGAAACAAGTCCACCAGATACACCTGATTGGTAGCAGCGTTATAATCAGTGGCAACAATGAAGTGAGGCTCATGGGTCTTCTTGTGGCTGGCCGACCAGGGGATGTACCAGCCGTCAATGACCACGACGAGACAACGGTCCGGACCCCGGTCAATAGTAATCAGGTCGATGAGATCCTGATTGGTGTAGGTAGTCTGGGGCTTCTTCAAGATCAGGTCGATGGAATCCTTCAGGGGATAGCGGACCGGTGTGGAGTTGGTAAACAGGCCCAGCGGGGAAAAATAATAAAAGGACCAGCTGTCGG
>JAQSYT010000026.1 GCA_029256065.1 Paenibacillaceae bacterium
CGCCCAAAATTTTGGTCATGGGATTGTCTCCTTTATTAGTGGGTTCCGGCCACATCAGCAACCCGTTGGACAACCTCGGGCTTCTCATATGTGGAGGAATCAATTTTTTCCTGAAGCAGGCTGTAGAATCCGTCATGGTCAAAGTTCTCCAGATCCGCCCAGCTGTCGGTCCAAGCGGAATAATGGATGCCGTTGGAGATCAGGAGACCCAGTACGCCTTCTTCCCCGGGAGCAAGCAGCTTCTCGCCCTTCAGAATGGCGTTGGTGAAGTTTTTCATGATGCCCACATGCTGCTCCCCGCCCTTGGTATCCACGGGAATCTCGCATTTCCAAGCCTCCGGACGGCCGAAGGGGGCCGTATTGGTTTTATTGAACTCCCGCTCCGATACCCGGTTGCGGTGGAAAGTGATTTCGTTCTTCTCCACCACAATCTTGCCCATGTCGCCTGAGATTTCCAGCCGGTTGGTGCCCGGGGACTCCGCTGTGGAGGTAATATAAACGCCGCTGGCGCCGTTTTCAAATTCCATGTAGGCGGTGACATCGTCCTCCACCTCAATATTGTAAAACTTGCCGAAGCCGCAGAAGGAACGCACCCGCTTGGGCATGCCGAGAATCCATTGGAACAGATCCAGATTGTGGGGGTTCTGGTTGATCAGAGTGCCGCCGCCTTCCCCTTCCCAGGTAGAGCGCCAGGTGCCGGAATCATGGTAGCATTGGGGGCGGTACCAATCGGTAATAATCCAGACGGCACGCTTGATGCCGCCCAGCTCTCCGCTTTTCACCAGGTCCCGGACCTTCTGGTACACAGGGTTGGTGCGTTGGTTGTACATGATGCAGAACAGCTTATCGGATTTTTTGGCAGCCTCGTTCATTTCCAGCACCTGCTTGGTATGCACGCCCGCCGGCTTCTCCACCAGCACATGAAGGCCATGCTCAAAGCCCTGGATGGCAAGGATGGGATGATCGTAATGGGGCACGGCGATGAGCACAGCGTCGATCAGACCGCTTTTGTACATGGACACCGCATCTTCGAACACAGGAACATCGGGCAGGGTTTTCCTCGCCCATTCCCTTCTCTCCTCGCTGATATCGCATACCGCGCCCAGGACCAAATTGGGCACCCGCTTTTCCAGATGAATGTGGGTGGTATGGGAGCTGCCCATATTGCCCAGCCCGATTACACCAATTCTGACTTTATCCATAAACTAACGCGTCCTCCTTCAGTTTCAATCCACAACACACGCGGAATGAATAAAACGGTTTCATATTCCCCTTCAATGTACCATTTATGGGTTCGGTGATCTATACAATCCTTGTTTGATACTATGCAAATCTTGCGGTAATATGAGGTGGGGTGAAATATATGAAAGCAGATGCTATCAAAATCCGGTTCGGAGCGGCTGACGGCTCCTTTACCTTCCACCAAACCCGGGATGACAAGCCCAATCCGGAGCATTTTAAGCTGCATTATGAATCCGGCTACGAGATTTTTCTGTTCCTGGACGGGATTGGAACCTACATTATCGAGGGCAACCGTTATGAGCTTTCCCCCGATTCCCTGTTAATTATGAATTCCACGGAGCTGCATGCCCTGTCCATATCGCCGGACCATCCATATGAGCGTATTGTGTTAACCGTTAAAAAGGATTTTTTGCCGCCGTTCTTATCCCACGGGGTGGATTTCTTCCGGTCCATCAAGTACCGGAAGCTGGGACACGGCAATCTGATCCAGGGAGAGTTGGTCAGAAAAAAAGGGATATTGGAGCATTTTCAGAAGCTCCGGCACCTGCTGTCCCAACCAGGTCCGGAGGAGGAGTTCGTGGCCAAATGCGTTATCGTAGAACTGCTGGCCTCCATCAACAGCATCAAGGAGAGCGAGCTGCTGGACGCCCAATCCCACAAGCCCGCCATGACCAAAATCGGCGAGCTGCTGGAATACATCAATGCAAACCTGATTGAGCCGCTGAGCCTGGATGTCCTGGCAGAGAGGTTCTTTCTCACCAAGTATCACCTGTGCCATATTTTTAAGGAATCCACCGGCTACTCCATCAACCAATATATTTCCCATAAACGAATCCATATGGCCGATGCTCTTATGCTGGAAGGCTATACGCCAACCCAAGCATGCTTCATGACGGGGTTCAACAGCTATTCCAATTTCTATAAATCCTACCGCAAGCTTACGGGCCGTTCCCCGCGGCACTCTAAGAGCGAATGATAGAATATATTTTAGAAGAATGACAAAAAAGCTCTTGAACTCTCTCAAGAACTGTTGTAGTTTTATAGATGTAGGTCTATTTTCCAATTTGGAAGGAGGTGCCGGTATGGAAAAGATGATGAACATGATGATGTGTATGTGTATGGACGAAATGATGTGCAAAATGCGTTCCATGAAGATGATGATGGAAGAAATGAAGGGTATGGACATGATGGACTGCGGAATGGACATGGACATGATGATGGCCAAAATGCAGGAATGCGACGAAATGACCACCATGATGATGGACATGATGCGCGATATGAAGAAGGTTTCGATGTAATCCGTTACAGGTTTGCAGGAATCTGGACCATTCCCGCAAACAGATCAGACCAGGTTGACGGACAAGCGGACTTCCGCAGGACCGCCGGCTTGCCAGGCCAAGCAGACCGCTGCACGGCCATTCCTATTTCCCGGACAAGCGGATAGCCGCATTACCGGGACGCCATTTACGCTTCGGTTAAGCAGACAGCTGCAGACCGGCGTTTTTTTATTTTACGGGCCTTTTTAGCCCAGCTGACGCAGACGGATGCCGATTCGGGTCCGCTGCTTCTTCAGCTCCAGCGCCTCTTCCCGCAGCGCTTGCTCCGTGCCCTTATGGCTGATGGAACGCAGCTCCCGGTACAGCACCAGCATCCGCCCATTGATCTCATCAAACCTCAGCCACAGCTCCTCCTTGGTCCGCAGCTCCGTCTCCTGCCGGATCAGCTTCTCCCGGTTATAAAGCCTCCCGAGGATATCCTGCTGCCATGCCATATCTCCCAGGCTTACCGCCAAGTTATATAAATCCAGCTGATCGTTCACCCATGCTCCGGCAATTGCCTGTGCAGATCCCATGACCAACATCTCCGCCCTGATCCGATTTCAACCTTATGCCTAGTATTATACTAGGTTTTTACGGTTTTGCAAGGGAAACTGTTTTTTAAGGAAAAACTCATCCGCCAAGTCGGATTTATAAAAAAGAATGCAATAACGGAAACATGCCTGCCGTTATTGCATCCTTCCCCCTTCCGCTATTCCTCCAGCCAGAGAATAGACGTAACGCCGCGTGGATAATACTTGCTGCCTTTGGCGAATCCGGCCAGAATCTGGTCGCTCCAGCTCCAGATGCCGTTGCGGGGATCGGTCAGCCAAGCCGCATGGGCAGCGTCCGCCCGGCATCCCGCTTCATCCTGGGGCAAACCCAGGATATGCCGTGCGATAAACTGGCACAGATAAATTTTGCTGAGCCATGAGTTGTTGCTGGTGGACGAAAGCTTCCAGCCCCCATCCCCGAAGAGGCAAACACCCTCCACCAATACAGTCCGCAGATGGCGGTCCAGAGCATCCAGGTAAGCCTTATACGGCCCATTACAGTCCAAGGCAGCGGTGCAGCCGGCGGCATAGGGAAAGACCAGCCCTTCTATAGCAGGGATAATCCGTGAGTCATTATCCTCGAGAATGACCGCCGGAATGTATCCGCCCTCCGTCATTTGGGCGGTTATTGTCTCCGCGCACCGCCCGGCCTGAAGTCCGGCCAGTGCGGCTGCTTCAGGCAAATCCTTGGAGCGGAAAATCTGCTCCAATGCCACATACGCCGCCCAGCATTTGCCCGCCAGGTAAATATTGTTCCGCGCCTGGCCCAAGGACACATCCAGGCTGTCGTAGGTGGTGATTTCCGCGCCGCTCCTGCAGCGGGAGCTGTCCAATCCCATGATGCCGTTGCGCTGCTCCGGATCGGGATGATCGCGGTTGGCCATGCTGTCCAGACATTGCTGCAAAAGCGCCAGCTTGCCCTCCAGCCAGGAGGCATCCCCGGACTGATGGGCGTATACGGCGGCGCAAAGCACCCAGTTGACCAGCTGCTCATGGGTCATATAGGAGAAACACCCGGTCAGATCGGGCTGCTCGTAGGTGGAATAGCCGGGAACCGAAAAGGCATTGGCCACCCCCATATCATGGGTGAAGCTGACTCCGCCAGGGTACAGGCGATCCTCTCCGGGGAACCGGGCCTGATCGGTATAGCTGAACCGTTCTGTAAATACATCCAGCTCATTTTTTACCGTCCATGGGTTCATCCTCATTTCAAAAAACAACTGGTCTACTGTGAGATCGAAGGTGTTCATCATCCGGTACTGGCCTTCGTTTACTACCCAGAAGGGGCGTCCTGCCCAATCCAGCAGCTGGGTATTCCCGTAATAGCTGCGGATGGAATGGATCAGCATAAACCGCTGGTCGTCCGACAGCTTGCCGCCGTTAAGCAGGGCGTCGGAGTCTGTGCAGCTTTTACTGATGGCTGGGTAATGATCCAGTGCGTATTGAGCCACCTGCTCAATATTGGCAAAATAGCGGGTGTACCAATAGCTCATGTCCACCCCTGCGGTGACATAGCCTCCCCGGTAGAAGCAGATGGCAAACCGGAAGGTGCGGAGCTCCCCTGCCGGTGTTTCCATAATAAAGGCGGCAACCCTGCCCAGGCCGTTTTGGGCCGGATATCCTGCGGCGCTTTGCAGAATGATCTTCTCAATCGTGTTGTGCTGCGTGGATTGGACACCGTCATCCAGTGTAGTAATAGCTGTATGGCGGCCCTGCCCGATTCCCTTTATCCCCGAGTCGGTTTGGAAGCGGCGCATATTGGAGTAGGGGTCCGTCCCCTGATAGCCCAGTATAGCCTTGCGCGGACGGCTGCCGCTGCGGTTGTCCACGGTAATCTCGGCCAGCACCGCCGGCACCAGGGCTTCCCGGAGCTCTGCTTCTCCGGCGGTTTCCGGGTTGGGCACCGGCCGGACCTGGGACAGGATGCGAAGAGTCAAATCCCCCGCCTGCCAGGTGTCTGTGCCCAAACGGAATTCCCGGCGGATCTCCTCCTGGCGGAAAGGACGGAGCAGCGGCTTGCTGTCCGCTTCAGGGTTTGGAGCGTGATCCGCCAACGTAAACCATTTGCTTTCGTCGAAATTATCCCCGAAGAAGGGAAGGCCATCATACCCTTCTCCTTCCTGGCGCTCCAGAATGGCATACACATGCTCCCGGGGCGGCTGGGCCCGTTCCAGGTCAAAGCCTCCGGCTGCTCCCGGATACCCCAGGGTAAAGCTGGCATAAGCCCCTATAGGGGAATGATGGGCATTAAAAAACGGATTGTGCGGCATCAGAACTGACTCCCTTCTATACATCTGATGCCCTCATCCTACCCTAATCCGCAGCCTGTGCCCATGGACAGACAGAACCTGAATTTGTACAAATCCAAAGTAAAAGGGTCCGTATTCAAGGTCTGTCTTCGGGGGCTCCCCCGAAAGTAATCGGACTAGGCTGCGGAGGTTCTGCTTCACTTTTGGGGGTCCACTAATGCATGTGCCGGTATTCCGACGGCGACAGCTTCGTCCAGCGCTTGAACTGCTTGCTGAAGTGGGCGGCATCCCGGAAGCCCAGCCGCTCTGCGATCTGCTCCATGGCCAGCTCCCGGTTCAAAAGCAGCAGCTGGGCTTCCCGCAGCTTGACCGTGGACAGGTACTGCCGGGGAGAGACGCCGTATACGGTTTTGAACAATCTGGTGCAATAAGCCGGGCTGTAGCCCAGCTCACGGGCGATACCGGCGATTCCCTGCTTCATCAGGTCATCTCCCTCCAGAAGCTGCTGCTGGGAGGCCAGAGCGGCGATTTTCTCGGATATGTCCATAGCCAGCCTGTCGCTGCGCCCCGCCTCCCGCAAGAAACCCTCCGGCGGGTCCGCCAGCAGTCGGCTCAGGGCAGAGATCAGCTCCAGACACAAGGACAAGCTTTTCATCTTATTATTGCCGATATCCCGCTCCATGGTGCCCGGCGCACCCAAATTCACCAGAAGGGGATACAGCGCCTCCCGGAGGGGACTGCCCGGCCCGTGCAGAGAAGCGCCAATCCGGCCCAGCTGCAGCTTCAGCTCCGGCTCATCCACACCGAAGTGGATGCACAGGTAGGTCATGCCCCGGCCAGGCAGCGTGCTGCAGCTGTGGGATTCACCCGGCTTCAAAAGCAGGATGTCACCGGCGCCCACAATAATTTCCCGGCCATCCACCAGAAAATGCTGCTCTCCCTCCAGCGCCATATTCAATTCAAACAAGGGGTGGTCGTGAAGCGGGTACTCCCAGCCCCCTTCCACCTTGCGGCGGTGAACGGAATAAAAATCCATGGCAATACGGAAGCCTGCAATGGAGGCATGCTGAATGCTCTTCTCTTGGGGATGAGGCAGTTTTTTCATAGCTTGCCTTCCTTTCATGTCGGTGCGCCGGGGTACTGTGCCGGAAAACAGAGGCAGGAACCACCTTGCCCGGCTGCTAAAGCCGAAAAGGCGATTCCTGTTGCTCCTCTGTTTATGCTGCTTCTCTTGTTTATGTCGCTTTGCTTTATTTCTTGCTCTTCAGGTAAGATGCCTTATATTCTTCCATCATCTTTTCCCCGCCGTTCTTCTTCCACTTGTCCACTTCCGCTTTCCAGCCGGCTTCATCAATTTTGCCCATAATGAACTTGGTTTCGGCGTCGGTGATTTGCAGCTCCAGCTCGCTGCCCCGCTCTGTATAGGTGACGGAGGCCAGGGTCAGGGCCGGATTCGGAACGGCATACTTGTCATTGTCGGAGACGATCTTATTGTTCTTGAGGAACAAGTCCGTTTGCTTCATCGGCTTATCCATATTGTAAGCTTCTCCCCGCTGGAGCAGGGTGTCACGGTAAGGCTTCACTTCCTTGGCATCGGCATCCTTATCCAATTGAACGGTAAATTCACCTTCCACCTTGTAGTGCTTACCCTCGATCCCCTTATTGAGCAGGTTAACCATTTCCTTATCCAGCAGCTGATCCAGGAAGGTCAGAATCCGCTTCAACTCCGCTTCTGTTTTAACGGAGGATTTCGGGATGGAGAGAATCCCGGCATTGCCGCTTTCGCCAGGCACCCGGATGCCGCCTGCTCCTTCCATCGGAACCGCATCCATAGTAGCTGTCGGAACCACCTTAACCAGGTTGGTCAGCATGGATTGGGCATTGCCGCCGGAAATCCGCAGGGCCACCCGTCCGGATTCATAGGTTTTGTCGATGGTCAGGGCATCGGTCACGGCGAAATCCTGATTGATCAGCTTTTCGTCGTACAGCCGTTTGAACAGCTTCAGCGTATTCGTAAATTCATCGGTCATGAATTCCGGGGTGAAATTGCCCTGGGCATCCACCTTCCACTTGTTCGGGCCGCCTTGGGCTACGCTCAAACGGGTCAGAGTGGAGGCAACCCCCTGGTTGTAGTTCTTATCCAGCATCAACCCGTAGGTATCCTTCTTGCCGTTTTTATCCGGATCGTTGTCTGCTACCGTTTTCAACACATTATACCACTCATCCAGGGTTTTCGGCACCTTCAGGCCCATGGCGTCAAACCAGTCCTTACGGTAATGGAGCACTGCGCGGCCAATTCCACGGTAGACCGGGAGACCATACAGCTTGCCGTCCACTCTAATGTTGTCGTAATAGATTTCCGACTGGGCGGACAGGTTCTTATAATCCTTAAGATAAGGACCGACTTCCCAGAACACGCCGGATTGCATGGCGCTGACGATAGTAGGCACGTAACTGACCTTTACCAGCTTGGGAAGCTCACCGGAGGCAATCATAACATTAATCTTCTCGTCATAGCCGGAGGTGGGAATCCATTGGAAGCTCAGATTGGTGTTGGTGTACTTGGCAAGACCCAGCTCCATAGGATTTCCCTTGGCAGGAACCTCACCGGGCTGGTGGACGGCAATGGAAAGCTCAAGCGGCTTCAAAGCCTCTTTGGCCGCCTGGCTGGCGGCAGGGCTGGCGCTGCCCGCAGGGCTTGCAGTGCCTGCACCCTGCCCGTCATCGGAACCGCAGGCTGTTAATACAGTGGTGGCCAGCATAACGCCGCCCACAAGACATGCCGTTTTCTTCATCATTTTTTCTACCCCTCCGATATTTGGTGGTATTGGTCTATGGGAAATCCGGGCCGGTCGTCCGCTCTGGTTGGCCGGCCGGATGTTCATAGCGCATATCTGTCGCCGGACAAACTCAGCCTTTGACCGAGCCCAGCATAACCCCTTTGGCAAAATGCTTCTGCAGGAACGGATACACCAGCAAAATCGGAACCGTCGCAAACACGATGACCGCCATCCGGATCGTAAGCGGCTGGATCTCTGTGGTGTCGATGGAGGTATCGCCGATGCTGCTTTGGGACAGGATGACGATCTGGCGGAGCAGCACCTGGATGGGATACAGATGGCTGTCGTTGATATACAGAATGGCATTAAAGAACTGGTTCCAGTGGCCCACAGCATAAAACAGACCGAAGGTGGCCATAGCCGGCAGGGAAAGGGGCAGCACGATGCGGAACAGCACGCCTACATCGGTGCAGCCGTCAATCCGTCCCGAATCCTCCAGCCCGTCGGGAATCTGCTGGAAGAAGTTTTTCAGCACAATCAGGTTGAAGGCGCTGATAGCCCCCGGAATCATCAAGGACCACAAGGAGTTGGTCAGATGCAATCCCTTCACAACGAAATAGGTGGGGATCATACCGCCGCCGAACAGCATGGTGAACAGCACACCCAGAAGAATCGTCTGGCGGCCCCGCAGCCTGGTTTTGGCCAAGGGATAGGCCATCAGAGAGGTAAAGAACAGATTGATAATGGTGCCGACCACCGTAATATAGATGGAAACCAGCATGCTCCGGAACAGCGTGTCCGTGGAGAAAATATAGCGGTAAGACGCCAAGGACCATTCCTTAGGCCACAGAATCAAGCCACCCTTGGCCACCTCCGCCGGACTGGTAAACGAAACGGCCAGTACGTATAAAAATGGCATGACGCAAACGATAGCGATAATAATCAGCAGCAGGGCATTCACAATGTCAAATATCCGGTTGCCTATGGTTTTATCATGATGCATCAGTAAATGCCCTCCTCTCCAAACTTCTTGGCCAGCCAGTTGGACCCGAGAACCAGCACCAGACCGACAGCAGATTTGAACAGCCCCACCGCGGCGCTGTAGCTGTATTGGGCCTGGGTCATACCCTTGGTGTAAACATAGGTGTCGAACACCTCGCCCACCTCCCGGTTGGTCGGCGTCAGCATCAGGAAAATGTGCTCGAAGCCGGAATCCAGGAAATTCCCCAGCCGCAGAATAAACAGAATGACAATGGTGCTGCGGATAGCCGGAAGGGTAATATGCCAGAGCTGGCGCCAGCGGCCTGCCCCGTCAATCCGGGCTGCCTCATACAGCTGGAGATCCACGCCGGCTAATGCTGCCAGGAAGATAACCGTGCCCCAGCCCACCTCTTTCCAGATGGATTGGGTGATAATCATGGTCCGGAACCATTCCGCCTCGAGAAGGAAGGCAATCTTCCTGCCGGTGATCTGGTAGAGGAATTCGTTTAACACCCCATTTTCCGTGGTCAGCAGGATATAGAAAATTCCGACCACCACCACCCAGGACACGAAGTGGGGAATGTATACCAGGGTTTGGATGAAGTTTTTGAATTTGGCCTGCCTCACCTCATTCAGCATCAGGGACAGAATGATGGGCATGGGGAAGAAGAAAATCAGATTGTACAACGCCAAAATAACTGTGTTGCGGAACAGCATGCCAAACTGCGGCTCGGAGAAAAACCGTTCAAAATGTTTAAGACCCACCCACGGACTGCCCAAAAAGCCGGTATAGGGCTTGTAATCCTGGAAGGCCATCGTCACCCCGTACATAGGCACATACTTGAATACAATAAAATAGATCACGCCGGGGAGCAGCATCAGGTACAGCCATTTGTCCCGGACCAGATCCCGCAGCAGAATGCCCAGCTTGCCCTTCTTGGCCTGCAGCCCGGGAGTTCCCGCCGGAGCAGCCACTTCCTGTTTCATCTTCGCAACCTCCTATATGTTCTCTGTCTTCTGATCCCTATCTTGAATCAGGTTGCCATGACAGGCTATAGGGCTGACAAAACCATCATGCCTTCAGCAGCGGGAATACCCGGGAATACACAATTTATAACTTTGGGATGCACATGATATAACCATAGGAGAAGCTCCTCCCCGTGGGGCAGACCGCAAACGGACAAGAAAAAGCCCCGCGCCGCTGCATTGCGCAGGACCGGGGCCGTATTCTAAATCTGTATCCGATACAATGCTGCTTCAATTCCCGGCCAGTTTGCTGTAGGCCTCCTCATACTCACGGATCACTCTGTCACCGCCGGCCTGTCTCCACTTGGCCAGCTCGGCTTCCCAGCCCGCTTCATCAATCAAGCCCATAATAAATTTGGTTTCCGCATCCGTAATGAGGGTGTCCAGCTCCTTGCCCAGCTCCGCAAAGGTATCGGATTCCAGAGTGAGTGCAGGATTTTCCACAATATAAGCCCTGCTCTCCCTGTTGATCTCCTGGCTTTTCCGGTATAGCTCCGGTTGGGAGCTTGGTTTAATGGAATCGGAATCCTCAGCCTGGCGCAGCAGCATATCCCTGTATGGCTTTACCTCCTTCAGATCCAGCGTCCGGTCCAGCACCTCCGTAAACTCTCCTGTGTCCTTCCAATGCCGGTTCTCCACGCCTTTGGAAATCACCGTCTGCATGGGCGGCTCCAGCAGCTTATCAAGAAATTCCAGAATTTTTTTGACCTCTGCCAGGGTTTTCACGGAGTCCTTCGGGATGGAGAAAAATCCGGAATTCCCCGCTTCACCGGGTAAACGGATGCCGCCCGGCCCCCTCAAGGGTGCCACACCCACCGCGGCATCGGGGACGGTTTTGCCCAGCTTATCCATCCAGGTTTGGGCATTGCCGCCGTTAATCTGGATGCCGCCCCGGCCTGAATCATAAATTCTCGCCGTTTCATTGGTGTCCACCACGGCGAAGTCGGAGTTAATCAGCTTTTCCTGGTGCAGACGCCGGAACAGCTTCATCGTGTCCATAAAGGGCTTGGTCATGAATTCCGGGGTAAAGCGCCCATTCTGCACCAGCCACTTGTTCGGCCCGCCCTGGGATACGGATATCCGGGTCAACAGCGAGCTGACATCCTGGTTATATTTCTTTTCCAGAGCCATGCCGTAGGTATCCTGCTTCCCGTTGCCGTCGGGATCCTCCAATGTCATGGCCCGCACCACCCGGTACCAATCCTCGAGGGTAACCGGCAGCTGCAGTCCCAGAGCATCCAGCCAATCCTTGCGGTATTGGATCACTGCCCGGCCCAGCTCCCGGACGATGGGGATGCCGTAAATTTTTCCCTCCACCGAAATATTGTCATAATATCGCTTGTCCAACGCCGACAAGGAAGGGTATTCCTTCAGCAGCGGCCCCAGCTCCCAGAATTGTTCCGCCTTCATGGTGGCGATATAGGTGGGGGAATAGCTGATTTTGATCAGCTTGGGCATTTCGCCGGAGGCGATCATCAGCCGCAGCTTGTCATCATAGGCGGACAGAGGAATCCATTGGATCTGCAGATCGGTATGGGTATAGGCTTCAATCGCTTGCTCCACTTCGTTATTCTTAGGGGGCAATTCCCCAATGAGCGGGGCTCCGATGGATAAATAAAACATGTCTCTTTCTTCCGTATGGCCGCCACTACCCGGCCACGAGCCGCATCCTGCAAGCCAACCCGCCATAATCAGAAAAACGCAACCCGCAGCTGCCAATTTCTTCATCCGGCCCCACCTTTTCTTTTTATGATCTGTCTGCTTAGCTGTAATTCCACACATTCATCTCGGATACTGTCAGCTGCCGGGGTTCACCAGAGCCGGTAAATACCACCTTCACATAACGTGCCTGCTGCACCGGGAATACCATCCTGGTGATGGCATTTTCCTTCTCCCCCACTCCGGCTGCCACGGCAGCAGTTCCGAAATCCGCCCCATCCCCGGATACATACACCTCATATTGAACAGGCTCATCCTCCGCCTGATGCTGCAGGGTAATGCCGTTAAAGCGCGGCTCCTCCTGCATATCCAAAAGAATATAAGCCCCCTCTGTCCCGTAGGTGATGCGCCATCCGGTAGCCGGATCCCCGTCCAACAGAGTATAGGCATTCAAGCCGTTCCGGGAGGTTTTGGCCGCCCAGCCGGTACGGTCCAGTCTTCCGTCATCCTGCAGAAATTTGAATTTATCCAGATTCAGCAGGTTATCCTGGGAATTGCCATAGAACTTCAGGATGACATGATGCGTGCCGGTTGTCCTGGCGATGGGACAGGTGACGGTTTTCCACTGCTCAGCTCCACCTGTATGGGGCACTGCACACTCGCCTATAATCTGGCCGCCTACACTGTCCAGCACGATTTCCATCCGGGACCCTTCCACAGAGCTGGCTGCCTTGGCAATAAAGGTTGCGGAGCCTACTTCCCCGAATACCACATTTTGAAGCTTAATATAGTCGAAGTTATGGCAATCTGTCACATACCAGGTGCCGCCCACCGGGGTGACCAGCGTAATTCCCGCGGTCTCATCGGCGCTTTCGGCCTCCATATAGCCATATGCATCCCTAAGCGCGGAGGGCTTCGCCCCATCCGCTCCGGTGGTGGGCCGCTCCGGCAGAGGCGGCTTGGCCGGACCGGGATTGCCGACGGCTGTGATCCGGATGCCGGTGCTGTCAATGGTTCCTTCCCAGGCAACGGCAAGCTCCCGGGCATAGCCGGTCCCGGTACGGATGAAGGGGCAGGCTACGCCGTTGACGGTTACAGCCACCTCATCGCCATAACAATCCGTCAAGTGAATGGTTTTCATCTCCAGAGGAAATTCCGTCCGGAGGAGAATGTCCCGGTTCTGGCCGGCGCTTCCGCCTTCGGAGCAGCTGATGGTGCCGTATCCCTCCGGCATCACTATCAGAGCCTCCGTCATCCTGTGCCCCATTTCCTCCAGAACGATAGGCTGCAGCCAGATCTCCCTTCGCGCTGCATCCCGATGGAGGCCGGCAATATCGTAATAATTCCGCCATAGCCCCGGCATGCTGATATACTGCTTATCCCCGGAAATTTCCGCGGATAAATAATGGGGCTCCCCCGCCGCGGGAAGGATGTCCAGGGGATGGTTGAAGACGTAATCCCGGTTGCTGTATTGCCGGTTGTACGCGTCCTTCTGCAGGGTTAACCATTGATCGGCCCTTCGGGTATGGAGCAGCAGCCCGCCGTAATGGGTCAAGAGATATGGCGTCCACTCGTTGTAGGTGCCCCCCAGATGGCCCATTCCCCAATAGTAGGGATGGTAATAGCCGTCCAGCTGCTCCAGCACCCGATCCGTTTCGTCCGCACTCCATATTTCCCCCAGACGCAGATGCAGGGAGAGCCATTGCCCGGCAAAGTACGACTCGCAGCCCCGCCCTGTGGGAAATTCCTGCTCCAGATAGCGCCTTCTGTAGGAGGAAACAACCGTTTCATAGGCTGTCTGGTAAGTCCGGGTGAAAGCTCCGTCCTCCTCTTTTTCTTCGCCCAGAAGAAGCATAATGCGGTAAGCCACGGCCGACAGGCTGGCATTGAAGGGATTTGGATCCCCTCCCGCATCATAGGAATTCTCCGAATCCTCGAAGGTATACGGATATTCCTCGCTGCCGTAGAGCTCTACCTGATCCAGAATCCGCTGCCCCGCTTTTTTCAGATAAGGCCAGAAGTAGTCCAGCTGCTCCTTGTCACCCGTAGCCAGGTAGGTTTCATACACGGAGACAATAAGGCCGCAGTTCAAGTCCACCCATTTATCAATATTCCGGTAATCCGCATGCTCCCGGTCATCCCATGCCACCAAAACGGACTTATCCGGGCCTGCGGTATTGAAGTCATGATGGATTTGGCCGTTGCCCTTCTGGGTCCTGGCCCAATACTGCAGCTCCTGCCAGGCGAAGAAGGGAATCAGCTGGTTGATGATCTGTCTGGCATGCCACATCTGGTCCATGGTGCCGAAGCAGGTCCACTCCCCTTCGGCGAAGGCGACTCTGCCGTCTTTTTTGTACAAGGAATTATTGGTCAGATTGACCAGGGTGTTCAGGGTCTGGTTAACCAGCCATTCCGGCAGATTGGAGCCTCTCATCCGCTCCACCAGTTCCACTGCCTTACGCTTCATCGTCTCAAAATGCTCCATACCCAGCCCGGCAATAGCAGCAGAGCTATCGTAACGGCCAAGATAATAATGCCGCTCCGGATCAGAGTCATCGTACCAGGCCAGAACAAACCGGATGGTTTTCGTTTCATAAGCCTCCAGCTTCACCTTCACCGCCACCCGGTTCAAGGCATCGGCTGTCACAGCCGCCTCTGCATCGCTGCTGCCGGCAAACACCGACCAGCCGTGGGAAACCAGCCCCTTCCCCTCCACAAAACGAAACGGGCCGCCGTTCACATCCAACTGGAGGGCACAGGCGGCCTCGGCCTCAACGCCGGCTTTATTGTGCAGCTCCAGCTCATAAAACGCGTATGGCAAAGACATGAGCTCCGTATTGGAGGGGTCAAAAGGGGCGAAGGCCAGCATTCGGACGGTGATGTCTTGTACCGTTCCGAAATTCACACGGTGCAAGGGCCAAATGGCGTCATCGGCGGAACGCCCGTCCGTTACCTCCGACTTCAAAGTGTGCAACGCCCCCGTTTGACCGTTCCGGCAGGAATAGAACTGGAGCCGGGTTTCACCCATAGGTGTATAATCGTATTGATCCGCGGGAGCCTGCGTAACGGCTGCGAAGGTGCCTGTATGGGCACAGAATTTCACTGCCCCTGTCCCGAAGCCCCCCAACGGCGTTCCGGTTGTTCCGTCTACAATATTGGCGGAGGCTTCCTTGATTTTGATCATCCTTCCACATCCTTGTATAATCAGATTGATCTGCTCTAGCACTTACAGAAGTGATTCACATTATAGCCTCCGCCTGCATGGCCAGAAAGTAATTAATTGCCCTGTTATGGACAGAAATTGCTCCGTTTCGCATCTACCGCCGTTGGTTGTCCGAAAGCCCCGGCACAAGGAGGTCCGCCCGATGAAGGCTTATTATGAAAAGCGCTCCTATCCCCCCGAGCTGCCCTTGCGGTTGTACAAGCATGAGCGGAATTCCTTCTCCTTCCACGCCCATTGGCATTCCGACGTGGAGCTTGTGCTGGTCCGCGAGGGTACTCTGCGCATTGGCATCAACCGGGAAATCCAAATCCTGCAAAAAGGCGAGGCCGCCATTTGCTGCAGCGGGGACATCCACTTCTATGACAGTGTAGACAAAACCTCTGCCATCGATATTCTGATCTTCCAGCCCAGCCTCATCGGCTGCCACGGGAATTGGCCGCAGCAAATCCGCTTTGATCATTCCTTTATTACCGGCTCCATGCTTCGTGACAACAGGCTTCCCCTCTCCATGCTGGAGCGGCTCGATGAGATCTTCCAGACGGTGTACCGGGAAATAACGGACCGCGAGCCCTGCTACGCCATGTTTGCAACGGGCAAAATGCTGGAATTATGCGGGCTGCTCCAGCGTGTGCTGCCCAGCTCACCGGTTGATCATCGGCTGGAAAATAAGCGCATTACCGGATTGAAAACCATGCAGGACATCATCCAGTACCTGGAGGACCACTACATGCAGCCGCTGACCCTTGCGGAAACCGCAGGCCACTTCGGCATGAGCGTGTTTCACTTCTGCCGGCTGTTCCAAAGCTTGGTGGGAACCAATTTTAAGGACTATCTGAATGCCATCCGGGCGGATGCCGCCGAGGAACGGATTCTCTCCGGTGAAGAGTCCATCACCACCGTGGCCATGGAATGCGGGTTTAACAACATCCGCACCTTCAACCGGGTGTTCAAGTCCGCCAAGGGCTATACACCCTCCAGCCTCAGGATATAGAAGCAGCCGCTCAGGGCTGCTTTTTTCTACTCCAGCTGATCCTTGAGAATCTTATTCCGGTATTGTCCGGGTGTAAGATTGTATATCTTCTTATAGCTGCGGATAAAGGAGCTGACATTATTATAGTGCAGCCTCTCGCTGATTTCGGAGATTTTCAGGTCGGTGGTCTCCAGCATCGCCTTGGCCATTTTCATCCGGTAATCAGTCAAGTATTCACTGAAGGGAATCCCGATCTCCTGCTTAAAAATCCGGCTGAGATAAACCGGATGGTAATTGAGAACCTGCGAGCAGTATTCCAGGGTTATGTCCCGGTCGTACTGCTCCTGGATCATCTGTACCAGCTTGTCGGCGATCTTGATATATTGGCTTACCGATTTTTCGGACAAGGCCTTGATCATCGGCCCGAACAGCTTGGACTCGAACCAATGGATAATCTCCTCCCGGGTCTGCAGATGGAACAGCCTCTCCATCACCCCTTCATCCCCCCACACCTTCTGCAGGGAAATCCCCTGCTCCTGCACCAGCTGGATCAGCCGGGAGGCCAGCTGAATAAGCAGCAGCTGATGCTTTTCCAGGTGGCCTTCCTTATACAGCAATGCATTCAGGTACTGCTGGAAAACAGCGGAGGCGCTTTTGGGCTGCAGCTCCTTAATGGCGTAGACCAGCCGTTCCTCCAGTACCTTCAGATGGGAGTTCTCATAATGGTCTGTGCCGGGACTGTTCTCAATATCCCCGTAATGGACAATGATCTCCGGCCCCAGATTGATCCGCGCCTTCAAGGCAGTCAGACTTTCCCCGAAGGCCTTCACCGTATCGGTAAGCTGGACATAGGGATTGCTGATGCCGATGCTCACCTTCAGCTGCAGCACCTGGTCGGCATACCGCTTGATGCATTCTGCCGCTTCATAAAATAAACGCCGGACCTCCTCCCTGTCCTCCCTATCCGCAGCAAGCAAGGTCACCTGGGACTGGTTGATAGTGATAGGAGGGAAGCGCATGGAGGCCGGAAGCACCTCCTGGGCGATATTGCTAATGGCGTACAGCAGGAGCTCGCGGTCCTCCTCGCTGAACCGGGTTTCCTGGAGGTTGTCGATCTGAAGCGCCAGCACCCCAAGCCACCTCCAGTCTGCGGGAAAGCCGTCCCTGGAGGAGCGGAAGAGGTAGTCGTTTTCGGTCATTTGGCCGGTAAACAGCTTCAGTACGAAAAATTCCTTCAAATGGCTGGCCTGCCCCAGCATCTGCTGCTCCACCCGGTCCCGGGAGACTGCCAAGGACTGCATGCTGTTCTTGATAAATTCCAGCTCATCTTTTTTAGGCGGGCCCTGGTGTTCCTGCCCCGATGAGCCCAGTCCTCTAGCCACCTCCAGCAAATTTCCGATGGGCTTATACATCCGCCTGCTCCCGTACAGCGCAGCGATCACCACGATCAGAAGCAGGGACGCACAGACCAGGAAGGTCAGCTGGGCTATTTTGGCCGTTTCCTTTTTCAGCTCGCTGATGGATACCACCGACACATACGTCCAGCTGTTATAGCTGGAGGAGCGGTAGAGCACAGCCATTTCCTCGCCGTCCAGCTTCATATTAAACAGCCCCTGCCCCTGGCGTTCATCCAGGGCAGCCTTAAGGCGCTTCTCCACGGAGCGGCTGACTCCGGCATAACGCTGCTTATCCGCCTCGGATGCCAGCACATCGGCACCATTGCGGTCGAGAATATAGTTGCGGTTGGAGATATTGGACGGGGCAAGAGCCTCATTGATTTCGGATGCCACAATCCGGATGACCAGAAGCCCCTGAGGTTTATCCGTCTGCGGCAGGATCGGAATTTTGTGCACCAGGGTTATGGATTCCACCGAATCGGCAAACCCGTCCCCATTGGAGGGGGCCAGTCCTGTATACCACAGGATGCTTTTCGGTTCCTTGGCATACCGGGCAAATTCCTGATTGTCCTCAAACTGCTCCAGCGGCTTCAGCACATTTAGGTTCAGCACCCAGTTGCGGTTAAAATTTACCAGATACGCCTGGGTAATAACCGCATCACCGGATTGCAGATTGTACAGCTCCTTGGAGAGCTCTCGGACCGACTCAAAATCCGAGGTGCCATAGGAGGTATTCATGGAGGATTTCACCAGGGACGAATTGGAAAATTGAGTGGCTGATTTTTCGATGGATTTAAGCATCTGCTCCACCCGCATCTGGGTTTGGGCCAGCCATTGCATATTGACCTCTTTTACTTTTTTCTCAATATCCCCGGAAGCCACAGAATGGGAAACAAAGCCGATCAGCATGGCGGGGAGCATGCCTAACATCAGACTGTACGAAATTAAACGAAGCGAATATTTGCTCAACATGAATCCTCCTGAATAATCTGTAATGCGCTTCAGATAACCTGGCGCAGGCAGTTTGCGGCCAAAAATCTTTAATCAGGCTTATATCTGCATCATCACCCGCCGGGAAATTTCATGCAATATACCTGATGAAACTTTTTTGGACGCAAAAACGGTTCCTGATGAAATGATTGGCGTATTCTTCGGCAAAGGCAGCATGAAAGCCTGCAGGAAATTCCTGCAGGCTTAAGCAAACATCTGATTATTAGTTCACGCTCTCAAGAATCTCATGGGAGCGGGGGTAATCTAAAGCTGTAAAACTCTAATTCAACCCCCGTACCATTAAACCGGAAGGTAAATACAGAGTCCAAAGGGTTTTGCTTTGGATTCAGGGCGTGCTGCTCGATCACAAACACCTCACCGTCCCAATGCCCCTTCATCTTAAAACCATTATTATCCCGGTATACATTATCCAGGCCCACTAGAAGCTCCGAGGTTTCGGTTTCGACGGTCCTTTTGAATACCGCCGTGTCGCTGGAGGGCAGAAACTCGAGGGAAATCTTATAGATTTCATCCTTTTTGGTGCGGCTGGCTACCTCAAACCTCCGGCCGCTGATCTCCTTGGCGATATCCGGCAGAGGGGGAACCTCTTGCCGGGGAGAGCCCGAAAGACGCAGCTGCTCCTGCAGCTGTTCATTTCCCGCGGCATTGGCTGGAAGCGGTTCGCCGGAACGGACAGCCTGCCGAATTCAAAAGAATTCAGCCCCTATAATGACGCTGCCGCACAGCCTCGTACAATAAAATACCTGTGGCCATGGCCACATTCAGAGACTCTGCCTGGCCCGGCATGGGGATGATAATATCCTCATTCACATATGCAGCAAGCTCCGGTGAAAGACCGCTGCCTTCATTGCCCACCAGAAACCAGACGGGCTGCGTGAGATCCAGCTCATAACAATGCTGCCGCGCATCAAGCCGGGTACCCACCAGCCGGATTCCCTGTCTGCCTGCTGCGGGCAGCAGCTCCTTCAGGTCGCATTCCGCTATGGGAAGGTGGAACAGGGAGCCCATGGTGGAGCGGACCGTCTTGGGGCTATACAAATCCACCGTTCCCCGGCCCAACAGGACACCGGTGGCACCCGCGGCATCAGCCGTACGGATAATAGTGCCCAGATTGCCCGGGTCCTGTACGCCGTCTATAGCCACTACAAGGGACAATTTAGGCTCCAGAAATGCTGCAGCAGTATTTTCCGGCTTCGCGCATACGGCGACTACCCTTTGAGGGGTTTTGGTTTCCGTACATTTGGCCAATACCGCCTCGCTTACGCCTACCCATTCTACGCTCTTTCCTTGCTCCGCCATAGAGCGGCCGGGACGGTACTCCTCCAGCTCGCCGGGCAGCTCACGGTCCATATTGTACAGAATGGTCTGAACCTTCGCTTGGGACCGGAGAGCCTCCTGGATCAGATGCACCCCCTCCAGAAGGAAGGCGCCCTGCTCATCCCGTCCCCGTTTGGTCAAAAGCGCACTCCATGTCTTCACCCGGGGATTGGCTGCGGATGTAATCATCATGCTTGTTCCACCTTCTATGTAAGAAATTGTTTATGTTTATCCGTGGGCTCCCCCAAATTTATGTATAGACCTTTTCAAACCGGGTCAGGTTAAGGTTCTCCCCAATAATGATTAGAATGTCCTGCTCATGAAGCTTTTCATCGGCATCGGGGGCAATGTTGAGCTTGTCCCCTCTGCGGATACCCATGACATTGCAGCTGTATCTGGCCCGGATATCCAGCTCCCGCAAGGATTGCCCGGCCATAGCCTCTCCAGCCCGGATCTCCACAATGCTGTGCTCCTCTGACAGCTCGATATAATCGAGAATATGTGGGGAAATCAGATGATGCGCCACCCGTTTGCCCATATCCCGCTCAGGGAAAATCACCTTGTCAGCGCCGATTTTGGCAAGCACCTTGCCCTGGAGCTCGCTTGTAGCCTTGACAATAATGTTAGGGACACCCAGCTCCTTCAGAATCAGGGTCGTCATGATGCTGGCCTGGACATCCTGTCCGATGGCCACCACGACAACGTCAAAGTTGCGGATGCCTAAGCTGCGGAGAGTATCCTCATCCGTGGAATCCGCTTGGACAGCATGGGTGACCCGGTCACTGATTTCCTGGATCCTGGCCTCATTATCGTCTACCGCCAACACCTCGTAGCCCAGCTTGCCCAAATATTCGGCTACACTTGAACCGAAACGTCCCATGCCGATTACTGCAAATTGCTTTTTCATATGCTTGGCCCCCTTAGCCGCGGTATCGCACATCCTATATTGTAGCATAACCTAAGTCCCCGCTGCTGGAACCACCTGTAAACTCCAGCTGAGCATGAAGCTGACCGGGGCTGTGCATATTAGTAAGGGAATATCAGTTTCTCGAAACGGGGGATTAGTCAAATGAATCTGGATTTGCGTCAGGCGATTGTTCGCCGGGTGGAGGATAAAAACAATGACGAACTGCGGGAAGTCATCGAAGGCTCCATCGGTGGGGATGACCGTGCATTGCCCGGCTTAGGGGTGCTTTTCGAAATCATCTGGACCCATACGGATGAACAAGTCCAGGAGGACCTGGTCAATACCTTAAAGGAGCATTTGCATCATTAATTGCCGAGAGTGATTTGAAAAAAACCGGCGCAGCCGTCCAAGCGGACCTGCGCCGGTTATTATTTATTAACCCTTGGCTGCTACATTGGCTGTCGTCTTGCTCTTGCCAGGTAGCGTTTCGTCACGGTTGCCATAGGTTTTGCTTAAGAAATGCGCATAGGTGGAGGCCAAAATCTGCTGGAACAGCGTACCCACCATAACAGGAAAGACCACTGCAGCCGGAAAATAAGTGGCTGCAATAACTGCGCCTGCACTAATGTTGCGCATGCCGCTGTTGAAGGTCAAGGCTACCACCACACCTTTATCCCCCTTCAGACGTTTGCCGGTAAGCCAGCCCCATACATAACCGGAGGCCGCGATAACCAGAATGGTGCCGGCGACCGCCAAAAACTTCCCGTCAATATGCTTAAAATTGGGGGCAACCACAGAAGCGTTGATAGCCACCACCATGATCAGACCGATTTTGCTGAAGGGAGCAAGCTTGGGGGCCAGACTGGTTTTGACGCCTCCCTTGGTCCAATGGTTTAAGGTCATACCCGCCAAAGAAGGCAGCACGACCATCCAGACCAGCCCCTGCATCATTCCCCAGATATCAATGGAGACATTGGCCCCTACCAGAAGGCGCAGGGTAAAGGGGACGACAAAGGGAGCCAGAAAGGTATCCACTAGGATGATAGACAACGTTAACGCAATATTGCCCTGATACAGGCTTACCCACATAAAACTGACAATTCCCGTGGGAATGGCAAAAGCCAAAACGATTCCCGTAATGGTATACGGATCATTGGAGAAAAACAAATGGCCCGCGCCCCATGCAATCAACGGCATCCAGATATGCAAAATCAGCATACAGGCCAACAACGGAGCCGGGTGCTGCATCACCTTCTTCATATCCTTGAAGCCTGATCCAAGTCCTCCGGCAAAGGTCATAAAGGCAAAAATCCAGGGGACGAGAAAGGAAAACGAGGTGAGCCAGGTGGAAAACAAGACGCCAAGCAGCAGGCTGCATGGCGTTACAAAAGGCATCCATTTTTCGATAAAGCGGTTAAAGCGGTACATCACTTGCATGGCTTGCTGCTCCTTTCAACGCTGCATCTTGGTGCATTCCAACATCTTATTTCTCTACTATACACCAAAATGAAAGAAGAGCAGCAGGAAGTTTTTACGAAAATACTACAAAAATAAAGGTTACTTGGATTTAACCCGCCCGTATGCTCTGGCATAACGGATGACTTTACGGAAAACATCCTTATCCTTTAAGATACGGAAAATATAGGGGTCCGGACAGGTGTTTACTTCGAGAATCCAGCTTTTGTGGCTCCGGTCAACTGCAATATCAATGCCGATCTCCTTGATCCCGGGATAAGCCGCATCCAGTTGTTTGGCAACTGATACCCCCAGCCGCTTCAACCCTTCCGTAAAGGCTGCAAGCTCCGGCCCTCCCATATGGGCATGAAGCAATGTCGGCACAGGTTTTAGCGTACCGCCGCTGTGGTAATTGGTGACTATTTTGCCCGGATAAGCCACACGCCCCACCATAGCGGTAGATTCCCAGCGCCCTGCGGGACTTTTCTGCACCATGACCCGGATGTCAAACCGACGGCCGCCATGCTTTAACAGATGGATGCCCTTCTGGACCAGATACTGCCGTCCTCCCGTAGCCTGCTTCAACCCGTCATATAATCCATCATAAGCGGAAAAGGTGCGGATTGTGGTACCTGATTGGAATTTGAATCCGGCTCCATCCTGCTCCACGCGGATGACTCCCTTGCCGAAGGTACCCCTGTCCGGCTTGACATATACCATGCCGTACTCTGTGAGCATCGCCTCCAGAGTGGCCTTCCCCAGCTGCCGGGTATCGGGAATATGCTCCCGTACCGCGGGATTCACCTTGATAGCCTCCGTCTTTTTCCACTTGCTGTGAACAAACCTCTGCACGCGTTCAGCCCCCCTCTTTTCCCGTCAAATTATGTGAGGCCCATCATCCATATCCTATGTGCAGACCTGACGGTTGGAGCAGGCGAAGTGGCCGTAGGAATAAAATTCTGCACTTAACAGGAGCTACAGCCCCCCTTGTGATGACAGCAGAAACTCCAAAAAGCCCCTAAATCCGGCAGCACGCCGGACAAGGGGCATTTTTATTACCATTAAACTTAAGGCGCGGTTTCCAGAAACTTGGCCGTAGGGTTCTTCTCCACAGAGGTGCGCAGGGCGTATTCATTTTCGAACAACGCCACAAAATTCCCGTTTTTGTCCTTGACCAGCTGGGAGTTGACCCGGAACTTGCCCGGATCGACCTTCTCATCCACAATCCAGCGGGCGAACTGGAAGGGCAGGCGCTGCATCAGCACGTCAACACCGTATTCGTTCTTCATACGGTACTCGAATACCTCAAATTGCAGCTGGCCGACCACGCCGAGAATCATATCCTCGAAGCCGATGGATTTAAACACCTGGATCGTGCCCTCCTCCGTCAGCTGATCGATGCCCTTCAGGAATTGCTTCTGCTTCAGAGCATTCTTGATGGAGACCTTGGCGAAGATTTCCGGAGAGAATACCGGCAGCTCGTCAAAGGTCTTCTGACTGCCCTGGCACAGGGAATCCCCGATGCGGAAGATACCGGGATCGAACAGGCCGATGATGTCACCCGGGTACGCCGTATCCACAATATCCCGGTCCTGAGCCAGAAATTGCTGCGGCTGCGCCAGCTTAATGTCCTTGCCAGCCCGTACATGCTTCACCGTCATCCCCCGCTCGAACTTGCCGGAAACAATCCGCAGGAACGCCACGCGGTCACGGTGGGCCGGATTCATATTGGCCTGGATCTTA
>JAQSYT010000390.1 GCA_029256065.1 Paenibacillaceae bacterium
ACTCAACATGCGTGTCTCCTTTTGTGGGTGTACAGGGGTAACCTTCTACACACAACTTTAGGAGATTCTTTTCGTTTTGGCTACCTTTTTTTGCCTTCATTCGTCATGTTAGGTTCGGTGCAACGCCAGTGCGGTGAGAGCCGCTATTTCCGGAAATTCTGCCCGACTGGACCCCTATCGGCTCCAATAAGAGCGCTCACCTCCGTTAGAATCCGGAGGCACCGATTTTCAGCATAATAGAAGCGCTCACTTCCGTTAGAATCACCTCATGGCCCGGCGGCCATCGTCAGCAATGAAAATGCCGGGTGCAGTGGGGTGCAGGTGCGGCATTTTCGTATACATGTCCTATGACAGGGGGGCCTCATGTCTGTCCAGCGCCCCGCCGCCGTAAGGCCGTTTGGCCAGATTGGCTACGGCCTCGGAACCCAGCCGTTCCGCCAGCTGCTGCTTGTACAAGCTGGCCGGGGCGGACACAGGCTGTCCGTGGCTTTCCCAGTAGGCAGCCTGGCGCGGACGGGGGTCATACGCATTGGGCAGCAGCGGCGGCACTTGCGGGCCAACATGGCCGATGACATAATTCTGTGCCGTCGGCGGCTGCTGGCTCGTCAGCTTGCCCTCCGTGTTCCAGTTCACATAATTGGCGCCGGACCAGCCGTGTCCGCTGCCCAGCCAGCCCCGGTCCCGGATGGAGACGGGCGCCTTCACATTGTCGAACAATCCTCCCAC
This sequence comes from Paenibacillaceae bacterium, assembly GCA_029256065.1. Lineage (GTDB taxonomy): Bacteria > Bacillota > Bacilli > Paenibacillales > NBRC-103111 > Paenibacillus_AR. The sequence continues at coordinate 727 of JAQSYT010000390.1, forward strand.
CGACCAACGGTGATGGGGCTCGCTGGTGTTGTAATCCCGGAAGGATTCACAATCCAGCACTACATTGGGTCCCGCAACAGCGCTGTCATAAATGAAGGCATGCCGGGCTGTCTCCGCATAAACCCGCTGAACCAGATGCAGCTGGCCCTGGAAATAGATGCTGTACCGCCTTCCGCCGGTAACAATGCTGACCATATCGTACACGTGGCAATCCTGCACAGTAATCCATTTGCTGAAGCGTCCCAGCTGGACCAGAGCATACGACAGATGATAGCCTGCCACGTCGCGCACCCAGCCGTTCTTGACACTGTTAAACACCACAAACCGCTCCGCATGATCTTCATCCGCATAATACGGATAGGTCCGGCCGTTATCCATCACCGTATGGAGGACGGCTGGATTAAATTCGGAAACCACCTGCATATTCTCCACGCCCACCTGCTCAATCCGTTCCGCATCGGAGTATTGATAGATCCGCCCGCCGCCCCATCTGCGCTCAATAGCATTGGTGATGGGCGCATCCACTGTAATCATGGACCCGTCAACAGCGGTAACCACCCGGTCAAAATCCAGGTCGAACGGGCCCCATTGATGGGTGGAGGAGCCGTCGGTTCCGGGCCGCATGTAAATGGAATCCATGCCGATTTCGTGGATCCAGCGGGCATTGCCCGTCCTCCTTACCAGCACGCTGTCCCCCACCTTATAAAGTGATGCATCGGCCACCCGGAAGGTCCGGGAGCCGGAGGGCACGTACAGGTCCATGATCTCCTGCTCCGTCTCCGGCAGAATCTCCGGTCCTGCCCCGGTGCCGATCTCCAGCACATTGCGCCGGACCGCGCCGGTTGCCCGGAGCAGCGTGCCTCCGGCCCCGCAGCCCTCGCCGCGGAGCACCACCCCGCCGGTATGGATCAGGAGCGTCCCGGCAATGTCATATTCCCCCTTGCGGAGCAGCACGGCGCCCCGGAGACCATGCGGTCCTGCCGGCAGCTGCAACACCCGGTCAATAGCCGCCTGGATGCGGGCTGTGGCATCTCCCGGGGCGGGCTCTACCACCATCATGGCCTGCACATCGGGCAGCACCGTGCCGCCACCCAGATATCCCGAACAGGAGAAGTCGGGAATCCGGTTGCCCCGGAAATCCGGAACACACCGAAGCTTCCCCTCCGGGCTCAGGAAGGCAATCCGGCATTGCCCCCGGGGCACCTCCGCTTCCTCCATTACTGTAAAATAATAGGAGTCCGTACAGATTTGTCCCGAACAAGCGGCAATGGTCAAACGGAGCTCGTACTCCCCCTTCTCCGTTGCCCGGCTGTCCCCCGGCAGGGCAAGCCTATACTGCTCCAGAGCGGAAGCGGCACAACCGCCGACTTGCAAGCCTGTCGGCTTCCCCTCCCGCAGCAGGATAACAGACACTGCAGAATGGACCAAAGGTTCAATCACAATCACGGGCAGCTGATCACCGGGGACCAGCACCGCAGGCTGGCCGATTTCCATCCGCATAACAGGATGCTCCAGCCTGGAACGGCAGATCAGCCACGGCTCCTGCAGCTCACCGGGATTATGGACAACCATCCATACATCCGGAGTGCGGAGCTTGCCTCCGTCCGGCTTTACCGCCTCGGCGTAAACCCGGGCAGCTCCGGCATGGAGCGCCACAGCCTCTCCGCGCCTGCTGATGCTTACCGCCTCCGAAGCCGAAGCAAACTTTACGCTGCCGGGGTCCAGCTCCACCTCTCTCCCATCCGCCAGCCTGCCGCTAACCTGCAAAAAGCTGACGCTACCCAGCGTCAGCTCAATGGCCGCATTGGCCGGATAAACACGGTCCGGACCGCCGGCCAGACAAATCCCTTCCACCCTGGACAGATCCGCCCGGCCCGGAGACTGCACTCCGTCACCGGCCGATTGATCTCCTTGCAGCTTCATATCTCCCATTCTATTCCTTCCTTTCCGCTTTCGAAACAGCCTTAGGATTTGATAGAACCCACCATCATCCCTTTAATAAAATGCTTCTGCAGGAACGGATACACCAGCATAATCGGAATCGTGGCAATGACGATAACCGCCATCTTCAGCCCCTCCGGGGAAATCAACTGGATCAGCTCGGAGGTAATATCCGCCGATCCCAAATTATCCGTGATGACAATTTCACGCAGCCGGACCTGAAGCGGAATTAAGCTGCGTTTGTTAATGTAGTAGATGGCCTGGGAATACATATTCCAGTTGCCTACCGCATACATAATCCCCATGGTCGCCATAACCGGCTTGGACAGGGGCAGCACAATGCTCCAGATCATCCGGGTTTCCCCGCAGCCGTCAATCCGGGCAGAATCCAGCAGCTCGCCGGGCAGATTTACGAAGAAGGAGCGCATCACGAACAGGTTGTACGCGCTGATGGCGCCGGGAATCATGAGAACCCACAGGGTGTTGAGCATGTGCAGATTCTTCAGCAAGAGATAGTTGGGAATCAGCGGTGCGTGAAAAATCATGGTCAAGAGCACCAGCACCAGCGCGGGCTTGCGGTAGAGATATTCCGGTCTGGACAGCGGATATGCCAGACTGGCGGTAGACGCCAGATTAATCAGCGTGCCGAACAGGGTAATAATGACGCTATTGCGGAAGGACATCCACATGGTTTTATCCTTCAGGACCATGTGATAGTTTTCCCAGGTAAAGCCGCTTGGCCAGATGCCTACGCTGCCGTTGTTGATAGCCGCCGCATCGCTGAAGGATTGGGCAATAACATGCAGAATCGGCAGCACCATAGTCAAGCCGATGACAGTCAGAAAAAAACCATTGCAGATTTGAAAAATGCGTTGTCCTTTTGTTGTAATCACGTTGTCCGTCTCCTCTCCTTAGTACAGGCTTTCCCCAGTGGTGCGTTTGCTCAAGGCATTCCCGGTTCCGATCAGCAGAAGACCGACAAGGGACTTGAACAAGCCGATGGCCGTGGTGTAGCTGTACTGCCGGTCAATCAAGCCTGCCCGGTACACATACGTATCCAGAATTTCGGCGTTTTGGCTGTTCAGCGGATTCAGGAATACGAATACCCGCTCGAAGCCGAAGTCCATAAACCGGCCGATATGCAGCAGGAACAGAATGACAATCGTAGGGACAATGGCCGGAATCGTGATGGACATCACCTGGCGGAAGCGGCCTGCGCCGTCAATCTCCGCCGCCTCATACAAGTCCGGGTTAATGCCGGCAATGGCTGCCAGATAAATAATGGTTCCCCAGCCGCTGTCCTTCCAGATGCCCGAGCTGATGAGAATCGTGCGGATGTAGCTGTTTTCTCCCAAGAAGTAAATCGGCTCCATATTGAAAAAGCCGAGAATGTGGTTCACTACCCCGGTAGAGGGCGACAGCAGGCCAATCAGAATGCCTCCGACGATAACCCAGGACAGAAAATGGGGCATGTACACCACCGTTTGCACCACCCGCTTAAAGCCTGTGGAGCGGATCTCCGACAGCAGGAGCGCCAGCACGATGGGAACGGGGAAGGCAATAACAAGATCATAAAAACCCAAGAGCAGGGTGTTTTTCAAAATATTCATAAACTCGGGATAAGCGAACATCCGCTGGAAATGCTCCAGGCCCACCCAGGGACTGCCCGCAATTCCCTTGAAGATATTGTAATCCTGGAATGCGATCATGGACCCGCCCATGGGAATGTACTTAAAAACCAGAAAGTACACCAAGCCCGGAAGGGATATCAGATACAGCGCCATATGCTTTTTAATAAACCCCCATTTGGCGCGCGAACTGGTAAACCGGAATACCGGTTGTCCGGCTGTCTCTGTCTTTGAAGCCATGCCTTTCTCTCCTCTCAAAATCTTAGATTGATTGTCCCCTTCATCATAAAGCCGCAGGCTCCGGGCATCCATGTGATTCCTTGGGAGGCAGATGTGTTTTTTTATGATGGGATTTTCCGCCGCAACAAAAAAAGGCAGCGTTGGCCGCTGCCTTTCCGGTATAGCGTTATATGCTACAATGCAC
>JAQSYT010000027.1 GCA_029256065.1 Paenibacillaceae bacterium
CCCACCAATCAGGCCCTGAGACCGGTCACCGTCCTGACCGGGACGTTTATTGTCCCCTTTTACAACGACTATAATATTGGCTTAGCAGAGGTTACAGACAAGGGAAATGACCGCTATCATCTGCTAGTATCCCGTACATACGGCTTCAGCCATAACATGGGTGAGATCGAATCTGATTTCACCCTCCATAACGGAAAGGCCGAGTTTGCTGATCAGACCTACGCCAATGTGCAGCTTTCGTTTACGGAAAATGCCATTCATATCGAGTATGAGGGCATACAGTTCGGTGGCTTGAATGCCGAGCCCAAGGGGGCGTTTTATTTGAAGAATGCCGGAGTGGAGGATAGTTTGTTCCTGTCCGCCCTCTATGATGAGCTTAAACTGCCCGAAGCCTACCGCAACGGCTTCTCAGACGTGTACACGTATATGTACGGAGATAAGCAGCTTCTGCTGGTCCGCTCCGCAAGCAGCGCCGACCGCTCCCGGATTGCGGAGCAACATCTGGTGCAATATGACCCGGTCAATAAGGAATTCAAGGTGTTGGGTGAGGTATCCGGCGAGTTCATGAACCAGAAGCTAGCCAAAACACTTCTATCCATGGATGTTGATCCGGAGTTGATCTACGAAATGCTCAATAAAGACAGTGCGGACCGGTATGTGGAGGTTCAAGTCCGGCGTTTTGATGAAGGGGACCGCAGTGTTATGATGCGCACTATGCAGCTTACGGATGAAGAGGCCTTCTATATTGCAACCGGGATTCCCGATACGGTCAGCTATCAAAACAACACCCGTGACAAGAACAATACCGGCAGTATTTTTATCATGGAGGTGGATTCCTCCGATGACCAAGCGGTCCGTCTCCATTTTTATGAGAGTGTTAGAAACAGCGAAGAGGACCAGCACACGGCCACCAGCGCCTGGCTGTCCGTGGATCGGCAGACGGGCAGGGTTACCAATACCCTGTTCGATGGATGAGATATTCAATAAGCCAATTGTTTCAGGAGGCGGGATGAGCGTGAAAAGATCCGGTGCTCTGTTCCTGTTTTTGTTGTTGGTAACATCCTGCGATTCAGAAAGGGTGGCGGAGCTGCCCCCGCCTTCTCCATCAGCCGCGGCTGTGGCAACATCTCCGGTTACACCTGCTGCCCCGGCAATATCCCCTTCAGACAACCTGACCTCTTATCAAATCCTGCAGGAGATGCGGAAGATCGAAGGATTTTCCGGGGGGACCTACAGCAGAATGCTCAACGATACGTTCTATTTTTACATAAGTAATTTCTTTGACCCTGAGGCGGATGATTCTGACAACCGGATTCAGTCCTACCGGAAAGTTAACCGGAAAACAGGGGATGTCAGCCATCATGAAAAAGGCAACGTGGTCACCTATTACAATCTTTACAAGCCTGAAACCTATCCCAAACAGAAGGTGAATCAGGCTCTATCCAGTGAACAGACAGAGCAGCTGAAGCGGATCATGAAGCTGGAGCAGCAGTTTTATGCCAATCCGGATATCTATAATGCGGAATGGTCTCCAGATATTTCCTCCATTGCATACTCGCAAGGGAATGAACAGGAGGGTCAGTCCTATATCTGGCAGGTATCCAAAGCAGCCCCGCAGCTGGTGACCGAAAATATTGACCCTGAGCTCTCCTTCTATAACTGGTCACCGGACTCACAGTATTTGCTTATAGATACTGGCACCTCGCGGCAGCGGGGCGGGGCCCTGTACCAGGTGGAAACCGGACGGCTCAGCGGAGACTTCCGCTACTTATCCCGGTTTTACTTTTCTCCGGATTCCAAGTATGCCGTCTTTTCCCGTTTGAGCGGAATTATTTCCAAAGCCAAGTGGGGTTATGAAGACGATGAGACCGATGATTTGTGGGTGATGGAGCTATCCACCTTTGCCGAGAAGCTTATCCGGAAAGCGGATGACCATACAGGCTACTTTGGCCTTGGCTGGGAGAATGACTCCACCTTCAACTATGAACAGTTTGACTATGCATCGGAGAACCGCTTAACCAAAACCCTGCAGATCCGGGAGGAAATGAACAATTAGTGTAAGGGAAAATAGGAAATCATCCCTCGCCAACTTTCTATTTTTTCGAATCCATTTCACCTTTATCATGACTATATAGCCGTGGTGAACAGGGTCCGGTCCATGGATATAAGGATGGGGGAATAGAGATGAAGCGGAAAATAGAAGGAATCTTATTTGACTCCGGCCGGGTTCTCAATAGGCCCAGCACCGGGCATTGGTATATACCCCCGCGTTTTTTCAGTATTGTGGACGAGAAGAAATTCAACACAGCCGGGGTGAAATCGGTCAGTTACGCGTTCCAAAGAGCCAGGACGTATCTTTCCAAACAGGACTGGGTCCGGGATCAGGAGGAGGAGTATACGCATTTCCTGGAATTTTACCGGATTTTCTCCCATGCCTTGCCCCAACTGGGCTTAACGGAAGAGTCGATTTCATTATTGGCGTCGGATATGGTGTACAATGCGGGGAAATACAGGTTTTATGAGGATGCGGTTGAGCTTATCCCTGTTTTAAGCAGGAGATACAGGCTGGGGGTTGTTTCCGATGCCTGGCCATCCCTGGATCTTGTGTTCCGGGAAGCGGGCTTGCGCCAATACTTTTCATCCTTTGTTATTTCCTCCGAAACCGGTGTAACCAAGCCCCATGAGCGGATGTACCAAAAAGCGCTGGAGGAGCTCGACTTGCGGCCGGAGGAAGTGATATTCGTAGATGACAATCCGGCCAATTGTGAGGGCGCCAGAGAATTGGGGATTCAAAGCATCCTTTTGTGCAGGGATTGGCGGCTGTTTTTGTACCACACCTTCAAAAGCTGGGGCTTTCCCGTGGTAAGAAATATAAAAGGCGTTTTGAAGTACATACAATAGGTGTAGTCAGAATCTTTAGGATGGAGAGGGATTATACCGATGAAACCTGTTGTACAGCTGCTGCACTTTGGCTACCATCAGGCCATGAGCTGCATCTTTCCGGTTGCCATATTTGGAACGCTGGCACTCACCCGTGTCACGGGGGTTCCGTTTCTGCATCGTTATGACGCCATTCTGCTGATTCTGCTGGCTGTGCAATACTTCATGTACCGCAGCGGACTGGAAACCTGGGATGAGATTAAGGTGATCTGTCTGTTCCATATCATCGGATTGGCGCTGGAGTTGTATAAGGTCCATATGGGGTCCTGGTCATACCCGGAGCCGGGCTACTCCAAGCTGCTGGGCGTTCCCCTGTATAGCGGGTTTATGTATGCCAGTGTAGCCAGCTTTTTGTGTCAGGTGTGGCGGAGGCTGCGGATGGATATGACCGGCTGGCCGGGGAGAGTGGCCTCCATTCTTCTGGGCGGTGCTATCTACTTCAACTTTTTCACCCATCATTTTATTCCCGATTTCCGCTGGTGGCTGACGGCGCTTGTATTTGTGGTGTTTCGGAGGACATGGATTATTTACCGGGTGCGGGCTTCCACCTACCGGATGCCTCTGGCGCTGGCGTTTGTCATTGTCGGGTTCTTCATCTGGTCGGCTGAAAATATCGCCACCTTCCTGGGAGCCTGGACGTACCCGGACCAGCGGGAGGCATGGCACATGGTCAGCTTCAGCAAAATCAGCTCATGGTTTCTCCTGGTGATCATCAGCGTCATCATCGTGGCCCAATTGAAGCATGTGAAGGCGGCCAGGCGGGTGGAGGCGGCTTAAAAGGACAGGATATTTTTAGCCGATGTGGATGACATCCTCGGCCTCTTCGCCAATTTAACTATCGAAAAAATCCGCCATGTGGATTACTGCTACCTCAACGGGCAGAAGCAGGACAATAAATATGATTATCTGAGCGGGTATAAGTATCCACCCCGGAATTGAGGGGGAGCTTCGCCCCAGTTCCGGCCGGTTACAATAACAGCGGCAGCCAAGGACGGTTATTCCGTTCCGGGGCTGCCGCTGTATGTTTGAGGCGATGCGGTGTGCTGCTGTGTATGGAAGTCAGGAGGCCGGGGGCTGCTGGGAGCAGGAACCCCGGAACCCCAGGAGGCGTAACGGAACTATTTGACGCTTACAAGCTGTATTCACCATATTTTTAATTTTTACGGAACTGAGCGACCGTTAGCGCCTGAATTGCTGGTATTTATCTGCTCCAAGACCTGCTAAGCGCGTCTCAGTTCCGTTAGCTCCCGTAAAACACTAATTTTGGCTTGTAAGAGCCGCTGAGTTCCGTAAGGACACTCACACCACAGCACTGCCCCGCGCCACCACAGCATCCCCCGCCAAAGCCCCAGCACCGCAGCCAAAGCCCCCGCAGCCAAAGCCCCCGCAGCCAAAGCCCCCGCAGCCAAAGCCCCCACAGCCAAAGCCCCGCAGCCAGAACCCCTGCTAAGCTACCTTATGCTCCCATCTCCCCGTTACAGATCCTTACGGTTGAAGGCCCGGCATCCCAGCAACAGCAGCACCGCCGCATACCCTACCGTGTAAAGGAGATAGGCGTTGGAGGGGACATTGGGCATGGAGAAGGGCCCCAAGTCCGACACAGCCAGCCCCGCCCAATCCGCTCCGCCCAGCAGCTCGTAGAGGCTTCGTTTATAGACGGAGTCCGTGGGCAGGAGCAGCCCGGTGAGGAGAAAGAATTTTTGCACCGCAGGATGGGTTTCCCCATAGATGGAGATGCCCTCCACCAATCCGGTAAACAGGGAGAATCCGTACAGCAGTGCAGCCAGAATGCCGTTTCCCAGCATGGGCAGATATACGGAGCCCAGCATAGTCAGGGAAAGCAGCAGCAGAGGCATCCAGAGGAATAGCAGAAGCCCCCGCAGCAAATCCCCTGGCAGAAGCGGAAGCCCGGCGATAGCGTGTACCGTCCATGCCACGCAAAGATACAGGATCGCGCTGTACACCGCGACCCAGACGGCATGGCCCAGCCACTTGGCCAGATAAAGCCTCCAGCGGGATACGGGCCGGGCAGCTACAGCCAGCAGCAAGCCGCTCTCCTGCTCGCCGGTGACGGTTCCCATAGCAGAGAAGAGGACAAAAAAGGCGGCCAGAAATTGGGCAAAAAACATACCCATCACCGTAAGCACCATGCTGCTCAGCAGCCGCTCGGCAGCAGAGCCGGAGGCCGGCCCGGACGGACTGGCCAGCTCCCGCACGCCGAGGGAGAACAGGATGAGAAAGACGGCAGTCAGAATAAGCACTACCAGGAACACCCGCTTGCGGGTCAGCTCCTTGAAGGTGGCCGAGATATAAGCGGTCATGCCCGGTCACCTCCTTGACGGGATTGGGCCATCCGCAGAAACCAGGCCTCCAGGCTGCCCTTTTCGGGGCCGGATTCGTAGAGGGTCAGCCCGCTCCGGATGAAGAGGGAGCACAGGTACCCCGCCTGCTCCCGGTCTGTGACGCGGGCAGTGAGAAGGGCATTGCCATCCTTGCCGGACTCCACCAGCTGCAGCATAGAGGAAAGCGCTCCGCCTGCACTGGTGTTCAGCTCGTCCCATGTCTCCGGCAGCCAGCCGCCCAGCCGGAAGCGCCAATTGGCGGCAGTGCTGTCCCCGGCGCTGCCGAGCAGCTTGTGCAGCGGGCCTGCGGCCAGCAGCTCGCCGCCGTACAGGAAGGCGGCTTCGTCGCAGAGATCCTCCACATCCTCCAGCAGATGTGTATTGAGGAACACGGTTACACCCTTGCCCCGCAGCCGCTTCAGCAAGCTGCGGATTTCGTAGCGGCCGATGGGGTCGAGAGCGGACGCGGGTTCATCCAGAATAACCAGCTCCGGGTCCAGCAGCAGAGCCGCCGCCAGACCCAGGCGCTGCTGCATCCCTTTGGAGAAGCCGCCAACCCGGCGGTTAGACGCCTCAGTCAACCCCACCAGATCGAGGGTGTCCCGCATTCGGCTGCGGAAGGACACACCGCGTATCTCCTGCGGCCGGATTCCGCCCAGCTGGGCATGAAACCGGAGTACCTCCAAGGGAGTCAGCCAATCCTGAAAGCGGAACAGCTCGGGCAGATACCCGAGCTTGCGCCGCGCCTCCGGCCGGCCCAGCGGATGGCCGAGCACTGTGCCTCCGCCGGAGTCCGGGCGGTGCAGGCCGGCCAGCATTTTGACGAAGGTGCTTTTGCCCGCACCGTTAGGACCCAGGAGGCCGAAGATGCTGCCCTCCGGCACCTGCAGGGTGATGCCGCGGCAGCCGCCGCGGCCATTGTATGTTTTGGTCAGCTCCGCCGTATCGATCATCATGGCCGGACAAGCTCCTCCGCTGCCTGAAGGAAAGCAGCCTCCGCAGGGAAGTCCTGGACACTGCCGCTTAATAAGCCCATCCGGCTGCCTTCGATCCAGAACGCATAACGGCTGTTATCATCTGTTACCATTAAAGCATCATGGCCGCCTAAACGCAGAGTCTTCGTTACGCCTTCGTACGCCGGTACCGGCAGTGTGTTCTGCCAATCGCCGATGGCCGCCAGCTTCGTCCGCAGACTGTCCGGCAGCACGGGCAGGCCCAGGATGGCCTCCCGGACAGTAGCCGGATCAATGCCGCCCTCTACGGTCAGCTCCGGCTTGCCGAATTGGAGCAGCCGCACGGGCTTGCCGGACAAGGTGCCTTCGGTGGCAATGCCGGCCGGAATTTCCAGACCGATGGCTTTGCCGTCCGCTTGGGCAGGCAGTGTGGTCGGGCTGCCCAGACGGGTCAGCATCCGGTTAACCGCCGGCACATTCAGCTTAAAGGTAAGGGAGGTAGCAGGCTGGTACTCGGGCTGGGAGGCATTGTCCAGCTTGAGCAAGGAGCCGCCCAAACGCTGGTTTGCTTCCATCCAGGAGATGATGCTGGATTCTCCTCCACCGGATTGGGTCAAGCTGCCGAATTGAGCCAGATTGAAGCTCTGGTCACCCTCCGGAGAACCGCGCTCCAGCAAATGAGAAATGGTGGTCAGATCATCGGCCGAAATCCCAACTCCAGCCAGGTGCTGGACCCGGAAGGTCTGCATCATGGCTGCCATGGCCCGGTCACCCAACGGAGTGGTAAACAGGCTCACAGCCACAACCGCTGCGGCGGCTCCTGCCGCCAGCCTCCGCAGCCGGCGTCTGCCAGGCTTCTCCGCCCGCCAAGTGCTATCCGCCGCATAGGAGCGCTTCCCTTCGGGCAGCTTATCTTCTCCGGCAGCAGGTGCTCCCTGTTCTGTCCCCAATGCTACTGTCTTTTTCATCACTTTTGCACCTTCCTTTTCGTATTGATTCTGGAGTTTTTCCCACTTGGCCTGGATTTCCGCCTCCAGCTCCTGCAGGCCATTCTCCCCATACTTCCGCTTCAGCTTTTCATCGATCTGCGCAGCGCGTTTTTCAAACTCCGCCAGCGCTTCTTCCCCGGGTCCGTACTTCTGCTTCAACAGCTCATCCGTTCCGGCAGCCAGCTTCTCAAACCGTTCCCACGCCCGGTCCGTATCAAAAACCGGCTCCCCGCCGGTCCGTTTCCAATCCTTTGCCATGCTGCTCCTCCTCCTGCCCGTATTTTTTCTTCAGACGTTCCTCTGCCCGTGCCAGCAGGGTGCCTACAATCCTCGGATTAACCTCCAGCCGGAGGGCGATCTCTTCATAGCTGTATCCGTCCTCGCGCAGCAAAAGGGCTGTCCGGTCCCGGTCCGAGAGCTTCTGCAGCACCCGGCGGACCACATCCTTTTCCCATTCGCGGATTACTTCTGTCTCTCCCGATGGGGCAGACCCGTCGGACCATGCCGCCACACGGGCGGTTTCCTTGGCCAATAATGTCCTGCCTGAGGCTTGCTGCCGCAGATAATCGTAGCCCACCCGGGTCAGCACCCGGTGCAGCCAGGCGCCTACAGCCTCCAGCCGGTCAGGAGGGTTCCGGTAGAGCCGCAGAAACACCTCCTGGGCCAGATCCTCGGCCGCCGCATAATCGCCGGTCAATGCATAGAGCTTCCGCGCTACGCCGGGATAATGCTCCCGGAACAACTGCTGGAACAGCTCGGGTATCCGTGCGCTTTCCTCCATGTTGCCGCCGTCCCCCTTTCGTATATAAGACGGATGCCGGATTGGTTTTGTAGCAGGCATCCAGAAAAATCCCATTCCCTTTATTGTTGCAAAATTTTACAAAATATTCATTGACAAAATAAACCAAAAGACTTATTTTAAAGTAGATTTATCCTTATATTTATGAAATATTACAAAATCATCTATACGGGTGGAGGAGAAGTAATGAAGACTGTTGCAGATCATTTGGCACAGGCCCTTCGGCGCCTGGAGGTTACCCATGCATTCGGTATTATCGGCAAGTCCATTTGTCCTGCCGCACTGAAGATGGTGGATTACGGTATTGCATTTATTCCGGGCAGACATGAGGCCAGCTCCGGCTTTGCCGCTGCAGGCTACGCCCAAAAGACCGGCCGTCTCGGTGTGGCCTTCGGAACCTCCGGTCCGGGGGGAACGAATCTGTTGACCGCCGCCGCCCATGCGAAGGCCAACAATCTTCCCGTCCTGTTCATCACGGGGCACCAATCCATTAAGGAGCTGGGCCTGCCCCAATGCCAGGACTCCACCTCCTACTTGGCCGATCTGGCTGATATGTTCCGTCCAGCCACGCTGTTCAGCAAGCTGGTGGAGCGTGCGGATCACTTCCCGACCTTGTTTAATCATGCGATAGCGGCAGCCCTGGAGGGCAAAGGCGGTCCTGTGCATCTGTGCATCCCCTTCGATGTCCAGTCGGAGCGGCTGGAGGAATGCCGCATTGTTATTCCCCAGCGGGAGCCGCTGGTCAGTCTGGGCAACCTGGGCAGGGCCATCGGAGCCATTAACCGGGCGGAGCGGCCCCTGATTATTGCCGGCAAGGGCATCAACCGTTCCGGCGCCCATGAGGAGCTGGCCCGTTTTGCCGAAGCGTTCCACATTCCGGTAGTCACTACCCCCGGCGGCAAAGGCGCCATCGCCTGGGATCATCCCCTGTACCATGGTCCTGTCGGGGTAGGCGGCTGCACACACGGGGACGGACTGCTTAATAACAGCGACCTGTTCATTGTGCTGGGCTCCCGGCTCAGCGATATGACCATCTGCAACCTGAAGCCGGAGAATCATCCTACTGCTCTGGTGCAATTCGATATTGATTCAACCTTTGTGGGCAAAATTCTCACCTCCCAGACTGTTCCGGTTTCAGGTGATCTGCGGCATAATCTGAGAATGTTGTTGGAGGCGGTGGATGCGGACAGCCTGCCCAAACGCGAAACGGAAACCCACGTGAGCTATGCGGACCCGCTCCCGGTACTGCCCGGGCTATCCCTTGCCTCTGTGATGCAGCGGATGGGTGATCTGGTTCCGGAGCGGACTACCCTGTATGTGGATGACGGAAGCCACGGCTTCAATGCGGTTAAATGGTACCGGGTCAAGCATCCGGGCAGCTTTGTGTTTGATTCCTACTTTGCCTGTATGGGCAACGCCATCGGCATGTCCATCGGCGCCCAATGCGCGGCTCCGGACGAGACCGTATTTTGCATTACCGGAGACGGCTGCTTCATGATGCTGGGTGCGGAAATCAACACGGCGGTGTGCAAGGAGATTCCCGTTATTTTTGTTGTGGTGAACAACATGCAGCTGGATATGGCGCTTAAGGGCATGGAAAAAACAACAGGCCGTATCGATGGAACCATCTTCGAGGTGCCCATGGATGCCTGCCAATTCGGCCGTTCCCTTGGAGCCGCCGCCTTCCGCTGCGAGACTATGGAGGAATTTGAGAGGGCTGTGAAGGAAGCCGTCTCCCTTCGGCGCGCCACGGTGATTGAGCTTTTGACCGACCGTTCGGAAGTCCCGCCTACTGCACACCGGGTGTTGGTGATGAACTAACTGACATTCTAATGTATGGCGTGTAAGACACAATCCCAAGGAGGAATTTATATGATGAAAGAAACATCCGATATCGGCTTGGACCATTTTCTTGATCTGTCCGGTGAGTACGGGGCCAAGGCCCTTGCCCCCATCCAGGAGCATTTCCCGGAGCTGGCTGAGTATATTCTGGGGGTTGCCTACGGGGATATCTTCCAGACCAAGTCCATCAGCCCGGAATGGCGGGAGGTTTGCCTGATCTCCTCCCTGATTACTATGGGACAGTACGAGCAGCTTGGTGTGCATTATGCCATGGCGCTTAAGGTAGGCATGACCGTGGATCAGATCAAGGGCATTCTGCTGCATCTGGTTCCGGCCATCGGCGAGCCCAAGGTGATCTCTGCGTTTAACGTGCTGCTGGCTACGTTGAAGGATCTGCAGAAGGTGTAGCGTTTCATGTAAAGTCCGCCCCCGCCGCTATCGGGAGGGCGGACTTTTTTTATCTGCCGTTCCGCACCCGCTTCAAGGAATGGTATAATAAGGCATACAAAAACCCGGGGAGTGTCCAGCCTTCTATGCTAGCCGTCCTGATTATTTTGTGGACAGTGGGCCTTGTCCTGCTTGTCTTTGATCCGCGCAAGGCGTCTGTCCGCTGGATGGCCGGATTTCTGTTCTGCGGCGGGTCCGGCGGGCTCTCCGTCGTCATTGGTAATACCATTATGCCCTATGGCGCATTGCACGGCTATTCCCCTGCAATGCTGGATTGGCTGGATCGGGCCAGAATGGCCTCGTCGCTGATGCAGTATTACGGGCTGCCCTTCACCTTCATCATGTTTACCTCCCACTACAATCCTTCGGCGCTATCCGCCAATCTGCGCCGGGCGCTTCCCTATGCGGTGCTGGCGCCTGTGGCCTTCATCCTGCTGACCATCCGGCCGGTGCATCCCATTCCCTACCGGGCTGTGGTATTCTGGGCCATACCCGTTGTGGCGGCGGGAGCTTATCTGATGCTGAGCCGCAGGGAGACGCTGTACCTGCTGCGGCGCAACCACCGGTATACGGCAGCGGCCGTTGTGCCTGCTGTAATATTTTGCTCCGTAATGAACTATCTGCTGCCCGCCTTCGGTTTTACCGAAATGTGGCGGTACAATACCTGGGCTATCGTGCTGGCGTTTATTATCTTCGTCATTGCCATCTTCAAGTACGGCTTTCTGGATATGCAATTCCTCCTTACCAAAAGGAGGCTGGATATATCGCTGCGGGCAGTTACCTCCGGTACGGCGGTGTTAAACCATGCCATCAAGAACGATGTGGGCAAAATGAAGCTTTTCACCGACAAAATTGCCGCTTATGCCACCGACACCAACCAGCCTGAGCTGCTGAAGGATATCCGCGTGATTGAAGCGGCGGCGGGGCATATCCAGGATATGATCGCCCGGGTGAAGGGCCAGACCCAGGAGCTGGCGCTCCAGAGGTCGGCACTTGATCTTGGGGATGTGCTGCTGGAGCTGTCCCATCAGGTGAGTCTGGGCTTGCCAGCATCGGTAGAGGCCCGCTGGGAGCTGGACGGTCCGCTTCCGCTGACGGCCGACCGGGCGCAGCTTGTGGAGACGGTGCAGAATCTGGTGAACAACGCGCTGGAAGCGATGCCGCAGGGCGGGGAGCTGCTGGTCCGCGCCTACCAAACACCCAAGTGGGTGGTAACAGAGGTGCGGGATACCGGAAGCGGCATCAGCCGGGCGGAGCTGAAGCGGGTGCTGGAGCCGTTTTATACCACTAAGGCAGCCTCTAACCGTAACTTCGGGCTGGGTTTGTCCTATTGCTATCATGTGATGAAGCTGCATAAAGGGAATCTGCACTTGGAAAGCACCCCCGGCAAGGGCACAACGGTGACAATTCATTTTCCCAGGTAGTAACCATACGTGGACCAAATTATTTCAGGGGTTTCAGGGGAGGGCTCAGCATGGAACAGATCCGGTTATTGCTGGTGGAGGATGACGAGGACTGGCTGCGCGGGTTGGAGGCCTATCTGTCACGGGAGCCGGACCTTCGGGTGGCGGCAACGGCGGCAACACGGGAGGCGGCGGAGCAGGCGGTGCGGGAGACTGTGTTTGATGTAGCCCTGGTGGATATTATGATGTATGGAACCGCCGAGGGCATCGATCTGGCCCAGCTGATCTGCCAAACCACGCCCGCCCGGGTGGTGATGCTGACTTCGCTGCAGGAGAAGGAAATGATATTCGACGCTTACCGGGTGGGGGCCATCGACTATTTGGTGAAGTCCGAGTTCGTAGGGATTCCCGCCGCTGTCCGGGCCGCCTACGCCAAGGAGTCGCCGATGAACGCTTACGTGGCCGGGCAGATGCGTGAGGAGTTCCGGCGGCTGCGCCAGCTGGAGCAGGCGTACCGGGTTAAGGAGCTGCGGGACAGGATTACCCCCTCGGAGCTTCAGGTGCTGCGGATGATCGACGCGGGCCATACCCAATCGGACATCGCCGACAAGCTCTACCTGTCCCTGCGTACCATCAAGGTCCATGTGGGCAATGTCCTGAAGAAGCTGGGCGGCAGCACCAGCAAGGATGCGGCCCGCCAGGCCCGGGAGCTGGGTTTGTTCGATGAGGAGAAGAAGGGGTAGGAGGCGGTTTGACGCTCTCCGGGGTGTGGCGGGTCTGGTGGGCTTGTTCAACAGGTGGCGGCAGCGGCAGATCTCCATTTCGCTGGGGTGTGGCAGATCTGATGGACTCGGCAGCGGCAAATCTCCAATGCCCTGGCTGCACGGTCCCGTTGGAGATGAAAATAATTCAGGTATGGGCGTGTACTCCGGTTCAAAATGCAAATCTGCAGTTGTTTTTGCTGCAGGTTCTTTTTGCCGTCTCCCTAAATGCAAAAGTGCATTTATTTTCTCTGTTGAGCCTGTGAATCCGCCTTTCGCCGCAAAATAACTGCATTTTTGCAGGATAACTCCCCAAAAAGGCGGGTTTGGCGGAAAATAACTGCACTTTTGCGGGATGGGCACGAGGAGCAACGGGGCAGAGGAACTGAGGCACGGATGGACGCGCCGTCTGCCGGGGTACTAGAGAAAGTTAGTACTTATGGCGGCGGCTTTTTTGCTCCACAATAGGGGTAAGACCTGGTCCTAAAACCAAACCATGAAAGGGGCTTACCCCAATGCCGGAACTGTTCAAAAAACACTGGACGTCATTCCTCGGTGCGTTGTTCGTCATCTGCTCCATCCTTTATCTGTTCAAGTTCACACTGGATCAAGGCTGGATTACCAACTCCATGAAAACAGGGGCGGGCCTCTTGTTTGGAGTGGGGCTGGGCCTTGTGGGCTTCAAGCTCATTCTGAGCAGCCGCCTGCTCATCGGTGAAATCATCAGCGGCTTGGGCGGAGCAGTTCTGTACGCCACCTTCGCTTTTTCGGGCATCTACTTTGCTCTGTGGGATTCCATTACCGTGTTCATCGCTATGCTGGTTTTAACTGTAGGCTTAACCATCCTGTCCTATCTCTTTAATTTCAGAATATTGATGAACCTGGCCCTCCTTGGCTCCCTGGCCGCGCCTTTGTTTCTCCGTCCTGAGCAGGATCAGGCCTTCTCCTTATTCCTGTACCTGCTGGTTCTGAATAGCGGTTACTTCTGGCTCAGCATCCGCAAGCATTGGGCGGAATTCCGGCTTCTGTCCTTTGTGGGCACATGGTTGACGTATGCGGTGTATTATCTGCACTTCGATCCCGCAACAGATGTGCTGTGGAGCATGCCTGTCCGGTACGCCTCCGCCACCTTCTTCTTCTATGTGCTGGGTTTTCTCATCTCCTCCTGGAAGGCGAACCCCCGCTTCGACGGCATGAACCTGTACCTGGGCTTCGTCAATGCGGTGTTGTTCGGAAGCTGGTGTGCAGTGCTGCTGGACGGTATTCTGGAAATGGCTTACCCCTTAGCCGTAATGGGGCTTGTGTATCTGCTGCTGGCCTGGACCGCGTATGGCATTGCCGGCAAGGAGGCCACGTTTGCGGTAAGCTTCATGACCGCAGGCGGCGTGCTGCTGCTGCTCCTGGCCTTTTCGCAAATGGGGGAAGGGCTTGCCATTAAGCCGCTGATCAGTGTCTATGTGTGGGGAGGGCTGGCGGTGCTCTTAATGGGAGCGGCCAAACGCTTCCGGATGGAAGGGCTGCAGCTGGTGTCCATGGTCATGTGGGCAGGGGTAACCTCGTATTGGTTCGCCACCACCTGGGATGTGCCGCGGGCGGAATGGTTTGGCGTATACATTCCATTCCTGAACGGGGCAGCCTTCGCCTGGATGCTGCTTGCCGGACTGGGCTTCTGGTACTCCCTCTCCGCCTCCTTCACTGTCCTGAAGAAAGAGGGAAGGCTGTTTCTGTCCTGCCTTTTCGCAGTAGCCAGCCATCTGATCGTCGGTGGTCTTCTGACTCTGCAGATCGGCAATATTTTCGAGGAATACGACCTGAGCAGCTTCTGGGATCTGAATCTGACTCTGTCGGTGATCTGGGGAGTGTATGCATTGCTTCTGTTCCTCTGGGGGGCATCCAGCAACCAGCGGTTGTTCCGCTACTTCGGCTCCGCCGTGCTGGTCCTGGTTTCCGTTAAAGTGCTGTTCTCTGATCTGTCCGGGGAGGACAGCATCTACAAGGTACTGGTGCTGCTGATTATGGCGGTGATCTCCTTCACCATCTCGTACATCAATCACCGTTGGAAATCTGAGCCTGCCGCACCGTCCGCTCCCGCTGGCCCGGAGTATCCGGAGGATGATCCGTTTCCTCCGGCAAACGTGGAGAATGCCGCCGTCAAGGCAACGGCTGTGGAATAACACCATGAGCTGACCCGAAATGAGAAATGCTTCTCCTATAGCAGTCGTTTTCGGCTGCCACCAGGAGGAGCATTTTCTTGTGGGTCATGTTATCCGTGCTGCGGGAGGTGGCGTTTGCTTAGAACGGCAATCCGCCGTCCACCTGCAAAAAGAGCCGTTCATATAAGCAGCACCTCAGCCGGACTATGGTTCCGCTATTTGACGAAAAACAGGCTTTTTGTCATTTAAACGGACTATGGTTCCGCTATTTGCCCCAAAACAGGCGGTTTAAGCTCCGATAGGAGCAATAGCGCACCATGAGTCCGCGAAATACGGAAATGGGGGCACTTTGGAAAAATAACGGATCGTCAGTCCGGTTGGCTGCCGCCACCCTTCCCCTTGCCATAGAGCTCCCGCATAATGGTGCGGCCTGTGGGTGTCTGGGCCAGCCCGCCCTTGGCCGTCTCCCGGTGGGCATCCGGCATGGCCGAACCCACCTCCAGCATCACCTGGACCACTTCGTCGGAGGGAATGACGCTCTTGACACCGGCCAGCGCCATGTCGGCAGCGGCCAGCGCGGTTACGGCGCCGAAGCCGTTGCGCACAATGCAGGGGATCTCAACCAGGCCGCCTACGGGATCGCAGATCAGGCCCAGCGAATTCTTGAGCGCCAGGCCTACGGCGTGGACTGCCTGCTCCGGGGTGCCGCCCCGCAGCTCCGTCAAAGCTCCCGCCGCCATGCCGATGGCGGAGCCCACCTCCGCCTGGCAGCCTCCTTCGGCGCCGGAGATGAAGGAATTGTTGGCGATCACAAATCCGATGGCGCCGGAGGCGAACAAAGCATAGGTCATGGCTTCGTCGTCATACCCGAACCGCTCCTGGGTGCTGACGAACACACCCGGGATAATCCCGCAGGAGCCTGCGGTGGGAGTGGCTACAATGCGGCCCATAGAGGCATTTACCTCAGAGACCGCCAGGGCGTAGGCCATGGCCCGCCCGGCGTCATATCCGAGATTGGAGGCCCCCGGCTCGGCAATATGCTCCATGACCTTGCGGGCATCGCCCCCGGTGAGCCCGCTGCGGGAGCGGGTGTCCTCCGTCAGCCCGCGCTGCACAGCCTCCTTCATGATGCCGTAATAGTCCGCCATCTGGCGGTACACCGCCTCTTCGGGCATGCCGGATTCCGCGGCTTGCTCCCGCAGCATCATCTGCCCGATAGAGAGATTTTCTTCCGCACACAGCTTTGCCAATTGCTCCAAGGTTGAGAATCGCATATGATCACCCGTTTCGTAAATTTACGACACTGATCCGGCTTATATCGGCTAGCGCAGACAGCTGCTCCAGCACCTGGGGCTGGGCCGGTTCATCCATCTCCACCACCGTCAGCGCATCGCCGCTCCGGGATTTCCGGTTTACGTTCATATGGCCGATGTTAATGCCCTGGTCGCTGAGCAGCCGCGAGATATCTGCTACCATGCCCCGCTGGTCCCGGTGGAACACCAGCAGCGTGGGATAATCCGCCGTAAACCGGACATCAAAGCCATTAACCTTGGAAATCTCGATGTTGCCGCCGCCGATGGAAGCTCCTGTCACCGTATCCTCCCGGCCGTCCGCGCTTTGGACGCGGATCATTACCGTATTGGGATGCCCTGCAGGCAGCATGGCTGTCCGGAAGCGGACCTCCAACCCGGCCTGCTCCGCCAGGGCCACCGCATCGCGGATGCGGGCATCATCGGTATCGTAGTCCAAGAGTCCGCCGATCAGCGCCAGGTCCGTGCCATGCCCTTTATATGTTGCGGCGAAGGAACCGTACAGGGTAAGCTCCGCCAGCACGGGTTCTTCCCCATGCAGCCGTCTGGCCACACGCCCCAGCCGGGCGGCGCCTGCCGTGTGGGAGCTGGAGGGACCCACCATGCTGGGTCCGATAATCGAAAATACATCTTTAAAACGCACGGTCCGTTCCCCATTTCCTGTCCATAACGAATCTGTTGCTGCTGCAGAAACGCTCCAGCCTCAAGCGCTCCTATCCTATTATACAGCGGATGGGGCGATTTCTGAAAAGCCAAGAATCCGGCGATTTGTACAAAAAATCGTACAAGTCGAAACTTGTTTATTTATGGAAGCTGTCATATATTTATGGCGGGGTGAGAGAATGTTTACACACAAAAAACTGTTAATTGCTGGCGGGGACAGCCGCCAATTAGAGGTCATCCGCAAGCTGGCGGAAACCAATGCCGAATTATACATAGCCGGGTTTGACAAATGGGCTGATACATCTAATAAACGCATCTATCACGCAAGTTTATCCGAGGCTTTATTCCGGGAGTGCTCGATTGTCATTTTGCCGGCAGTGGGAATCGGCGACTCCGGCGAAGTGTACGCTCCGTATTCTTCGGCGGAGCTGACAGTCACAACGGATATGATTGCCGCTTTGCCGCCGGACGGGCTCATCATTACAGGCAGTGTGAATCCCTATCTGAGGGAAGCCTGCCGCAAACACCGGCTCCGGTTAGTCGAGGTATATGCCAGAGATGATGTGGCGATCCTCAATTCCATTCCCACTGCGGAAGGGGCCGTGATGCTTGCTATACAGCATACGGACATTACTATTCACGGGGCAGCAGTTATTGTGCTGGGGCTGGGGCGTGTGGGAATGACTCTGGCCAGGACCTTGAAAAGCCTTGGCGCGGCAGTCAGAGTGGGTGTCCGGGAGGCAGAGCTCCATGCCCGTGCCATTGAGATGGGGCTTCAGCCGTTTCATGTGGATGAGCTGGAGCACGCCGCAGCAAGCGCCGACATCCTGTTCAACACGATTCCGGCCTTAGTGGTGACCGCCAGCGTCATCGGCAATATGGCTCCCGCATCCTTAATCGTGGATCTTGCCTCCAAGCCCGGAGGAACGGACTTCCACGCCGCCGAAGCAGCCGGCATTAAAGCCATCGCAGCCCTGGGCTTACCTGGCAAGGTTGCCCCCAAAACGTCAGGCCGCATTTTGGGCGATGCTGTCGTGCAGATTTTGAAAGACGGGAACTTGAACCCATAATGGAGTTTTTGTGCATGGATAATCATCATGATTTTTTCAGCGGTATTGCTCAGAGAGAGAAGGCGCATTAAGTCCAGCTTGCAAGTACGCATGCAGCAGCAGCTAGTCAAAAGAGGCCCTCAAAGAGAGCCTCTTTTTGCTGCGCTTTCGCTGAAAAACAGCTTTAGCAGGGGGGAGCGATCAGCGTGGTCAAAATAATGGCGATGATTTAAGTCCATCCCAAAAGCGGCGGCCAGCCCGGTTATTCCCGCAAAAGGTAGAATGATACCGCTTTTCAATCCAGCCGAGAACCGCCGGTCCCACAATAATGCCGGTCAGGAGCTTTCCCAATACAGAGGGCTGCCCCAGCATCGTGGCGAGATGTCCCAGAACCTTGGTCAGCAGCAGAATAAGGGCCAAATACAGAATAAAAGTCAATGCTTCGTTCACCTCGCAAGCTTGTGCCTTAATCAAGGTTAATACAATAAAATGGCGGGTAGGCTTCAGTAGGCAGCTGCCTTACTCAGACTTGTACCCCTGTTTTTCATAGATTGCGTTCCAGCAATGCCCCCAGCTGCTCCGCCAGCTCCCTGTACGAGAAGGGCTTCTCATTCATGAACCACCATTCCACTACACCCACGTAAGCCGATGCCGTGAAGCGGACCAGAACCTCTTCTTTGATCCCCAGATTTTTCCCGCGGGTTACATCCAGCTCGCAGCGGAATTCCTCAATGAGAAAATCCAGGAACCGGTTGCGGAAATAAGGGGCGCCTTTGCTGGCCAGCATTAAGGAGAAGAAGGAATACTGCGTATCGAAATATTCGCAGAAGACCAGTGTGGCCTCTGTCCATTCCAGCCTGCAGGAAGATTCGCACAGCTCCCGGAGCCGGTCCATATGCTCCCCGATGAGCTTGTCCAGAAGATCGTATTTATCCAAGTAATGCAGGTAAATGGTTCCGCGGTTTACATTGGCTCTATCCGAAATATCCTGGATCGTAATATCATCCAGATGTTTTTCACCCATTAGGGTAATTAAGGCCGTTTTGATGGCTTCCTGGGATTTGAGAATCCGCCGGTCCACTTTCGTCATTTCAGCAGCACCACACTTTTCTTTAACTATTGCACAAATGTTATAGAGTTTGTTCATTACTGAACGAAACCGGCTTAATTAACCATTGCAATTGTCCCTATTGTTTTATAATAATAAACATATGTTGATTAATCAATGAGTATACAATTACTTCCGGAACATATAAGGAGGAACAAACAATGTGCAAAACACATGTATTGTCTGCAGCAAGTGCAAAAGCACCTTTTGAAAAAACCGTAATTGAACGCAGAGCCTTGCGGTCTCATGATGTGCTCATCGATATCCGGTTCAGCGGCATCTGCCACTCGGATATTCACAGTGCCCATGGGGATTGGGGCGGCGGGATTTTTCCCATGGTGCCAGGACATGAAATTGCGGGCATCGTTGCCGCAGTAGGTCCGGAGGTAACGAAGTTTGCGGTGGGAGACCGTGTGGGTGTGGGCTGTTTTGTGGATTCCTGCGGGGAATGTGAGTATTGCCTCCAGGGTGACGAGCAATATTGCACCAAAGGTGTTGTCTCCACCTACAATGCCCTGGACTATGACGGCAATCCCACTTATGGCGGCTACAGCCAGAAGATTGTGGTGAAGGAAGGTTTTGTGGTGCGCATTCCCGATGCCCTCGGGTTGGATGCGGCCAGCCCGCTGTTATGCGCAGGCATTACCACTTACTCGCCGTTGAGACATTGGAAGGCCGGACCGGGTAAAAGGGTCGCCATTGTAGGAGTAGGCGGCTTGGGCCACCTGGCCATCCAATTTGCCCATGCCATGGGTGCCGAGGTAACAGTGCTCAGCCGGTCCCGGGACAAGGAAGCGGAGGCGCGGTCCTTCGGTGCGGATCATTATTATGCCACCGGCGAGGAAGGAACCTTTGCTGCCTTGGCCAACCGCTTTGACCTGATCCTCAATACCGTGTCGGCCAATCTGGATGTGGATGCCTACTTGTCCATGCTTCGGATTGATGGCACTCTCGTGAATGTAGGGGCGCCGGGCAAGCCGGACCAGTATCATGTATTCTCCCTGATTATGGGCCGCAAGAGCCTCGCCGGCTCCCTGGTGGGGGGAATCCGCGAAACCCAGGAAATGCTGGATTTCGCCGCGGCACACGGCATTGCCCCGCAAATCGAGGTCATCCGGGCGGACCAGGTGGACGAGGCGTATGAGCGGGTGCTCCGCAGTGATGTCCGGTACCGCTTCGTAATAGATATTGCCACGTTGTAAAAGTATGAAGAGGCTGTCCGAAAAGTCAATTTGGATGGGGAGAAGCTCTAACGAATCTATGTAACGCTAATTGACTACATGTGGGCATTTATTAAATCTAACGAATCGTAGCATCGCTATTCGTCCGAATTTGAGCCGAAATGGTTTCATACAGGCGAATAGCGTGAAATAGATTCGTTAGATTTTTTATATGCCCTTTTTTGCGTAATAGCCACTCATGCTGCGTTTCCCGCCGCACCTTTAGACCGATGAAATGTCGAAGATGGCCCTCAAACCGGCTTTGCCGGTTTCGAGGCTTCCATAACACCATCTGGCCTGTGGCAGGGACCGGTGTTATTTCAGGGTAGCGTGATATAGATTCGTTAGCCAGATGCCCTCAAGCGGGTTTGCAAACAAGGCCTAGTGTCTGCCGCTCATTCCAGCCCCGTCCCAATCCCTTTTTTTCTGGCGCCGCCGGCAAAATAGACCGCTGTGGCGATATCGAACACGGCCATGCCCATGGGGCAGAACAGTACAGGCTCCGTTGCGGCAAAATCAGCGAGGCCGCGGCGGCATACAACGTCGGCGATGGTGAGGGTATCGGAACGGATCAGCCCGTGCTCCAGATGGAGCCGTTCGATATCCGTATTCTCGCGGCATACTTCATCCCAGTCATCGACGATTATGGCTTTTACCGGAGCCAGCGCCTCCGGCTGGTAATCCCGCAGGGAAACATTCAGCAGAAGGCTGCCCTTCTCAGGGGGGAGGTTGATATACCGGTGATTGGAGACGGTGCAGGTCATGAAGATATCTGACCTGCGGTACACCTCCTCCCAGGACGCCGACACCTCTGTCTTTTCACGAAAGCGGGCAGGCACGCCAGCCTCCAGCAGATCCACCTCCCGGATATCGTATATCCGGATGCGCCCGATCCGGTCCCCATAGAGGGCCAGAGCCATTTCGTAATGGAGCCTCCCCACAGGTCCCCAGCCCACAATACCCAGTTCAATCTGTGCAAGCGGCCGCTCCTGCAGGAAGGCACCCATCATGAGCCCGCTGACGGAGGCGGTCCTTATGATGCTTGTAAGCGGTGAGTTCAGAATGGCGGAGGGTTCGCCTGTTTGGGAATCATTCAGCACGATGACACTGTGGGCGCGGGGAAGGCCGCTCTTTATATTATCCGGGAAGCTGGCAATCCACTTGATTCCTGCTGCGTTGACGTCTCCACCCATGTAAGCGGGCATAGCAATAATCCGGTTCCGCGGGCTTCCGTACCGCAGGTAGGGCTTGATCGGCTGGGCATAATCCCCTGCATCGACAATGCGCACCGCAGCCTCCACAGCATCCACCAGGGCAGGCCAGTCAAGGCCTACGGCGCGGATATCCCGGTCGTTCAGATACAGCATAACACTTCCTCCTTCCGGCAAAAAACCGGTGCTGCTGCTTTAGTGGATCGTTTGATCCCCGGGCAGCTTGCCGAACTGGTTCTCCACCCATGAGTCCGAATAGACGGTATCCAGGTAACGCTCCCCCTTGTCATGGATGATAACCGCACACACGGAGCCCGGCGGCAGCTGCGGCTCCAGCTTCCTGACGGCTGCAATCCCGGCTCCCGAGGAGGGGCCGGCCAGAATGGCTTCCTTCTGCGCAAGATCCCGGCAGCTCTCTACCATATCCCAATCGGAAACATGTACAATGTGATCCACCAAATCTGTCCGGCAAAAGGGAGGCACAATTCCGGCGCCCAGCCCGGGGAACCGCCGCTTCTCCTGATTTCCGCCGAAGATTGCACTGCCCTCCGCGTCCACGGCCACAATCCTCGTGGCAAGCTTGTGGTCCCGGACATATTCGGCAAGGCCGCGGATGGTCCCGCATGTGCTGACACTGCAAAACAAGTAGTCCACCTTATCCAACTGGTCGGCAATTTCCTTCATCGTCGTATGATAATGGGCCAGATAATTGTTGATGTTGGCATATTGGTTCGGCCAGTAGCTGCCCCGGATAGTCCCGAGCAGATGCTCCACACGCTTCAGCCTGGCAGGCAGAAACTCCCCTGTTGCCGGATCGGGCTCGGAAACATAGCAGATCTCCGCCCCAAGGGCCTTCATAATCTGGATATTGGTGTTTGTTGTTCTGGGATCAATGACGCTGATGAAGCGCATGTCCAGGCAGCGGCAGATCATGGCCAGGCTGATGGCCATATTGCCTGAGCTGGATTCGATAATAACGGAGCCCCGGCCGATCCGGCCTTCCCTCCATGCCTCATGGAGCATCCGCAGGGCTGGGCGGTCCTTGGCACTTCCTCCCGGATTCAGCAGCTCCAGCTTGCCGTACACCGTGAGCCGGCTCTCCCGGAACAGGCGGCTAAGCTTAATCAGCGGCGTATTGCCGATGGTGGAGAGAAAGCCTTCGGTGAACTCCTTCGGCTCCGGAGGATTGGCAGCCTCGTAATACAGCTTCTTGTTCTTCACCTGGGCTCTCTCCGGCGGTTCATCCCGCTCTACTGCAAATACCTCAATATCATCAAGCAGACGGTTTTGGATCATCAAACCGATTTCCGGGATACACTCCCGGATTTCCGTGCGGATGGCAGGTATAGCCGTGTGTAGCAGGGATTTGCTGCGGATATGGACAGCAAGGGCATTGTCCCGCACCTTCACCCGGACGATGGCCTCCGGAACATGACGGTAGACGGCCTGCTCGATATCGTAGAGGCTGATTTTTTCCCCGTGCTTCAGCTCCTTGCCCACTCTTTTGACAATAGCCTGAAAGCTCTGTCTCTCCACGCCGTCTACACTCACGGTCCGCAGGTCCCGTACCACATCATAGGTGACAAATCGCAGGGCAGGCAGCTCCCGGCGGACGAAGGAGGTAACCGCGAGGATATGCTCATCTGAGCCGAGAGGCTCTATCTCCAGGCCCAGCTCCTGGGCTTCGATGCCCTCCGCATAAATTCCCTCTGCAAACAAATATCTGCCGGCTTCATGGGAGTAATAAGCCATCGTCCCCATTTCGATGGAGCCGTAGGTGTCGGTGATATGGTTGGGGTGAAGCCCGAATAGCTCAGCCATATTCTGCTGCCACTGGGGCGTGGCCACCTCTCCCACCAGAATGATCCGGCGGATGCCGAAGGCGCGGGGATCGGGAGCGGCATGTACGATGTGGTCCAGAATGGACGGCATCGTGTACAACAAATCCGGCTTAAAGGCCTGCAGCCGCTCAATATGCTCCTCTACCGGCAGCTCGAAGGGAATGGCGTCGCCCTCCAATCCCAGCCGCTGGAATATGTCCAGCGCGGTACTGGCCGCATGGCCCGTTCCCATATCAGCCAAGGCCCGGGTGCACCCGCTTCCGGCAATCAGTTGGCCGAACAGCTTTGTTTTGATGTCCACATAGTGCCTGTCGTCCTCTTCCGAGTAAAAGATGGATTTGCGGCGGCCCGAGCTTGTACCGGATGTCCGGTAAACGGCCAGAGCCGGATCAGCCGGCTTGTTATAATAATGGGCTTCAAGGATTTCTGCGGACATCAGCGGAAGATCCTGCAGGGTACAGCTTGTTAATTCCTTTCCGAGCAGCTCGTTGTACCAGGGGAACACACCGGTTATCTCCTGCAGCTTCTTCTGCAACTTGTCTAGCGGTAGCATAGCCGCCTCCCGTTCGCTGGCTGGGACAGTCTCACAACCTTCGGGGTTATAAGACAGCCTCTAACACAGCCTCATTAGTTAAGTGTCTGCCATAATT
>JAQSYT010000391.1 GCA_029256065.1 Paenibacillaceae bacterium
CTTCCCGCATACCGGTTCCCGTCACCACAAGATACCACATTTTATCCACTGCATAAATATGACTGAGAGCATGGGCCACAGTATGAAACGAGCTGTTCACCTCCCAGCTCAGCACCTCAGCTGGAAGCTCCCTGATTCTCTCCAGGATCACTTGATTGGCCCACACATGATTGGCGTACATTTTTGCCGGATGATTGGTCATGATATTGTCTCCTTTTAACCCTCGGGATTAGTTTTGATTTCTGTTCCCATCATATAAAAAGAAGTATGACAGCTGCGTGTCATACTTCTTCATAAAACTGTAAGGCTTGTTGAAGCTGCTCCTTCAGGACAGTCCGCAGAGCAGGCGGTCCCATCACCTCAGCCCCGCTTCCAAAACCTAACAGCATCGACCATAACCACCGTGCTTCTAAGGGCCGGTAAACCCGAATCCGCAGGATCATGCTTCCATCGGTACGAAACTCCTTTTCCGACTGGTGAAACTGGTCCAGCGCTTCCGCCATTGCTTCCGGCCTTACCCGGACCACCACTTCCTCCAATTGCTTTTCATAATCTCCGGCTGTGGCTTCACCCTCAATGGATCGTTCCTGTTGCGGCGCAAAAGTCTCCCGGGTCAAGCACAGATTCAGCATCCGGGATAACCGGAACTCCCGCTGCTCCCGCCGGGAACGGCAGTATCCGGTCACGTACCAATTGCCGAATTTAAATTGAAGTCCCCCTGGCTCCAAGTCCCGGCTCGTACGCTCATTCTTCGCATTCACATAATCGAAACGGACGGTTAGGCGCTGGGAAATAGCTGTTCGCAACAGCGGCAGCGCCTCCGGGTCAGCCCGGCGGGTATCCAGATCCACGACCACGCTGGGTATTTGATGATGCTCCGTTCCAATGGTTTGCAGCCGTTCTATGGTTCCTTGCGCCCGTTCATCCTCAAACACCGAGGCGAGTCCCTTCAGAACGTTGACCACCGAAGCGACATCGTAAGAACCAAGCAGCGCTTTATCCATTTTATACCCGTCCATAATGCCGTAGCCGCCATTCATCCCCTGATACGATACGACCGGAAAACCCGCGGCGCAGATCACATCAATATCCCGGTAAATGGTTCTTTGGGAAACCTGGAACTCTTCAGCCAGCGTGGAGGCGGACAATACTTCATGGTTGAGCAGCTTGTAGATGATGGCGATTAACCGCTCCAGCTTGATACCAATCCCTCCTTTTCCTTTAGGGTTTGCATAATCGCCCCAGGATCATTTCCAGGTTTTGAGAAGCTGGTTTTCCATCCCATAGGCGTTTACGGATTTGACAATAGACGCAGCACCAAACTCAGACGTATCCCGGTAAATCTCCGGCATTTTCGTCACAAATGTATTCCGGCTTGCATTCACTTCCTGAACATCCCCATTTTGGTATTCCACCAGAAAGGTCCGCACCGGAATATCGGTATAAAGGGCTCCCCAAACGAAGTTGCCTCTATCCGGCTTCTTCTCTGCTACCACCAAAAAAGCAGGACCATTCATCGTGCTGGCCGTCCATCCGGAGCTACCGCTGTCATTTTTGTAATAAAACCTTCCGTTCCATTTCCGGTATACACCCAGAACATATTGTGTTTTGTCTTTGAACATGACCAGACGATTTTGAGTATCTTGATTGACAATTTCCATGGGAGATTTAAATTCCGCATTTACAGCCCCGTCCAAGGTGCGGAATCCAACAATGTCATCCCATAACAAGAAGATCCCGACGGCTAAAATACAAATGCCAATAATCAGTTTTCTCTTCACGGGCACCGCTCCGTTTTTGGTAGGTTGAGGATGTTTTGCGGCACCAGGTAAATGGTTTCCGCCATCCGCACCAGGAACAGGACCGGCAGCTCCGTACAGGAATATTGCCTCATACGCTGCTTCCCTCCCTGAGGTCTGCCGAATATTGATCAAACAGCCAGCGGAAATTCCATTCGAAAACATGGGAGCCTTCCCAGTCATCATAAGGCTCCGGCACTCCTTGGGCGAGCCAATGCTCAACCGATTGTCCGCTTGCTGCCGCTTGCTGCGCATAGTCTTGAATGTCTTGGAGGTAGTTTTTCATATCCGTTATACTATGCGGTCCAGTGACTTGTCCATGCCCCGGGATCATGCATCGAATGTCCAGTTCGTTCTCCATCTGCTCCAGAATCCGGAGCCAGGAATGGGCATCCCCGCTCAGCATGGCGGGGTGGGTTGTCCCCAACACCAGGTCGCCGGCTATCAGCGTCTTTTCCTCCGGCACATAAACAAAGGCGTCGCTTTTGGTGTGTCCTCCGCCAAAGGTCATGATCTGTGCGGAACGGACAGAACCGTGAATGGTCAAGCGGTCTGTAAAGGTGAGCTGCGCTGTTTCTCTATGGATAGACGGAACAGCCTGAAACAATTGTTCCTTGTCTGCAATTTCAGCTTCAAGTGCTGCCTGCACCCGGGCGTCTGTTTGTTTGGCTTTGGTTTCCGAGAATGCTGTGATTTGCTTCCGCAGAGCGGACTGCCATTGCTCCACACTAGGAACCTCATAGCCCTGCAGCAGCTCCTTGGTCAGCTGGGTAGAAATAATAATGCTGTCCGGGAATGCCTGATTGCCGTAATGATGGTCACCGTGAAAATGGGTATTTACCACAAAGCCGACAGCTTTGCCTGTGAGCTGCTCTGCTGTTTCCCGCAGATATTCCCCTGCTTCCGGCAGCATAAAGGTATCCACCACGACAGTGTAATTCCCCAAATCCAGAATAGCTGCGTTTCCAAGAGATCCCGAGCCGGGAACCACGATTGCCGCCCAAACCCCTTCCGCTGCCTGTCTAATGGTAAAAAAGTCGCTTGCTCCCATGCTTTCCCTCCGTGTTTCCACTTTATCTATTGGATTGTTTCCTGCTCTACTTTTCTTTATATCCCTTTTCCAACCATTTTTCTATACTAATTTTCTGCGAGAGGCTTTATGATAAGAAATGGCTGTTTCAGCAACATAACCCCGTAAGGAGGCCATGGCCCAATGACTCACGCACACTCTCATGCCGACGGTGGCTTCTGCCCTCTCTGCGGCCAACCCAACGGATGCGCCATTCCGGCAGGCGAAGACCCGTATGACTGCTGGTGTATGACCGCCCGTATTCCCCAGGATTTACGGGACCGGGTTCCTGCAGACCGCCGCGGCAAAGCCTGCATTTGCCGGAATTGCCTGGATGCTTACAAGAAAGAACACAGCAAAGTCTGATGTTAGTGGAAAAACATGGGAACCAATTGGTCTCCGGACAAAAAAAGAGAGAGGCTGTCTCACCGTCATTTTCATGACTATGAGAAAGCCCCTCACGTATTGCATAGATTGCATTGGACCAGCCGCATCCTGTGTCCGCGAATTCCCCATAAACCCACAAATGGAACAATTAACGGATCTACAGTCCGGATAACAATCTGCAGACTATTATGGCTGAGGTCTCCGGTACGCTTGTATGTCTTTTCGGCGTCCCCGAATGCTTACAGCAGCTAAAAATTCTACAGCTTGTTGAAAATCCGGTACATGATTACCGCTGTTTCCGCACGGTTGGCCTTAGCCTGGGGTGCAAGTGTATCACCGTTGCCGGTGACAATTCCGGCCTTCACCATGGCTGCGATGCTCTCTGCCGCATAGGAGGCAACCTCCGCCTGATCAAGGAATGGAGCAAGCTCCGCGGCGCCGTTCGGCTTGCTGATGACATTCGCCAATTTCAGGACGGAAGACATTGCCGTCCGCTCCTTCGCTGATTCCCAGCTTTTTCGCAACACCAAGCGCCTCATAATAATAGTCTGAAGGGGTAGTGTCACTGAAATTACCAGTGAATTCAGCAGTTAAACCCAAGGTGCGGACCAGAAGCACCAGAAAATCTGCTCTGGTAATGTTTTCCGCAGGCGAGAATTCTGATCCGGAGGTTCCCTCAATAATGCCTCGGGAAGCCAGCACGCCGATTGCATGGTCCGCCCATGAGAATTTCCCGCTGTCAGTGAAGGTCCTCACTTCATAGCTCAGAACAAATTGACCGGGCAGGGCTGTGGTGAAGGTGACTAAACCTGATTTTGCATCATACTTGGTATTGGGGATTTTTTGGATGTTACCTGCCCCATCCGCATATTGAATCACAAGCAGCTCCGGATTTTTCTGTTCTTCCAGACTGGGCTTGTAAGGAAGGGATACTCTGATCCCGGCTCCCTTGCTGTCCAGTGCAACGGTTTTGCCGTCAGCCTTCAAGCCCAGCTCCAGCACCGGTCTGTCCCCAGCCGCTTCTTGCAGGGCAGGCTCCTTAAGTGCTGACTTGCTGATACCTCCGATTAGAATGGAAACGGAGGTATTCCCGCCTTCCTGCTCCGGCTTGATCAGATTGCCGGGCAATTCCACGGTTCCCACTGGAGTGCTCAGCTTGATGACCTGATTGGCGCTGCCATTGGCGAAGACACTTGCCGGTAGCGACGGTTCATAGGTATTAGCACCTGCCACTGGACCGATGATAATTTCTACCGTCTTGACTCCCTTGCTGTCAGCCGTCACCTTGGAAAATGCACCGCTGATAGCGGTTGCTGCAATTTCTGCTTTAGCGACAGTACCATCAAGTGTAGCGCCCACCTTGATGGATGCGGGGGCACTGGACGTAGCCGATGGCGTTATTGTTGGTACCGGCGTTGGAGCCGGTGTAGCTGCTGGGGATGAACTGCTTTCTTCCTCCGATTCTGTAGATGTAGGTGTAGATGTCGGTGTCGCTGTCGGTGTCGCTGTCGGCGTTGCTGTCGGTGTCGCTGTCGGCGTTGCTGTCGCTGTCGGTGTCGGCGTTGCTGTCGCTGTCGGCGTTGGTGTTGGTGTCGCTGTTGGTGTCGCTGTTGGTGTCGCTGTTGGTGTCGCTGTCGGCGTTGCTGTCGGTGTCGCTGTGGGAGTAGGAGTGGGTGTTGTCCCGCTGACAATCAGCTTAAGCGCTGCCTTCTCTGCCGTTCCATTCACCACACCGGACAGGGTGAATTCCCCGGGCGTTTCCGTACCGGGCACATCCTGCCATTGTACGCCAATCTCCCGGTTTGCCCCGCTGTCAAAAACGGCGATGACTGAGCCCGGCAGAGCTGCCCTGGCGCCTTTCGCCACGGTAACAGCCTTCAGCGCCTTGAAGCCGGTAATCCTTTCCTCCTTCTCAATGCTGAAGTCCTGAAGCAAAGCCTTGGCTGTGCCTGAGGCGCTGACATATCCCGTATAGCTGCCCTTGGGCAGCAACGTGGAGAAGCGCACCTCCCCGCCTGCTGCAGCCGCTTGGTCCATATAGACGATAGACCGGGTTTGCTTTTCCATAATCAGAATGGACACCTGTGTGCTTCCGCTGGCAGCTCCTTTTACGGAGAAAGCCGCCAGATTCTGCTCCACGGTCTGACTGACGGTCAAGGTTAATTCCGCAGCATGCAGAATACCTCCATTAACGAATACGATTGCAAAAACCAGCAGCGCTGCCATCGCCCGCATGAGTTGTTGACCTGTTTTCTTCATACGCCCTCTCCTGTCTTAAATAACTTGGTCCCCATCCATTTATTCCGCCACTGCCTCATTGGAGATGACTGCCGCTTCATCCACATTGTTCACCACAAAGGCCTTTACCTTAAGCCCCTCCAGATCCAATGGCGTGCTGAAGCCCGCTTTGACGGTTTTCGTCTGGCCGAGACTAAACTTGGATTTCACATACGTGGTGCCCAACACTTGATCCTGCGCATCACACAGCTGGATGGCTATAACCGCTTCCTCCAGAGCTACAGAGTGATTCATGACGGTGACCGATGCCACAGCCGTTAATCCCGGCGCCAGGCCTGCCACCGGCTCGCCCAGTACATCCGTAAGCTTCAGCCCTGTCACCGTGAAGGAATCCGAGTGCTCAATATGGCTGAACTTCGCCGTGTTGTAATATACATCTGAATTCTGCGGCTGAGTCGCATCCACCGCAAATCCGATATAGGCATCCTTACTCATCGGGAAGAGCTTTCTGGAAAGCTCATTCCACGCCACACCGTCATAGGAGGTATACGCCGCGATGGTATTGTCCACTCTTTCGATTTTTAGCCAAATGGGCATGGTATTATCCGTCAAAGCCGGCAGACGGTCCTGGGGGTAATCTGCCGTCCCCAAGGTCAGCGCATCCCCTCCATGGTTCATCCTAGAGGAGAAAAAGGTAGCATAGAAGGTATCGTCCTTATCGCCGTTGCCGTTCTCATCCCGGTCAGCCTTGATAATGGAGGTGCTGATCAACGCCATGGCGGCATCAGGCTCCAGACTCTCCCGGATCATCAAACCGGATATGGCATTATTGTCCAATAAGGCAATGGACTCCAGCTTTGCCGTCAGGGTGGCATTGCCGCTGATTGGCTGATACACGTAGTGGAAGCTGTCCGCCTTTCCTGAAATCTTGCCTGATCCCTTCACAGTCAGGACGCCGGAGGCGTCCAGGCTGCCGCTGCCATTCACCAGCGTATTGCCGATATCTGCGGTTTGCCAGGGCGCTTCCACCTCCGGCCCGTTCACATGCACAGGCATGGAGGTGGACTGGGCTGCATTCCCGTTGCTGTCATAGGCTCTGGCAGAGATAAAAAACGTCCCCGGCTCCAGGTTATCCAGCGTCAAGCTGTAGGGCGCTTCCGTATCCTCTCCCACAAGCACATCGTTGCGGAAAAACTGGACCTTGGTTATCCCGTCGGCATCAACGGCATCCGCTTCAATTTGCATGGACCCGCCTTTTTCGAAAAGACCGTTATAGGTGGGAGTAGTCAGCTTGACGACCGGATTCTCCGGCGCATACGACATATCGGCCAGACTGTTCAGATACAGCTCCAAATTGCTGTAGCCGCTTGCCGTAATGGCTTTCCCGTCAGCCGCATTGTTTTTGTCCAACCCCTTGGCGTCCTCCCAGGCATCCGGCATGCCGTCATGGTCGAAGTCCGCCGGCGCCTCTGCCGATTTCAGCTCCGGGTAACCGCCCACCTCGAATTCCCGGTTGATGATTCTTCCGGTTCCGTTCCGGACATCCTCCACCACCCGGGCATCCACAGCGTCTCTTTTGGGCAGAACAGCCCCGGCCTTGCTCAGCACCGCCTGGTAGGCGGCTTGTGCGTCCTCGATGGCCACATTGGCATAGCTGTCATTTTGGAAGGGTGTTTTGGAAATAACGGTGGTGGATATCCGGTCCTGGATGCCCTTGTTGTTGTCCGCCGTTACCTCCGGGCTGCCGAACATGTAGTTGCCATTGACATAAAACTCCCCGTCTCCGGGATTGATTACCCGCTCCCTGACAGAGCGGAGTGTGGACGGCCCTGGCTTGTAATAGTTGTTTATCACATTGGAGAGCAGAGTGGTCATGCCGCCGTACGTATTGTTAAAGCCCCAGTTGTAAACCACATTGTTGGACATAGTGATACTGCCCGGTGTGGCGCCGTTGCCGATTCTGGGCATCCGGCTGGTATGGGTGGTGAACAGGTTGTGGTGGTAGGTGGTATCCTTGCCGCCCCAGATACCCCCATAGCCGTGTCTGCCCTTCACATGGCCGGATAAGGTGAGGCTTTCATTGATAATGCTCCACTGCACGCTCACGTTATCATTTTCATAAAAGGACATGGACTCATCTGTAGACCAGCCTGCTGAAATGTGGTCGATCATAAGGTACTTGGAGCCCCGCCCGCCGATAGCATCCGGCTCGCTGGTGATATTGGCCGAGCCGGGACGAAATCTCAGGTACCGGATAATGATGTTGCTGGAATTGCTGATATCCGTATTGAAGCCGGCAATGCATATGCCGTCTCCCGGAGCCGTCTGGCCGGCAATGGTAATATTCTTCCGGCTGTTGATGCTTAAGGCGCTGGACAGCTGAATCGTGCCCGACACACGGAATACCACCATCCGGTTATCCGCGCTGACCGCGTCACGCAAGGAGCCGGGGCCCGAATCCTTCAGATTCGTCACTTCGTAAACATCATAGCCGCGTCCACCGCTGGCATACATGCCGCCCCCCTCGGCTCCCGGGAAGGCCGGAATGGCTGCCGGCGCATCCGCTGCCTGGACCGGCAGGGCTGTGGCCAGAAACGAGCTGCTTAACAGAGCGCCCATCATAGCTGATAAGATTTTTTTTCGCATAGTGGTTCCTCCTGGAATAAGCCTTACTTCAGTACAATGACATCGGATATGGGATGCGCAGACGCCAAGTGATCCCAGATATAAGCCTTGACCGTATAGCCGGCCACTTCATCCGGCAGCCGCAGCTTGGCATACAGGGTATCGGACACGCCGTTGGGCAGGGTTTCGGCGCTGAAGATGAATTTCACCAGATTGTTATGCTCGTCGTAGAGACCGGCTACCAGCACGACATCTT
>JAQSYT010000028.1 GCA_029256065.1 Paenibacillaceae bacterium
CTGGTTGAGGGAATCCTGCATGTCCTGGGGCAAGCGGAACTGCTTCGGCTCAATCCCCACCTCTCCCGCCACTACGGCGGCCTTCATGAGACATTGCAGGCTCATCTGCCGAATCAATTCAGGAGGCGCGCCATATTGAGTGAAGGCGTCGAACCAGCGGTCTATCTGCGACTTCAGCTTGTCCCCGTCCAGAAGCTTCAGGGAATCCATCATGCCGTCCGTCATCATCACCAGCCGGTAAAATGGGGCCGATTCCTCGCCTTGCACATCGTCCTGGGTAATCACCGTATTCGTCCCCAGAATCAGCCGGTAGGCCAGCACATTGCAGGCCTGCTTGAAGGACAAATGGATCTCCCCCGGCGATTGCGCCAGTCCGCCTACCCCGATGGTCACAGTCCGCTTGAAGTTCTCCGCCACATAGTTCTTGATCAATTCCGCCACTACTCCGGCCCGCAGCTCACCCTCCCCGTCGCCGTCCTGGAAGCTCATGAGAATGGCGCAGCAGCCGTTTTCCAGCTCAATGGCCACCCCCTTCCCCTCCGCCTGGATCAGCTCCTCAGCCACATTGCACAGGGCGTAATTGTACAGATGGATATCCCGGGGCGTCAGCGGCTCATGCCGCTGGTCGAATTCCGCCACCAGCACCACAAAGCGGTTCATATCCAGCTCCATTCCCAGCATGTCCATATACTGTCTGGTGTTGGAGATATTGATTTTATAATCGGACAGCAGCTCCAGCACCAGCTGCCACTTCAGAATCGGCTTGGTGTCCCGGACCTGCTTCTGCAGCTGCTCGCTCTTCACCAGAATGTCCTCGAACCGGGATTCCAGCAGCTTCAGGCCATCCCCTCCGGCACCCCCGGCAGGGTGGGGGGCCAACGCATTCAGCTTGGCCGTGATGGTCTCCATAAACCGGTCCAGCGGCTTGAAGGTCCATCTGCCTACAGCAAAAGCCAGCACTGCCGCCAGAAGGAGGAGCAGCGCCGACAAAACGGCAAGCGTATTGCGAATCACAATCAGGGGTTTGTTCAGCTCGATCTCCGAGACGACCCGCACAATTCTCCAGCCCGTATACGGATTCACCTTGTAGAAAACAGTGGAGGCTTTATTGTCCACTGTGGCCTTGAAGTAACCCGACTTCTTGCCCATCGCCGCCATCTTCGCCACGAAGGGGGTGGAGCCCCAGCTTTCCCCCAGCGAGGATTCGTCGGGATGAATCACCACCACGCCATCCTTGTCCAGCACCAGGTTTACTCCCTGGGCATCCTGCTCGTGGTGAATCAGGGGTAATAAAAGCTCCTCCTTCAAATTGAAGGCCACCGCACCCTTGCGGTAGCCGGAGGAATGAATCATCGGATAGGTCCGGACGAAGGTCACCACATTGCGGTAAATGGGAAAGTTGGAGTTTCGGAGCAGCACCTTGCGGCTGCCCAGCCAGTCGGAATAGCCGTCGAATTGGCTGAACCGGCCGATCCAGGCGTAATCCTTCACCCGCAGCTCCTCCGTCAGAATATCCCCGGACACCAGCCGGTCCTGGGAATAGGAGTACATGTCCACGGAGAACAAATATTCGTCGCTGTGGATGAGCCTGTCGATATGATTGCCGACGCGGTAATCATTATCCGTCCGCTCTCCCTGAGGCAGATCGTCATCAAAAAACTTTCTTACCTCCTCATATTGGATCAATTGGAGGGCCTCATTATCCACATTCTTCAGCACCAGCTCCAGCTTCTGCTCCATATGCTCCAGCAGCTCCACATTGGTTCGGATCAGCCGGTCCTTCAGGTCATCGGTAAAGATCAGATAAAACAGCACCGCCGATACGGTTATGATCAGAAACAGAAACATGATCAGGCCTGTGATCACTTTTTTCATCCACCGGTTCTCTACACTGCTCACGCTTCTGTTCATGCCTCTGTTCCTTTCATGTGCGTAATTAGCGGTACCTTATTTCGTCGCAGTTTCTAATCATTTGAAGCTGGCTTTGTTCGCTTCGTACCATTGCTGGGCCATGGCTTCTACCTTCTCGCCGCCCAGGCGCTTCCATTCCTTGCGGATTTCCTCCAGCCCCCAGGAGGCCGTGTATTGGCTGCCCTGCATAGCCACCTTGGCGCGTACCCCTTCAATAAAAGGCTTGAGGGCAGCCTGAATATCGTTCAGCTCCGTGAGGTTGGGCTGATAGGGAATATCCCGGCGGAAGGCATTCTTGGTGGCCGTCTCCAGCCCCTTCTTGCTCAGTGCGGCCAACCGTTGGGAAACCTCATCCGGCGCAGCCTTCGCCAGCAGATCGGCAGGGGAGAACTTCACATTCCGAAGGAAGCCGTACTCGCCGGCATAGGCCACTTCCTTCTTGTACTTATCCGCATCCAGCTGCTGGGCCACTCCGTTCACATTCTTGTAGTGCACCCCTTCCGTACCGTTAACCAAGGTCATCCAGCCTTTATCCACCAGCCAGTCCAGATACTCTACTGCCGCCTTAGGATTCTGCATTTCCTTGTTGAACGCTACAAAAATGAAGGGAGCCGTCTCTTGGTACAAGCCGAACCTGCCGTTTTTGGTGGAGACCGGCTCCAGCGGCACAGGATTGGCATCAGGCACATTCTTCCACATATCCCGGATATGGACCTCCATGGCGCCGCTTCCCCAGCTGGCCACATAGATGCCAGCCTTGCCTGTGGTCCAGAGCTGGTTGGCCCGCTGGAAGTTCTTGTCGGTGAGATATTCCTTGTCCACCAGCCCGGCCTCATACATTTGCTTCTCCAGAGCCAGCGTATCGCCGAAGCGGTCAAGGGTGGCGCCGTACTTCATTTTGCCGTCCTCCAGATACCATTGGTTATTGATGGCGGCATTCATGGCGGAGTAGGCATCAAAGGTGGTGCTGCCCACCAGCGGAGTTGTATCCGCTTTGCCGTTGCCGTCCGGGTCCTGGTCCTTGAAGGCCTTGGCCACCGTGATCAATTCATCCATGGTGGTTGGCGTTTTCAGACCCAGCTTATCCAGCCAATCCTGCCTGATCCACATGCCGTGGTTGGCGATGGAATCCAGGGTCCGTTCGGTGGCGACGGCGTACATTTTGCCCTCGAAGGTCAGGTACGGCTTCAACTCGGGATGCTCCTGCAAATATTTTTTATAGGAGGTGCTGTATTTCTCAATATACTGGTCCACCGGCTGAATGGCTCCCTGGGTAATCAGCTTGCCGATATAGTTGCGGTCATACTCCCAGATCAGATCCGGCGCCTGCTTGGAGGCAATCAGCACGTTCAGCTTGTCCTGAGCCTGGTTGCGGGGAACGGGAACCACCTTCACGTCAATGCCGGACTGCTCCCGAATCCATTTGACCCAACGGTTATTTTCGTAGGTGCCTTCGTCGCTGGAAACCGAGCCTCTGTCGAACATGGAGAAGCTGACGGCCTTGGGCAGGCTGGCATACGGATCAGCCGCCGCTGTTCCCGCAGCCGATGCCGCAGGCGACGGAGCTGCCTCCCCTGTCCCCTTGTCCGAGCATCCCGCCAATACCGCTCCGGCCAGCACGCATAAGGCAGCCGCTGAAGCAACCCGCTTTTTGTTTTGTCTGGTTTTCATGTGTAGACCTCCTGATTTCATTATAATATATCAAGACTGCGCAAACAGCCTCCGATATCAGCCTTTGACAGAGCCTAACAGGACTCCCTTTACAAAGTGCTTTTGCAGCAGCGGGTACACGCACAGGATCGGCATGATGGAGAACACGATGGAGGCCGCCCGCACCCCCTCCGGGGTAATCATCCGCTCCGTGACGCCCTCGCCGCTCCTCAGCATCTCCGGGCTGACCAGGTCGATCATCTGGTACAGCTTGACCATCAGGGACATCTTGTCGGTGCTGCGGATGTAAATCAGCACATTCATGTAGGAGTTCCACCAGCCCACCGCATAAAACAAGGTCAGCGCCGCAATTACCGGCATGGACAGCGGGAGAATAATCCGGAACAGCACCACCCATTCGTTGGCCCCGTCCATGGCCGCCGATTCCTCTACCTCCGCAGGCAGCCCCTCGAAGAAGGATTTCATGACGAACATGTTGTAGACGCTGACCAGGGCAGGCAGCCAGATGGCCCAATAGGTATTGACCAGCCCCAGGCTGTTGATGAGCAGGAAGTGGGGAATCATTCCGCCGCCGAACAGCATGGTGAACAGCACGGCCTGCAGCAGAACGCTTCTGCCCTTCAGCCTGGGCTTGGATAAGGGATACGCGGCCAGAACGGTAAACACCATATTGAGCAAAGTACCTACAACTGTAATCAGAACCGTGTTCTTCATGGCCACAATCAGTTGTCCGTCGTCAATCAGGTTCCGGTACGTCTCCGTATTGAAATCCACCGGCCACAGGAACACCTCGCCTGCGGAGATAGCCCTGCTGCCGCTGAAGGAGGTAGCGATAATATTCAGGAACGGAAATACAGTTGCAGCGGCGAACAGCGCCAGCACGATGTTATTAAGCCAATAGAACAGGCTCGTTTTGCTGAAGCCTTTTGTCCTCATGGGACCATCAACCCCTTTTTTTTCCGGGCTACCACAGCCCGCGTTCTCCCATGGCTTTAATCAGCCCGTTGACACTGACTACCAGGATCAGCGCCACCACCGACTGGAACAGGCCAAGCGCCGTGGTGTAGCTGTATTGCAGATTCTCGATTCCGCGGGTGTACACATACGTGCTGATGACCTCCGCCACCTGATTGACGGCGGGGTTCTTCATGGTGAACACCTGCTCGAAGCCCACATCCATCATTTTTCCCACCTGCAGGATCAGCAGAATCGCCGCGGTGCTGCGGATGCCGGGCAGGGTTACATGCCAGATTTGCCGGAGCTTGCTGGCCCCGTCGATCTTGGCGGCTTCATAAAGGGTGGGATCAATCCCTGCCATGGCGGCCATGTAGAGGATGGTGCCGAAGCCCGCCTCCTTCCAGATGCCCGACACCACAAAGGAGACGGGCCACCAGAAGGAGCTGGCCATAAAGTAGATCGGCTCCATCCCGAAGAGCTTCAGCACCGTGTTGACGATTCCCGTGGAGGGAGACAGCATGGCGATAACAATGGTGCCCAGCACCACCCAGGAAATAAAGTGGGGGATATAAAGCAGGTTCTGCAGCACCCTCTTATAGCCGTTCCCGCGCACCTCATTCAGGAGGACAGCCAGGATAATGGGCACCGGGAAGGCGAACACCAGATTGTACAGATTGAGCAGCAGGGTATTGCGCAGCACAATGTAAAAATCGCTGCTGGAGAACAGCTTCCGGAAGTGCTCCAGTCCGGCCCAGCTGCTTCCCCAGATGCCCTCGGTCAGACGGTAGTTTTTGAAGGCGATGATTTCTCCGAAGAGGGGGGCGTACTTGAACAGCAGAAAATATACGGCCACCGGTACAAGCATCAGGTACAAATATTTGTCCCGCAGGATATGCTTTCTCCACCCCTGCCTGGGACGGGCGGAGGCCAGGGCAGCTTGAGCAGGCTGCGGGTGCGGGTATGTTCCTTGGGATTGCCGCAAGGGAATCTCTCCTTTCGTATGCTGTTGAATCTGCCCTAACGGTAACACGCGGCAAGAGGAACCGAAATCGCTACCTTTTGCTCCCGTATCTTTTTTCGCGGGGTTTTGATCTTTACTTTTTGTGATGGTTTTTACTTTTTGGGAAATGAGGCGGTATCCGCCGCTCCAGGCAGCCAAAAAAAGGCTCAGCAACCGTAAAAAACCGATTGTTGAGCCTTCCGGCGGGCCCGCTAAAGGCCTCTATCCGTCGAGGACGGAGCAGTGACTTTACTGACCGGGGGTCTGGACCAGCAGCAAATCTCCAAAAGCATCGGGGTCCTTGGACGAGCCAATTCCGCTCATATACTCCATCCAGCCCCGTCTGCCGGAGCCGTCGTCATCATTAATGAGCAGAGAGAACCCAAAGTCCGCTCCTGGGACCGCCGTGATTCCGGCCGGCAGCAACGCGCTCCACGGAATCGCCATTTCGTAGGTTGTGGCGCCGCTGCCGTCATCCCGGTTGACCGCAAATTGCGCATCATCCAAGCCTGCTGTTCCCGCCGCGGCCATCCATCGCCACTGGATGACGCTCGCGGTATTCCGGTTCAGCGCCACGCCAAGCTCATTATACCCAAGCACGGGCGTTTCCGATTTTCTGCCGGGGTCGAGGGCGAACTGAATGCTGTCGCCCTTCCACATATCGCTGCCTGTGCCATTTTGCACATGGACATTGTCCTTGACCGCAACGGCAAGATAGAGCCGGTCCTCATCCCACTGCATGTATCCTGTGCCGCTTAGGTCGGAAACTCCGCCCCAATCGCTCAGCTGCGCCTGTACAGCCTGATCGATGGAGAAGGGCATGGCTGCGGCCCATTCGCCCTGCGCCAGAGTCCCGTCAATGACCGGCGGCTGAGCAGCCTCCGAGGCGGCAAGAAAGCTGATCCGGCGGTCCACAACAGCGGCAGCTCCATTGCTCAGGGTGGTTTTTATCTTCAGAGCATACAGCTTCTCCTCCGGAGCTCCCGGAAACTCAAATGAAACCGTTGCCGAATCATTGGCCGC
Source organism: Paenibacillaceae bacterium (assembly GCA_029256065.1). Lineage (GTDB taxonomy): Bacteria > Bacillota > Bacilli > Paenibacillales > NBRC-103111 > Paenibacillus_AR. The sequence continues at coordinate 6,563 of JAQSYT010000028.1, forward strand.
GATGGTAAACGGCTTTTCTGCACTGCCCTGCTCCCAAGGGGAGGAATCCAGTATTTGCAGCACGCCGGATAGTGCTGTGTCTAAATGATTGCTGACGGCAATATTCACATTCCATTGCTTTCCTGCCGCTGTTTCCGTTAACTGCGGAAGCGCCTGGATATGGTAAGGGTCGTTAACCTCGATGCTCTGGGCGAAATTCCCCTCCACATATACAGGCTCCTCCGACACCTGCAGGGTCATCGTTCCATCCGCGGCTGCAGTCAAGCTGCTGCCATTGCCGAACATATCGAAGGAAATTGCGCTGGCCGTCCCAAGATGCAGCAGGAGGCTTTTGGAATCCTTTTTGCTCCACAGCACCAGCACATCCTTGCCGTCCGAGCTGCGGTGGAAGCGGTACGCCTGCACCTGGTCCCCCGCAGGATAGGCGCCCGCATAATCGGCCCCCGCAAGCTTGCCGGTCAGGGCGCGGTAAGCCGCATAATTGGCTTTGGCCGACCAGGGCACTGCCTCATGATCCCCTCTGACCAGACCAAAATGACCCTCAAGACTTGTCTCCGGCTTGTAGTCGTTTTTGAAATCATACCAAAAGACCTTCTCCGCAAGCCCGCTGCTTAATGCCAGCGTATACGCCCTGACGGCATAGGCTCCCGACAGCCGCTCGCTTACGCCGCGGGCGATGACCTCACTGGTAGGCCAGCCTATTTCAGTCACCCAGATGGGCTTGGCCGCGCCATAAGGCTGGAACAGCGCGTTAATGGAATGCAGACCGGCGATGAATCCTCCGTCATCCGGGTTAACGGGATAGGTATAAGGATGAATGGAAACAGCATCCATATAAGGATAACCGCCTGCCGCTAATACCCTCCCGATCCATTCGGTATCCGCGCCGGAGGTTGTACAGCCAATGACCACGGCATCGGGATTGGCCGCCTTGATGGCGGTGTATGCTGCTTGAAGCACCTTTGCATATGCCTCCGGGGGAAGCCGGTCAGGGTTGCCGCCTCCGATATTCCATTCGTTCCAGATTTCAAAATGATCCACCTTGCCCTTAAAATGCCCGGCCAGCTCCCCGGCGTAATTGGCATAGGCGGCAATTGCCTCATCGGTGTGGGGCGCATTTCCCCCGTCATAAAACGGGTTGCCGTAGTCGACAATCAACAAGGGGCTGAGGCCCTTGGACAAGGCCGTATCGACAAACATATCCCATGAAGCCGGGATGCTGATTTGCCCCTGGACAGTTTCCGCGTTTGCCCAGCGGGCATCCTCCCTCACCCACTTGATGCCCGTCTGCGCGATCAGCGAGAGATAAGTATCCACCAGGCTTGCATCCGTTTTGCCCATCAGATGAATGGCCGTGCCGAATATATTGTCTTGTGCGCTTCCCGGCGAAGCTGCCACCCGGCTAAAGGGGAATTGCCCCTCCTCGTCGATATTCCCGTTGTCCCCTGTGGCCTGGACCTCCAGAGTATATAAGCCATACGCCGCCGCCACAGATGACACGTCCACCCCCTGGCTGAACACCGTTCCCGCCGCCACATTGGCGTCAAGACTCCCGGTTGTGAGCAGGGCGCCGCCGTCATCCTTTACCCGGTAGAGCACTTGAACAGCCTTGTCCCGGGCAGTAGAATTTTTCATAGTCAGATTCAATACAGCCGGTTCATTGCCGGAAAAAATATTGCCCGTTGGACCGCTAACCTCCATAATCAGTTCCTTCAGCTTAAGGGTAATGTCGTCAAACCAGGCTGTACCCGTGACATTCCCGTCCAGCCGGACATAGATTCTGATGTATGCGGTGCCAGGCACAAGCTGGGCCACCTTCGCCATATATTTCGTCCAATCCTGGCTGCCTCCCGTTTTTAGCAGCTTCATGTTGTTGCTGTACCAGCCCAGGGAGTTTTTATTGGCGTCGGCCATTAAAATGTTGATGCTTGCCGCCTCCGGCGTAGATACGTTAGCTGTTTTGATCCAGCCGGACAGCTCATAAACCTCGTCCGCTTGGACGGGGATCAGTCCGCTGCCCAGATATTGTCCCGTTGCCGTGCCTGTCATACCGGCGCTCTGATTTCCGCTGTGCTTCACCGCCGTATCAAGGGCCGATCCCGCTTTGGTGCCCCAGAGCCCGGACTCAAAGCCGCCGTTTGCCAGCAGATTGTCGGATAGCTTCACGGCAATGTCGTCAAACCAGACCGTGCCTGTGACATTCCCGTCCAACCGGACGTAGATTCTGATGTAAGCGGTTCCATTTGCAAATGAACTAAATTCCGCCGTATGCTTCGTCCATTCCTGGCTGCCTCCGGTTTTAATCAGCTTCATGGTATTGTTGTACCAGCCCAAAGCGTTATTGTTGCCATCCACCATCAGAATGTTTACACTTGCGGCATCCGGGGCAGATATGTCGGCTGTTCTGATCCAGGCGGACAGCTCATACACTTCATCCACTTGAACAGGGATCAGTCCGCTGCCCAGATATTGTCCCGTTGCCGTGCCTGTCATGCTGGCGCTCTGATTTCCGCTGTGCTTCACCGCCGTATCAAGGGCCGACCCTGCCTTGGTGCCCCACAGCCCGGACTCAAAGCCGCCGTTGGCCAGCAGATTGGTCTCTTCCTGTGCACTCGCGGGCAAACTGCCGGGAAGAAGGAGACTGATAAGAAATACGATTACCATAAAAGCCGCTGCACCACTTCGCTTGCTCATGGACATCATGAATACCCCTTTCATCATTTTTGGGCAGCCCCGATAGGCTGCCGGTGACGGCTCGGACCCGTTGCCGCCCCATTGTCACACAAGAAGCTCCCCTCCTTTTCTATGCAGGATGCTGAATCCGTCCTAACGGTAACACGCGGCAGGCGGTTGCGAAATCATTACCTTTTGCTTCCATACCTGTTTTTGGTCCATTTTCATCTCTATTTTTTGTGATGGTTTTTATCTTTTGGGGAAGCATAGCGCTCCAATGCGGCCTCTTCTCTTCCCCCAGTCCTCCCGGCTCGCCTCCCTATCAAAAAACAAAAGCGGCTGGCCCCGAAGCCCCTCTTGCACAGAGAGACTCCGGCGGTCCAACCGCCTTTTTGCCGTTTGGCTTAGTTCACGCCGGCCTTTTCGGCCAGCCAATCGAATTTGAAATCCTCGTCGGCCAACGGCTCCACCTTCAGTGCCTTGACGTAGCCGTTGCCTTTTTTGGAGAAAAAGTCATGCTGCTTGGTCTGGGTACTGATGCCATTCTGGACGATGGCGTTGATTTCCTCCTCCGGGAACGGCGCCTCCAGCCCCATGTTCATCATGGCCTTGTTGGCATTGTAGCGCAGGAAAGTTTTGACCTCCTCCGTCAGCCCCAACGGGTTGTACAGCTCCTCGGTGTACCGCTCCTCATTGGCATGCAGCTTATGCAGCAGCTCCAGCAGCTCCGCCCGGGCCGACTCCTGCTCTTCAGCAGGCAGCCCCGCATAAATCTCCTGGGCCAGCACACCCACGTACAGGCCGTGGATGCTTTCGTCCCGGAGGATCAGGTCGATGATCTCTCCGCTGGAGGTCATTTTGCCCTGGCCCGCCAGGTAGAGGGGATAGAAGAAGCCGCTGTAGAACAGGTAGCTTTCCAACAGCACCGAAGCGCCCATGGCCAGATAAAGTCCGCGCGGTCCGGTGATAGTTTTGTAATAGGCCGAGATGGTTTCCGCCTTGTACTGGAGGCAGGGATGCTGCTCCACCCACTCGAAGATCGCGTCGATCTCCTCGTTGGAGGCCAGTGTTGTGAAAATACTGCTGTAGGACTTGGCATGAATCTGCTCCATCATAGCCATAAAGCCCAGCACCGCCTTGCGCTGCAGCCCCTCCACATGCTCCAGAATCTGCGGCATGCCTACGCCGCCCTGCACCGTATCCAGCAGGGTCAGTCCACCCAATACCTTCATATATAAATCCTGCTCCGGCTTACTCAGAGTGATCCAGGACATTTTGTCGTCGGACAGGGGAATTTCGTCATCGGTCCAAAACTGCATAATATTCTGGCTCCAGAATACCTGGGTAAAATCATCGTCCGGGCGGTTCCAGTTGACCGCTTTGATGGCGCACATGGCTGCTTCCCCCTTTTGTTAGAATAGAAAATTCTTACACCGAGCAGGCGATGCACTCCTCCACCGACAGCATGTTGGTGCGGGTGTAGTAGAGGGACTTCAGACCGATCCGTGCGGCGTAAATATAATACCGGGCCAGCTGCCGGGTAGAAATATCGCTGTTCACATGCAGCACCGTAGAAATTCCCTGGTCCACATGGGCCTGAATTTCGGCGATCAGGTCCAGCACCTTGAACTGGTCCATTTGATAAGCGGACTTATAATAGAAGATATTATCCCGGGCCAAAAAAGGCATCGGGTAATAGGTGGTCGAGTTAGCGTAGGTCCGGGTCTCAATGGGCGAGACGATGGGCATTACGCTGGAGGTGGCATTTTGCACGTAGGAGATGCTCTGGGTCGGTGCAATCGCCAACCGGTAAGCGTGGTACAGACCATGGGTCTGAACCTGCTCCTGAAGCCGCCGCCAGTCCTCCGGGGACGGGATAGGCATCTGTCCGAACAGAGCTTTCACCTTGGGGCTGGCAGGACGATAGTCCGTCTCCAGGTACTTCGTAAAGTATGCTCCGGTGGCATAATCCGACTGCTCGAAGCCGTGGAAGGTCTCTCCCTTTTCCCGGGCAATCTCCATGCTCTCCGCCAGAGAGTAATAGTTCAGCATCATGAAAAAGGTGCGGGCGAACTCACGGGCATCTGCGCTTTCGTAGGCGATCCGGCTTTTGGCCAGGAAGCCGTGCAGGTTCATGGCTCCCAGACCCACGGAGTGCAGCTCCCGGTTGGCCTTCACGATACCTGGGGCATTGGCCACAGTGGTCATGTCGCTGACGGCGGTGAGGGCGCGCATGCCCTCCCGGACGGAGCGCTCCAGCAGTCCAGTTTCCATCACATTGGCGATGTTAAGGGAGGCCAGATTACAGCTGATGTCCTTGCGGATGTGGTCGGGCTGGCCGTAGTCGCCGATCTCCGAAACCTCCTGCAGCTGGAAAATCTCCGTGCAGAGATTGGACATGTTCACAGTGCCCAATGCGGAGAGAGCGTGGCCGCGGTTGGCATTGGATTTGTTCATGATATAAGGATAGCCGGACTCCATCTGAATGGAGGCGATCTTCACCAGCATCTCCCGGGCGGACATGATCCGCTTCTTCTTGACCCGGTCGTCCGCCAGAAGGGTTTCGTACATGTCATCCAAATTCAGGTCATCCAGGAAGCTCCCGTAAGCCTTATAAACGGAGTACGGCGCGAAAACATAAAGTGCCTCATCCGCCTCAGCCAGCTGATAGAGCTTATCCGGGACAATCAGACCGATAGAGAGGGTTTTGAGGCGAATCTTCTCATCGGCATTGATCTTCTTACTGTCCAGGAACTCCATTACGTCCCAGCCGAAAATATTATAATACGCCGCGCCGGAGCCCTTGCGCTGCCCCATCTGGTCGGCGTAGGAGAAGGCATCCTCCATCAGCTTCAGGACGGGCATAATGCCCTTGGCCGCCCCTTCCACACCCTTGATGGGCTCGCCCCGGCTTCTCAGCTTAGACAGGTTCACGGCAACGCCGCCGCCGATTTTGGACAGCTGCATGCAGGTGCCCAGCACGTAGTTGATGGAGTTGAGGGAGTCGTCCATTTCCAGAAGGAAGCAGGACACCATCTCGCCCCGGCGTTTTTTGCCGGCGTTGAGGAAAGTGGGAGTGGCAGGCTGCAGCCGCTGCTCCATCATGGAGGCGGTGAGCTGCAGAGCCAGCTCCTTGCTGCCCCGGCCCAGATACAGGGCCACGATGGCTACCCGGTCCGGGTAGTGCTCCAGATAGACGGAGCGGTCATTGGTGCGCAGGGCGTAATCTGTATAGAATTTGGATGCTGCCATGTAGGAAGGGAAGCGGAAATCATACCTGTGAGCCAAGGCATAGACCTCCTCCACCTCTGCTTCAGAATAGTGGGCGTAGACATCCTCATAATAGTCGTTGTCGATCATGTAGCGGACCTTTTCGGCGGTGCTGCCGAAGGTAATGCTTTTGACCGCAGCCTCCTCCATAAAAGCATCGGCGGCCTCCCGGTCCTTGTCCAGACGGAAGAATCCGTCGGCGTCCCGCTGCATCAGCTGGTTGTTCAACTCCAAATAGCGCATCTGGCTTCCGCCTCCTTTTGCTGGATAAAAGTCTTGGAGACTGTCACGAAATAAAGTACCGCTAATTTCCTGACAGCTCCTTAGATGTGTGAGAAATATTCTCAGTCAAGTCTGCAGCCTTCCCCGCTGTGCTGCTGCAAGGGGGGAGGTGATATATGTAGCAAGGCTTTAGGGCAGTCTGATTCTGCGTATATTGGGACCGCTTGACCTGCTCAACTGCCGGGCTTGGATCTGATACAAAATGCGGCACCTGCACCGAGCGTTTTACTATCTGGCGATGGCCTCGTGGCCATGGCAGATTCTAACGGCGGTCAGAGCCGTTATTTCCGCAATTACGCTGCTTTGAAAATTCTAACGGCGGCCAGAGCCGCTATTCAGGCCAAATGGCCTGCTGGAAGCCTGATTTTACTAAAATAACGTCTCCTGCTTCCGTTAGAATCGCCCGTGAGCCAGTGACCATCGCCAACCAAAAAATGCTGGGTGCAGATGGGGCATTTTCGATTAATTTCAGCAACTGTGTGCCTGCCTGCCAACTGCCTGCTCCGACCCGGCGACGACTCTGCTGCACCGCGCTTTTATGCCTTGTTGCGCTGCACACCCGGCACATCTGCCGCTACAGCCAACTGGTCCAGCTCCTGCAGGAACTGCGCCGCCTCCTTGCTTGTGCCGGAGAGCTCGAATCTGCCTAACACCGGCACCCGGTACTGGGCGCCGACCCGGTCTGCGGCTTTGGCGAAGCCGTCCCCCCAGTTGCGGTTGCCGCTGGCGGCAACTCCCGCCAGCCGGTGGCCGTTCTGCAGAAGGAAACGCGCGGTGCTGTCGGGGACCTGGCCAAAGCCGGTGGTGTAGGTAACCAGCACGAAGGGCTCCTGAAGCTCGCCCGCCTCGGCTACCGGTATAGCCCGCCGGTCCAGCCGGGCTACAAAACGCCGGACATTGCCGGTACGGGAGTCGTATACGATCAGCATCCGCTATCCCTCCTCTTTTGTGTGATATAAATGTGGCCGCCCTGACTTTGCTTCAGAGCTTCGCGCCAACTTTTAGGCGATGGTTATATCCGGGGGCTCCCCCAAAAGTAACCGGATTCCGCTTCAGAGCTTCGCGTCATTTGTTGCGGTCACTTATGCCGTGGACGCAGCCAGGGTGCCGACTACCGCCTCGGCGGAGACCGCCCGTCCTTGGCGCATGGATTCGGCAGCATCCAGAAACCGCTGGTTATCCGAGCCGCGGAAGGGTAGATCATAGGTTCGCCGCGCCTCTATAAACCGGCCGTCCATCAGATAGTCGCTTGCTGCAAGCAGCTCCCGCCATCCCGGATGGCGGTCAGCCTGGGCCAGCAGCGCCTCAAAGGTATAGCCGGTGTAGGTGATCACCGACCGGCCAAGAGCCTTTACGCCCTTGGCCAGACGGGCGAATTCCGCCGCCTGCCCGAAGGGCTCTCCGCCGCTCAGGGTTACGCCGGAGAGCAGGGGATTTTCCTTGATATCCGCCAGGATAGATTCCACTGAGCGGAGTGTGCCGCCCTCAAAGCTATGTGTATGGGGATTGTGGCAGCCGGGGCAAGCGTGGGGGCAGCCCTGGCCGAATAGGGTCATCCGGATGCCCGGCCCATCCACGATGGATTCCTGAACAATTCCCGCCAGCCGGAGCATCCCGATTTGTCTTTCCATTGTGTTACCTCCCGAGGACTTTCTATGAAAGTCCACTTCGTAAGCATTTGCTAGGACTTTCGTAAGAAAGCCCTACTTCGTAAACCCGCAGCATCTTACAGATGCTTCACCCGGTCCCGTTCTTCCGCACGTTTGGCATCATTGAAGCGGTCCAAGGTACCCACCAGGTATCCGGTAATCCGCCGGATCCGCTCGAAGCCTACCGGACCCTCGTGCTCACGCCGTCCGCAGCGCGGGCAACGGTCCCCGATAACGCCGGTGTAGCCGCAGACAGGGTCGCGGTCAACCGGATGGTTCACCGAGCCGTAGCCAATGCCGGCATCCTTCATGGCGCGGATGACAGTTTCGAAGGCGGACGGATTATGCACCGGATCGCCGTCCAGCTCCACATAGGTGATATGGCCCGCATTGGTAAAGGCGTGGAACGGAGCTTCCTTGCGGATTTTGGCAAAGGCCGTAATCGCATGATACACCGGCACATGGAAGCTGTTGGTGTAGTAGTCCCGGTCGGTTACGCCGGGAATGGCGCCATAACGCTTGCGGTCCATCCGTACGAAACGGCCGGCCGTGCCTTCTGCCGGTGTAGCCAGCAGGGAGAAATTCATCCCGGTGCGCTCTGCGGTTTCGTCCATCCTTTGACGCATATGCTTAATGATCCGGATACCCAGCTCCTGGGCCTCCTCGGATTCGCCGTGATGGCTGCCAGTGAGCGCCTTCAAGCATTCAGCCAATCCGATAAAGCCTGCGGAGAGGGAGCCGTGCTTGATCACCTCACGGATTTCGTCATCCGGAGACAGCTTGTCGGAATCGATCCAGACACCCTGCCCCATCAGGAACGGGAAGTTCTTCACCCGCTTGCGCGCCTGAATTTCGTAACGCTCCAGCAGCTGCTCGGTAACCAACGTGATCTTCCGGTCTAATGCTTCCATAAAACCTTCCACGTCTCCGCGGTGCTCCAGGGCCAGACGGGGCAGATTGATGGTCGTGAAGCTCAGGTTGCCGCGTCCGAAGGTAATCTGGCGGTCCTTGTCGTGAACATTGCTGATCACCCGGGTCCGGCAGCCCATATAAGCAATTTCGGTCTCCGGTGAACCCTCCTTATAGAATTCCAGGTTAAACGGAGCATCCTGGAAGGAAAAATTAGGAAACAATCGTTTGGCACTGACTTGGCAGGCCCGCTGGAACAGATCGTAGTTAGGGTCCTCAGGGTTGTAGTTAATCCCTTCCTTCACCCGGAAAATCTGAATCGGAAAAATCGGCGTCTCGCCATTGCCCAACCCCCGCTCAGTGGCGTGGAGAATGCCCATCACTACCAGCCGTCCTTCCGGACTGGTATCGGTGCCGTAGTTAATGGAGCTGAAGGGAATTTGCGCTCCGGCACGGCTGTGCATGGTATTGAGGTTATGGATCAGCGCCTCCATAGCCTGGTAGGTGCTGCGTTCTGTCTCTGCCATGGCCTGGCGGGTTGTCATCGCCTGGGCCTCGGCTGCCTGCTCACGGCTGCCAAGAATCTCCGTCAGAAGGGCAAGCTCCCGGGCTGCTTCTGCTTCATCCCGATTCATGCGGGGGAAAGCTTCTCCTTCGGCACTCCATTCGCCAAAGGCTTGGGTCAAGCGCTCCAGTCCTTGCGCATCCAGGCTCCAGCGCCATTCCAAGGCCTTCAGCAGGTTGCTGCGGTAGAGCCGGGAATACGTCTTGGACACACCCGCCGCCAGACCGTAGTCGAAGTTGGGGATGCTTTGGCCGCCATGCTGGTCGTTCTGGTTGGATTGGATGGCGATGCAGGCCAAGGCCGCATAGCTCTGAATATCATTGGGCTCCCGCACCTGGCCGTGCCCTGTACCGAAGCCGTTCTTGAACAGCTTCTCAATATCGATCTGGCAGCAGGTAGTGGTCAGGGTCAGGAAGTCCAGATCGTGAATATGGACATCTCCGTCCTTGTGGGCGGCGGCATGCTCTGGCTTCAGCACGAACAGCTCATTAAACTGCTTGGCGCCCTCAGAGCCATACTTGAGCATCGTGCCCATGGAGGTATTTCCGTCGATGTTGGCATTTTCCCGCTTGATCTCACTATTAGAGGCGTCCTGGTAGGTAATCTCCTCGAATACCTTCATGAGGCGTGTGTCCATCTCCCGAATCCGCGAACGCTCCGCCCGGTAAAGGATATAGGCCTTGGCCGTATGGACCAGTCCTTCGTTCATCAGGACCTCTTCTACCGTGTCCTGAATCTCCTCCACGTACGGAACAGTTGTGCCATCCTTTGTTTCCAGCGTCTGCATGACCTTCATGGCCAGGAGCATAGATTGAGCCGGGTCGGCCTCCCTGGTGGCAACAGCAGCTTTCATGATGGCGTTGGTGATCTTGTCGATGGCGAACAGTGCTTCACGGCCGTCTCTTTTGCGAATAGTGGTAATCAAGCTCCAACATCTCCTAGTGTGATATGTAGTGGGAATAAACTGCGTTATAGGGGGAAATAAAGGCGCCCCCCGACTCCTTCAACCAATAAGGAGACGAAAGACGCGCGAATACGCTTCGGATGATTGCAGAAGAATCCCGAATCAAAGGCTGACGCATCGGATTCCTGCAGAAAATCCCTTTTCGAAACATGCGCCGGCGTGCTTCCATTAAAAGCTCCGGTTTATAAACATGCATCGAAATGTCCTGGGTATTCGAACACCGCCCCATCCTCCGTGGGTAAAAAATGCTCATGATCAGGCAGGTCTCCTGGCTCCGGTGCGCTGGACCGAGGACGCCTTCCCGGCGTCACGCCAGTGGCAAAAAAGTCCAATCGGGTTAAGCACCGCTACAGTGGCGGGGACCGCGCCGGATTAACACCGGCTTCCCTCTTAAATCCGGAGAGCTCGCTAGACTATACTTACCCTCCAAACACCTGATCAAAACTATATCTTGTGGTTACTCAACAAATTCTAATCAATATATAGGTGTTTTGTCAATGCATAAATAGCACTCCACCAAAAAGCCTACCAATGAACTATAGCAAATCCGGCGGTAAATGTCGTCCCTTTTTTTAGTCTCATAGACGCTTTTGGGCGCGAAAAACAGGTAACGGAGGGGCTGAAACGGGCCTATTTTCCGCCAAAAATAAGGGTTTATGCGCACCTGAAGCGCTTCAAAAAAAGCTCTGAATTTTTTTCTTTCAGGGGTGAAACCGGCTGGGGGTTGAGCCCTCCCCCGCCTTAGGTCCAGTGCCAATTACCTGCCCGGGACTGTTTTGGAAAATCCGTTTTTCCATTACGATAAGATCAGAAAGCACAGCAGCAGCCTGTGCGCTTGGCGAAAGGAAGAATGCAATATGACTGAAACCAGAAAATCAGACCGGCTCCGGATTCTCGCGCTGGCCGGCTCCCTCATCCTTGCAGGCATGCTTGGCCTGGTCTTACATAGCCCTGAAGGGCTCCTGCTTCCTCTGGCGGCAGCAGCACTGGGGTATTACGCTATCGCCCGCAAATGGACGGCAGCAGGCACCATTCTGCTGTTTGCCGGAGGCATCGGGCTACTGAGCCAGTTTGGCGGCACCATCGCCATCGTGGCAGCGGCAGGCGCCATTGCTTACGGCCTGTCCCTTTTGCGGAACAAAAATCCCCTGGAGCTGGAGGCCTGAGCCATGAGACTGGAACGTTCACGGACGGACGCGAAGCTTTTCGGCTTATGTGGAGGAATTGCCGGCAGTCTTGGAGTCAACCCGGCATGGGTACGGGCATGCGTTGCCGTAGGTGTTATCTTCAGCGGCGGTCTTCTCCTGCTGGTGTATGTTCTGGCAGCCATGATGCTTCCGGTAGAGGAGCCTCAGCAGCCCGGCCGCTACATGTATGTCCCCTCATCCCGGGCATACGGCTTTAGCGGGGCGGAGCCTGCCGCAGCACCGGAGAAAGCCTGGAGCAGCGAGAAAGAGGCGCTGGCCCGGGAAATCCTGGAGCTCCGCAGCCGTCTGGATGCCTATGAGCAGAAGCATTAAGATGATTTCCCCTTGTCGTGATGAAGCCGAACATAACCCGAAGTAAGCCCTTCCTGCTTGCCCGTCAAGCACACGAAGGGCTCTTTTTGCATCTGTTGTTTCAATTGCCTGGCGCCCCCGAAGCAAGTAAAATAGAATTATCTACAGCCTGCAACGGGCAAGGAGGCGCCGATAACCCAATGAATCGAAGAAGCTTCGTCAAGTGGCTCCTGGCCGGCATTGCACTGTTCGCCGCTTCAGGGTCGCTGTTTATGCGCAAGCTTACGGGTGAGACCCATCTCCCGGTGAATGCCGCGGAGGAAGCCTCCCCCACAGCTGCAGCCCCTTCTGACTCTCCCAGCTCCACCCCTACACCCTCACCGGCGGCAGCCGTGGAGAAGGGCAAGCTTTTGGCCACCGTGTTTCTGCTCAGTGATATCCACATGATCGATTCCCAGCCTGTTGTGGACAAGGTCCACACCGCCCTCAAGGATCTCACCTCCCTGAAGGAAAAATCCGACGTTATAGTTCTGGGCGGAGACCTGACCACCTATGCCCGGGAGCTGGACTACAAGCTGCTTCGGACCACCTTCAGCCAGTATAAGCTGCCTCCGATGTATGCCAACATGGGCAATCATGAGTATTACGATATCTGGCTGACCAAGGAAGGGGCCTGGAGCACCGAAACGGTGCCCAATGGCAAAACCGACAAGGGTGCCCGGGACCGCTTCCAGAAATTCATGGGTATGGATAAACCCTATGCGGATGCTTGGGTGAACGGTGTCCATCTGATCATGGTCTCCCAGGATGCCTATGTCCAGGAGAAGCCCGATGTTCAGGAGGGCGCCTGGTACTCTGATGAGCAGTTAGCTTGGCTGGAGGAGACGCTGAAGCCCCATGCGGACGGCAGCCCCGCCCTGGTCTTTATTCATCAGCCTCTGCCCGCTGTCGGCTCCGAGGGAGGCAACCACCGGCTGATCCGTGCCAGCGAGTTCCGCAGGATTCTTCTGCCCTACCCCAATTTGTTCGTCTTCTCCGGGCATACCCACCAGGACCTGAATCTGCCCAACCGTTATACCAAGGAGAGCTTCCACTGGTTTATGAACGCATCTGTCACCCGCACCCGCGGTGAGCTGTCCCAAGGGCTGCTCATTCAGGTGTATGAAGGCGCTGTGGATGTGAAAGGCCGGGAGTTTTCTAAGGGAGACTGGATTGCCCCCGCCGATTGGAGCATTCCGCTGGCCTGATATGGAACGATAAGGGAGGAACTGCAATGTATCCATTGATTTACGCCCACCGCGGGGCATCCGGCCATGCCCCGGAAAACACCATGGCCGCCTTCCGGCTGGCGGTAGAGGAAGGCGCTGAGGGCATCGAGCTGGATGTGCAGCTGTCCAGAGACATGCAGGTGGTGGTCATCCATGATGAGACTCTGGACAGGACCACCAACGGTACAGGCCCGGTGAGCAGCCGCACCTGGGAGGAGCTGCGCACACTGGACGCCTCCTTCGGCCAGGAGGCTTACCGCGGCGAGGGCATCCCGCTGCTGTCCCAGGTGCTGGAGCTCTTGGCACCCACACAGCTGGAGCTGAACATTGAGCTGAAGAACGGTATTGTCCCCTATGACGGTATGGACGAGCTAGTTGTACGGATGGTCCGGCAGTACGGCATGGAAAAGCGCGTTGTGCTTTCCTCGTTTAACCATTACAGCATTGCCCGGCTGGCCGGAATGGCTTCGGATCTAGAAGCAGCTGTGCTTTATAGCGAAGGGCTGTACCGCCCTTGGGAATACGCCGCCTTCGTTGGCGCCCGCAGCCTTCATCCCCATTACCTGGCGGTAACCCCCGAAATTGTCATGAATGCCCGGATGGCGGGAGTCAAGGTGCGGCCCTGGACCGTCAACAGCGACGAGGATTACCGCCGGATGGCGGCAGCAGGTGTGGATGCCGTTATTACCAACTACCCCGGACGGTTTAAGGCCCTGCAGAGGGCCTGATAATGCTTCACTCCCGTAACGGAACTGTACAATCCTTATCCTCCTTCTGGAGAGCACAATCGCACAGCAAAATGCCCCCGAGGGCCTTAACCCCGGGGGCATTTATTTATATGACGCGAGAAACTTCTTAATTCACCGTCACATATACATAGGTTTTCTTTTTGGCGTAGGTAATGGTAATGGTCGCCTTGCCCTTGCCGATAGCCCGGATAACGCCGTTCTTCACATCCGCTACCTTGATGCTCGAGGTAGTCCACTGCCCGGCTACAGAGACATCCTCCTCCGTCTGGTCCGCGTAGGTGGCTGTTGCCGTCACCTTCATGGTGCCCCCCGCTGTCATATTCACCAGAACATGATCCGTCTGCAAATACTTCAGGGTGTCCACATTGACGGTGATGGTGACGCTTTTGCCTCCGAAGGTCGCCGTTACTGTGGTTGTACCCGGCCCCATGCCGGTAATCAGTCCATCCACTACATCGGCCACTGTGTAGGAATTGGATTTCCATACTGCCGCCGCAACTTCCACATCCTTCTTCGTGTTGTCGGACAACTGGGAGTTGAGCGTAATCTGCATGCTCTCTCCGGACTTGATGTTGATGACCCGCTTGCTGGCATTCAGCGCCTGGGTCACACCGATCTCAGCGGAGATGGAGACGGATTGTCCGCCATACTTAGCAGTGATGGTCACCTTACCCCGGGTTACGGGAGTCACCACTCCCTTATCCACCGTGGCAATAGAGGCATTGCTGGTGGTCCAGTCAGCCGTTGTGGTCACATTAATGGATTTGCCGTCCCGGTCCTTGGCCGTAAGGGTGATGGCCTTGGCTTCACCCAAATCGAATACCAGGAGCGTAGGGCTTGCGGTCAGCGTTTGGGCTGTATCCACCTGCACGTCAAACTCAGTGGTTTTTCCGCCGAAGGCTGCAGTAACGGTAGCGGTTCCCGATGCTACGGCAATCAGATGGCCCTTTTCATCGATGGTGGCTACTTTGGAGTTGCTGCTGGTCCAGACAGCTTCCTCTGTAACATCCCTTTTTGTGGTGTCGGTAAAAACTGCAGTAATTTTCAAATCAAGTGTATCGTCCTTTTTGAGGGTCAGCTCCTGATCATTTAAAGCAGTAAGGCTCTTCAGCACTCCAACAGATACCGTCACAGCAGCTTTGCGGGTGCCGTATTCCACCGTAATGGTGGCAACCCCTGTTCCGATCCCTGCTACAACGCCTCTGGTCACATCAGCAATGGTATCATCGCTGGTGCTCCATTTAGCCAAGCTGGTGACATCTGTTTGGGTACCGTCGCTGAATAATGCTTCCAGCTTCAGGTTCTCCGTGCTGCCGATCTGGAAGTTGACCTTAGTGGTGCTGAGCAAAAGCTTGGTGGGCACGTCCACAGACAGAGCAACTTTGATGCTTTTGCCGCCGTAGGTGGCGGTAATTTCCGTTTTGCCCGCTTTGTACGTGGTAACGGAGCCCTTTTGCACATAGGCAATGGAGGAATCGGCAGTGGCCCACTCCGCTTTTTCCGTCACATCCTCGGTTTTCCCGTCCGCATAGGTAGCAGTCAGCATCAGCTTGTCCGTTTGTTTGGCCTGGAGGAACAGCTCCTCCTTGTCCACCGTCAACAGGCGGGCCACACCCACATCCACTACCACAGATACGGATTTATCCACGTATTTGGCAGTAATGGTGGCTTCCCCTGTGCCGTTGGCAATAATCTTCCCTTTAGTCACCGTAGCCACCGCAGGATCGCTGGTGGTCCAGGTGGCCCGGGAGGCCAGTTCGTTGTCGGTTGTACCGTCCGCATAGGCAGCGGTTAGAACCAAATCCTCGGAGGTATCCTTTTTTAAGAAAAGGCTGGTTTTATTCAGACTCAGCTTTACCGCCAAATCCACGTCCACCAGGATAGTGGTGGTTTTGGTGCCGTATGTAGCGGTAATTTCTGTTTGGCCGGAGCCGTAGCCCTTCACTTGGCCCTTAATGACATCGGCAATATCCGGGTCCTCGGACTCCCAGTCAGCCATCTCAGTCACATCGGTGGTGGTACCGTCCGGATAAGTGGCGGTAAGGGTCAGCTCTTCACTTTCATTCAATAGAAGGGACAGCTCCCGTTTGTTAGGGTCAATCCGCTTTACAATCTCCACATTCACCGGTATGGAAACGGACTGCCCGTTATATGAAGCCGTAACCACAGCCTTGCCGGAATTTTGTCCTTTAACCAGGCCATTGACTACTGTTGCAACGGAGCTGGAGTCGCTGTTCCAATCCGCTTTTTTGGTTACATCCTCAGTGGTTCCGTCATCGTAGTAAGCAGTCAGTGTCACCTGCTCGGACTCACCCTTGCGGAGGTCCACAGTCTGCTTGTCCTTCACCAGAGTCCGGACACGCTTCACAACGGTGACATTCACAACCACTGTCTGTCCCAGATAGGTGGCGGTAATAACCGCTTTACCCTCGGACTTGGCTGTGACTGTACCGGCATAGACGGTGGCTACTCCGGGGGTGCCGGAATTCCATTCGGTCTTAACTGTAACGGTGGCGGTAGAGCCGCTGACATAAACCGCAGTAGCCGTCAGCGCAGCCGTGTCGCCCACTTCCATGGTCAACTCATTTTTGTTCAGCACAAGGCTGGAAATTTCCTCTGATGTAGTAGCAGCCAATACGGCTGTACCGCCGAGGCCGATCGTATTGGTTATAAGGGCAAGTAACAACATAACCAGCATGATGCGTTTCAATTGCATGAATTCATCTCCCTTTTGTCTTCGTGTTGCTGCAACCGACATCTGCCTGGAAACAACTCCGGACTATCCGCGTTTTTCCACATCCTTCTTTATCGGAATCGGGCTGGTTCCCGATTAGGCTTTTTACACATCTTTTACAAAGCTGAACGAAAAAAAGACAGCAGCCCGGCGGGTATAAACCGCAGTCCAGGCCGCCGGAGCAGGATTAACGGTACAGCACAAGCTCCTCCAACGGTTTGCGGACCTTGCCTGCAAGAGCGTCAAGCGGATATCCCAACGGGGTGAAGGCCACTGGCTCCAGCTCCTCGTCCAAGCCGAGAATCTCTCTGGTTATGCCGGCATCGAAGGCACCTACCCAGCAGGTGCCTAACCCTTGGGCGCTGGCAGCCAGAATCATATGATCCATCACAATGGATACATCCACATCCGAATAATTTTTGCCGTCCCGTCTGACCCAAGCCTTGCCTGGCAAAGCGCACACCCCCAAAATATAGGGGGCCTGGACAAACCATTCCTTCGGATAAATCCGCCGCAGCTCCTCCCGGC
>JAQSYT010000392.1 GCA_029256065.1 Paenibacillaceae bacterium
GGCTTCATTCTGGCCATGGTGCTGGCAGGCTTCGTGATTTACGCCTTCCGGAAAAGGGGGATCTGGAACAAGTTTATTCTGAAGGATGAGCTGAAGACGGAGCTGGGTTATGTATCCCAGCCGGTGAAGGAATATCTTCTCGGCAAAACCGGTAAGGCGCTGACTCCGCTGCGGCCGGCAGGAACAGCAGTGTTCGACGGCGAAAGGGTAGATGTGGTCACAGCCGGTGAATTTATCGGGCAGGGCCAGCCGGTCACTGTGGTGCTTGTGGAAGGCGGACGCGTAGTCGTCAGCGGGCAGGAAGTGTGAGTACAAAATAATGTTTAGGAGGCTCTAACCGTATGCCGCTTGATCCAATGGTAATGAGTGTTGTGGTAATTGCGCTGGTAATTATCGTGCTGTCTGTATTTTTCAGCTTTTTCCCCTTTATGCTCTGGATTTCGGCGTTGGCATCCGGGGTCAAGGTGGGGATCTTTACCCTGGTGGCTATGCGCCTGCGGCGGGTTACGCCCAGCCGGATCGTGAATCCCCAGATCAAGGCTAACAAAGCAGGCTTGGGACTGAATATCAACCAGTTGGAAAGTCACTATTTGGCTGGCGGCAATGTTGACCGTGTGGTCAATGCGCTGATTGCGGCCCAGCGGGCCGATATCCCTCTCGGTTTCGAACGGGCGGCAGCCATCGATTTGGCAGGCCGGGACGTGCTGCTGGCGGTGCAAATGAGTGTTAATCCCCGGGTTATTGAAACACCCATTGTGGCAGCCGTGGCCAAGGACGGTATTGAAGTGAAGGTAAAAGCACGGGTAACGGTCCGGGCCAACATCGACCGGCTGGTGGGCGGTGCAGGCGAAGAAACCATTATCGCCCGGGTCGGCGAGGGTATCGTTACGACTGTAGGCTCCTCCAATTCCCATAAGGACGTACTGGAAAATCCGGATATGATTTCGCGGACGGTGCTGGGTAAAGGGCTTGATGCCGGAACGGCCTTTGAGATTTTGTCCATTGATATTGCGGACGTGGATATCGGCAAGAACATCGGCGCCCAGCTCCAAACAGAGCAGGCGGAAGCGGATAAGCGGATCGCCCAGGCCAAGGCCGAGGAACGCCGGGCAATGGCGGTGGCCCAGGAGCAGGAAATGCGGGCTAAGGTTGTGGAAATGCGGGCCCGGGTGGTGGAATCCGAGTCCCAGGTGCCTCTTGCCATGGCGGATGCCCTCAAAAGCGGCAAGCTGGGTGTGATGGATTACATGAACCTGAAGAACCTGGAGGCAGACACCCAAATGAGAGGCTCCATCGGCAAGGTTAATGATCCCGTTAAGCCGGAGAAGGAGTAAGGAGCTGCAAGGAAATTAGCGCTACTTATTTCGCCGCAGTCGTTAAGAGGGGTCAGGGAAGAGAGGTGGGAACATGGAGTTTCTGTCAACCCTGGCGGGTAATCTGCCGTTTTTAATTGTCGTGCTGGCTGGGCTGTTCTCCCTATTCAAGAAATTCAACGGTCCCGGCAGCCCCCAACAGGAAAAGCCCAAGCAGCCCAGGTCATTAAGCCCAATGCCGACTTTTGGAGGTGGGCAGGGCGGGGCAAAGAAGCCTGCCAGAAAAGCGGAGGCAAATCCGTGGGAAGCGGATCATGAGCTGAAGAGACGGCAGGAGGAAATTGAACGGGAGCAGGAAGCGTGGCGGCGGGAAGAGCGAGCCGAAACGGAGCGCAGCAAAATCCGCCAGGAAGAAGAGGAGGCCGATTCCCAGGGAGCGGCCGGCTGGTCGGAGCCGAAACGGAGCGGGACGGCTGCGGCTGTACAACGGGGCAGCCCGTTCCCGGCACCGGGTACAGGCCGTACGGCAGTTTTCGGCTTGGCTGCCCGGGATGGTGAACTGAATATAGGCGGCAGGGAATCGGCAGCACACACAGACGGCGGGTGGAAGCCGGAAGGTGAGGATCTTGCCAGAGCGGTAGTATGGTCGGAGATTCTGGGCCCGCCAAGGTCTAAACGACCACACCGCAGATAAGTAACCGCCAAAAATGAAGTGATGCTTCGAAGTGACTCCGGCTTTCGGGGGAGCCCCCGTAAAAGGGCCTAAATAGCAAAAGAAACCGGGCAGCTGCCGCCGATGCGGTGCAGGCCCGGTTTCTTTTGTTTTGTGCGAAAAGTGAAGGATGGGTGTGCTTCACACACCCTACGCTGCTTTGGTTTGAACCTTGACCGCCGGCTCCTGCTGTGCCCGTTGGTTTGAAATAATGAACAGGACCCCCCAAATCAGAGTGAAGCCGATGAATTGGGCAGGGGTAATCACCTGGTGGTATACAACCCAGTTAATCAGAACGCCGGTCATGGGGAAGCTGAGCTCTGCCAGTGTGGCGTAGGACGCCTTAGTGGATTCCAGGCCCTTGTAATAAAGCAGCATGCTGAGCAATCCGGGCAGCAGAGCCTGCAGCAGCAGGTTTAGCGCTACCAGCCCCCAACCGCCGTGGCCATTGTCCAGCTGCCAAGGCTGTCTCTCAATCTGGGCAATGACAAACAGGAGCGGCAGCGCCATCACGAAGCGCAGGGAGGTTACCGTCTCATACTGCAGGGTGCCCAGCAAATACCGGCCCATAACGGTGGAGCCTCCCCATAAAGCGGCTGCGCCCAATGCCATCACGCTGCTTACTCCGATGAAGGCTCCGGCATGACCGAAGGGCAGTGTCCAGCCGAAGGTGAGCAGATAGGTGCCTGCCAGCGCCAACAAAAGCAGCGGGCCGAAGTTCCGCGGCAGACGCTCCTTCAGAACCAATGCGGCCAGGCCGATAGCGAACAGCGGCTGCAGCTTCTGCAGCAGCAGAACCATGTTAAGGTCGCCGGAAACAAGCGCCTTGGTAAACAGGATGGTAGCCACAGCTGAACCGCCCCAGGATACAACCAAGAGGGCGCCCAGATGCCGGAGACGGATAGATCTGAGCTCCGAACGGCGCTTCCAAAGCACCGGCGCTGCCGCCAAAAAGAGCACGACATGCTCCAGCAGCACGATTTGGGATGAGGACATGGATTTCAGCAGAATAATCCGGAACAGCGGGTCGATGCCCCACAGAGCAGCACCCAGCAGCACCAGCCAGAAGCCTCCGCGGAATGGTTTGCCTGACAACGAAGCTACTTGTTGACTCATTTCAAACTCCTTTTCTATACAAATCCTCGATGTAAGATGAGAAAAACTCTTATCGGAGTATTCCGGGGATGAGCGACCGCGTTTAGTGGAAGTTTTTATCGCCAATCAGAATTTCATTCTGATGTGGACAAAAAGCCCCCGGCACCTGTATAACAGGCAAGTCGGGGGCGGGTCGAATCGCGCAGCACCAAGAACCCATTCATAGAAACGGCAGCTCTTGTCGATAGAAGCGTGCTTCAATCTTTGATCCTCTTCCATCCGGACTTTACCGTCGGCTCTGGAATTACACCAGATCAGTCCCGCGATCCGCTTGAAGCGGACCATCGGGAGTCGCGGGCTTAAGCTCCTGGGAGCCTTACCGCCGGTCAGGAATTTCACCTCACCCCGAAGATCTTGTATGAAGTTATTTTTTTCACAGCACCAATATACGCCCAACAACCTGTTCCTGTCCAGTGATTTTTGCACATGCTGCTTTGTGTATTTGATGGGGTGATTAGTGGGATCGCTTTCATTAAATTATAAACAAGCCTACATTATAAAAAGTATTTAAATATTGCATACGGGCAAATCTTTTAGTTGCGGAAAACTTGACAGTGGCATATAATCAAGTTAAATCATACACTGCTGGTAACTATTTTTTAATACACGGTTTGAACCGGTTTTTTTTAGGGTAAATGTTGCACACGGCAAACTCTTTGTCCCATTGGAAAGTGAGGGAATCAAAAATGACGACAAACATACCGCTGTCTGAGGCGAAAATGGGCAGTGTCCTGCTTTTAACCCGGATAGAAGTCCAGGGTGTAATGCGCCGGAGGCTGCTGGACCTGGGTTTTGTTCCCCAGAATGAGGTGGAGGTGCTGCAGAGAAGCCCGCTGGGTGATCCTGTTGCCTTCCGTGTCAACAACACAACAATAGCTCTGCGGAAAGAAGAGAGCTCGCTCATATACGGAACGATTATGGGAGGCGGGGAATAATGGCAACTTACACGGTGGCATTGGCCGGCAACCCCAACACAGGTAAAAGCACCTTGTTCAACCTGCTTACGGGGCTCCGCCAGCATACGGGCAATTGGGCGGGCAAAACCGTCGATTTGGCCCAGGGGGATTTTACCCACAACGGACTGGATTTCCGGATGATTGATCTGCCGGGCACTTATTCCCTGTTTTCCAATTCGAAGGACGAAGAAGTGACACGGGATTTTATCGTATTCGAGGAACCGGATGTCACCATTGTCGTGCTGGACGCCACTTCTCTGGAGCGTAATATGAATCTGGCCCTGCAGGTGCTGGAAATGACCAGCCGGGTGGTGGTTTGCATTAATCTGATTGATGAGGCCTCCCGACTGGGCATCCATGTGGATACGGCACTGCTCAGCCGCAGACTGGGGGTTCCCGTAGCTGCTATTTCCGCCCGCAGCAAGCTGGGTGTTGACGCTCTTCTAACCATGGTTGCGTCGGTGGCTACCGGCGACATTGTACCCGAGCCGGTACGGGTGAAATATCAGGAGGAGCTGGAGCGGAAGCTGGAGGTGCTGGAGCCTGCTGTCCGGG
>JAQSYT010000393.1 GCA_029256065.1 Paenibacillaceae bacterium
TAGAGTTCGTTTGCTAATATATTGCTAGGGCGTGTTTGCAAACACGCCCTAGGGGAGTACCCGCGGGTATTTTCTGAAAGCTCACGTTAAGGGAGTGAATATGATGAATCAGGAAGTAGTGGACTATATTGAAGCGGTTGAAGAACCGTGGAAAAAGGAACTGGCTGTTCAACTGCGCGAGCTTGTCCACCGTGCAATTCCTGATGTGCAGGAGCGTATCCAATACAAGAAACCCCATTTTTTGAAGGATGGCAAATACGCTGCTGTCATCTCCATTTCCAAGGATGCCGTTAGTTTTACCATTTTTAATGCAAGCGGATTAGAGCTTCCAGAGGGAATGTTCGACGGACCTCCGGAACGCAAAACCGTAAAGCTTAAAAAAGGCTCCACGGTTGACGTTGATCTGCTGGCATCCCGGGTAAGTCAAGCTTCAAGCACTCTTTAGCTGGAGGTTCAAGATGTACTATTCAACATCCTATCTGTCACCTGTTGGTGGCATTACGCTTGCGTGTGACGGCGGCAATCTTGTTGGTGTATGGAATGAAGGGCAAAAATATCACGGTGCTGGGATATCTGCGAAAATGATTGCAAAGGATGATATGCCGGTATTTGACGCGGCAAAAAATTGGCTGGACAAATATTTTGCAGGTGAAAAACCCTCCATTTCCGAATTGCCGTTGGCCCCCATTGGAGGTGAATTTCGTCAAACCGTATGGACGATTTTATGTGAAATCCCATATGGGGAGGTAATCACCTATGGCGATATTGCCAAAAAAGCCGCAGTCAAACTGAACAGGGCAACTATGTCCAGTCAAGCAGTAGGCGGGGCTGTCGGCCATAATCCCATATCTATTGTGATTCCTTGTCATCGGGTTATAGGGACAAGCGGCAGCTTAACAGGCTATGCCGGAGGGATCAGCACGAAGGTGAAATTGCTTGAACTGGAGGGCGTGGATATGTCCCGGTTGTATGTGCCAACCAAGGGAACGGCCCTTTAAGATAAGGAATAGAGCAAACAGCCCCTATCCGGTGACGGATAGGGGCAAACGGTCAGGCTTCATTTATGAAATCGGCGGTATGCTTGCTCACCCCACCACTTCTTTAATCCTCACGTCCTGTACCTTGCTCAGGTCCATAAACTCGTTGTTCTCCAGCACAATGAGGGGCTGTGTAGGGTAATTCACATTCGTCAGCAGAATTTTTCCTCTGCGGTCATCGGAGAGAATCACATCGCAGCCGGTTTGTTTGGACAGGATCAGATCCAGGAAGGTAAAGCCGATGACCGAGTCCAGCCGGTTGTAGATGATCTGCTGGTGGATTTCATTGACGGCATCAAAAAAGGTGAACGCAGGCCGGTGGGGACGGTCTGAGGTGAGGGCCATGTAGACGTCGGCTAATGCGATAATTTTGCTTAACCGGCCAATCTGCTCCCCCTTCAGCGCCTTAGGATAGCCGCTGCCGTCCTCCCGTTCGTGATGCTCCAGGGCAACAGCGGCGATCCGCGGGTCCACGCCTGACTTGATTAAGAGTTCATGCCCCAGCACCGTATGCTGCTTCATGATCGCATAATCATGGGTGTCGAATCTGGCAGACTTATTAATGAGGGACGAGGGCAGCTGGACGGAGCCGATATCATACAGGATGGCGGCGGTGGATAAGAGGGCAAGTTCCTCCTCTTCCATTTGAAGCCGTTTGCCCAGAGCCGTGGCCATTACGGCAACGCCCAAAATCTGCTTGTACCGGTAATCCCCCTGGTTCTTCAGCTCGGAGAACACTTGGAACACATTGTACCGCATGGCGGTTTCACGGATATAGGGCAGGATTTTTTCTTCCACCTCTTCAAGAGGAACAATGCTGTTCTGATGAACGAAGAAGTCGATGTGGTTCAGATGCTCCCCCGCCAGCCTTGCTTTTTCTTGAGTGTCAACGGCACTTCCCCCGCTAACCTCCAGCTCCGGTTCCAATTCCGGCTCCGGCTCTTGTACCTCCACTGCCTCCACGTCTGCAGCTTTAATTTTGAAATTGGCCAGCTTCTCAATATGGCTTTGCAGGAGAATGGTTCCTTCGCCGATAAGCATGGTTCCCTTAGCCCCGTAAATACTCGCTGTCAGTTGTTTCCCGATTAATTCTTCATACTCTTTGGCCGGCATGTAAGCTACCTCCCGAGGTTCTTAGAGCTGTCACGGAATACGTCTTCCTGACAGCCTCTTATGTATTTTGGCATATAAATCCGGGATTTCAGATATGTGCTGAACATAAAAGCATGAAAAATTTTCGGTATAATGTGCAGCTTTCATTAGATGAATTCCAAAAATGAATCGGGAGTAACAGAAATCATCCTCGAATGAAAGGGTTTTCCATGAGAAAAGCACTAGAGCCGGACACCGGATGGGTATTTCTCCCCTTAGGAAAAATCCCCGCTCAAGCAGAATGTCATTGCCTGAACGGGGACGTTTGCTTACCTATTAAATTGTGAGCATTTGCTTCAAAATATCCGACCTGCAATTCAAAAGCTCCGGATCCGCCAGGACACGCTTTCCCTGAGGGATATCAATGGCTATCCGTTCTACAATGGTGGCTTGGCGTTTGGACATCAGAAGAATTTCGTCTCCGAGCAGCAGGGCCTCGTCTATATCATGGGTTACCAGCACAATGGAGCACCGGCTGCGCTCCCACAGTGCAATCAGCTTCTGCACCAGCTCAAACCGCAGATGGTAGTCCAGGGAATGGAACGGCTCGTCCATGAGCAGCAGATTTCCGCCGTAATAGAAGGCACGGGCAATGGAGCACCGTTGGCGCATTCCACCTGATAACTGATGGGGGTAGTGGTTAATGTATGGCGCCAGCCCCACTTCCTCAAGTAAAGCGAGAATATCCTGCTTCACCGGAATCTGTTGGACAAAGGCAATATTCTCGCCCACGGTAGACCAGGGCAACAGACAATCCTCCTGGAAGACGTAGGAAATCTTCACGTCGCCATGCACAGCCAGTTCGCCGGAGTCCGCAGGCTCCGCCTGGGACAGAATATTCAGCAGGGTTGACTTGCCCGAGCCTGACGGGCCAAGGATACAGACGATTTTGCCCTTTTCAACGGTGAGGTTGATCTTGTCCAGAACGGTGGCTCCCGAATAGGACTTCGTAACATTGGATAGTGAAAGAAGCATGGGAACCTTCCTTATGAATGGAATTGGGAGGGGGAGCCCGTTTTATTGCGGAACAGAAATGCAAGAAGCAGCTTGATCAAATTCCAGAACAGCGCCATAAACAGCGCCAGTGCGAATACCTTCTTGGTGTCCAGGTTGGTTCTGGCATCGGATAGAAGTCCACCGATTCCGTCCACAGAGGTCAAGAGCTCCGCCATAACCGCCAGCTTCCAGCCCAAACCCGCTGAGGTAATCATCCCTGATTTCAAGTAATTGCGAAGCGACGGCAGAATAATACGCTGCACCACTTTCCTCCGGGGGATATTGAATACCTTGGCCATACGGATCAGCTTGCCGTCAATATCCCGGAAGCCCTCATACAGGTTGGTATAAAGCACAGGAGTTGTAGACAGCACAATAATGAAAATGGAAGGGGCGTCCGTAAGCCCGAACCAGATAATGGCGATGCCCAGCCAGGCAATGGGCGGGATGGATTGCATCATGTCCATTACCGGCTCCACATAAGGCTTCCAACGGGGGCGGAGGCCGGTGGCAAGCCCCAAGCCGCCGCCCAGGAGCAGCACGCAAACCATACTGATGGCAAGCTTCAGCAGAGTCCGGTAGAGAGCATGATAAAAGTCGGCATCCCCCAAATAGGCAGCAGCCGCCTGGAGCGTATCAAGCGGGCCAGGCAGGATAAAGGGCTTCATCTGTGAGGCCAGAAGCTGCCAGAGAATAAGCAGCAGGGCAAGGGTGATTCCTTTTTTGCTAAGGGCGGTAATAGAACTGCTCATCCGGAAGCTTGCCCCCAATGCTGTCCTTGCTGTAATCGAACAGTGTTTGGTAATAGGTGGTCAGTACCTCCCGGCTATCCCAGGCGGCAGCGAAGTCCAATGCCATATGGGGAATCGCTTTTTCCACAACCTGGGCATCCAGCCTGAAGTATTGGTTAGCCAATTGGGCTGCTTCCTTGGGATTTGCCAGGGTCCATTCCAAGGCCTTCTTGTATTCCTGCTGGAAGTGGGAGACAAGCTGCGGATTCTTGGCGATGACCGAGCGTTTGGTGGCCAACCCGGCATTGGGCAGGTCGGTTTTGAGTCCGGTTACGGACTGCCATTCTTTTTTGTAATCCACAATGGAACGGACCTGGCTGTTGTTCATTTGGATCGCGGTGATCTGAGGCTGAATACTGACGATGGTAGAGGCCTTGCCGGACAACAGAAGCTGTGCACCCTCTGCCAGTTGGGTGTATTGCAGGGTGATATCCTGCTCCGGCACCAGCCCGTTATGCTTCAGGAACGTCTGGGTGATATAGTCCACCGGAGAGGACTTCATGGGAACATACAGGGTGGAGCCCTTCAGATCCTTCCATTCCTTCACCGCAGGATCTGTGGTGACCATGCTCATCACGGACCATGTATTCACATTCATCAGAGCCAGCTCCATGCCCTTGTTGTACATGACCACTGCGTTATTGAGGGGCAGGGCCAGGAAGCTGACGTTGGCGTCCATGGCCAGTGCGCCGAGATTGTCTACACTTT
>JAQSYT010000394.1 GCA_029256065.1 Paenibacillaceae bacterium
GTATGAGGCCATAACCAAGAACGGCAATGATGCCGTTATTATCAGTGCGAACGGGAATGAAGAGCTTCATGGCAAAAAGGGCACCATAACCTATACCTCCCACCTGTCCGCCAAGGAGGCCAACGCAACCGATTACGAAGCCGTTATCATTCCCGGCGGCAAATCCCCGGAGAAGCTGAAGCATGATCCTTATATGATCAAATTTGTACAGGAAGCCGACAAGGCGGGTATTACCATTGCCGCCATCTGCCACGGTCCCCAGCTTTTGGCCGAAGCCGGTCTTTTGAGGGATAAGGTATTGACCTCCTACCCCGGCATCGCCCAAGAGGTGATTGCCGCGGGAGGCAGCTATCTGGATCAGCCGGTTAAGGTGGACGGCAATCTCATTACCTCCCGGACACCGGAGGACGAGCCCTTCTTTATTGAAGAAATTATCAACAAGCTGGGCGTAACCGCCTATTAAAAACTGGGATAACCAAAAAACCGCCGGAGCTTTGGCGGTTTTTCTTTGATTTATATCATTAATTATTCATTATCTAAAATAAAGTTAGAAGCGGATTTCGTATTCGCAATGCTCATGCCCGCTGACATTGCATTTGGTTTCCCGGACATTGACCCGTTTGCCCCAGATCCGGCTTAAGGCCCCCTCCATGATGGCACCCTCCAGGTCACAGACCATTTTTTCGTCCATCACCGGAAGCCCCTTGCAGAAGCAATCATCCATGGCAACACGGATTAAGCCCTCTTCCCGGGACAGAACCTGCGGAATGCCGATCTTCAAATCCTGGATCAGCTTAAGCAGCTCCTCCAGACTGTTGACCGGCAGACTTTCCCCAATCTTGCGCCCTACCGTAAGCGTGGTGCCTTTGCCGCCCATGGGCAGTCCTTGGTATAACCCGATCAGCCGGATCGTACGGAACAGCTCCAATGGCACCTGATCCCCCAATTGGGTTCTGGTGATGGAGCCCATATCTGAAAATGTGAAAGACTTCATAATCCCTTCCCCTCCCCTGCATATCTCTATCCAGACCCATCATGCCATAGTTTTCCGGAATGCGCCTTGATCCAAATCAAGTTTGGAGTCTAAAATGTGACACCCGTCACAATGGGCATGTGCCGGTGCATGTAGCCTTAAGACACCTAACAATTGGCGGGAGGGGCCTATCTTGCAACAATGTTGTGCTGGATGTCGAACAGCGTTTGGCCAAGCTTTTAGTCCATTGCCAGGATAAACCCGGAACAAGCCTCTCCTCCGACGTGATTCTTCCTGCCTCCAAAAAGGATTTGTCCGCCATGCTGGGTACCTCGCCGGAAACCCTGAGCCGGAAGCTGGCCCATTGGGTGCAGGCAGGCATCATCAGTATGCGCCACAGAACCATCAAGGTGCTGGACCCGGAGCGTCTGGTCCGGCTTTCCAGAGGCTACAAATAAACCGAAACCGCACCGTACACCAGAAGAAGCGCCATTGCCGCCTGGAACGGTCGCCGGTGCATACTCAAAAACCGGCTGAAGATGCCTCCG
Organism: Paenibacillaceae bacterium; assembly: GCA_029256065.1. Taxonomy (GTDB): domain Bacteria; phylum Bacillota; class Bacilli; order Paenibacillales; family NBRC-103111; genus Paenibacillus_AR. The sequence continues at coordinate 1,522 of JAQSYT010000394.1, forward strand.
AAGAGCGCCCATGATCCGGCTGAGAGGATCGCTGTTCCCCCGAGAATCAAGGCAGTGAGGAACAAGGTCCGGAAGGAATCGTCGAAGGGCATGACGAAGGTGGAAATAGCCGAAAGTGCGTATAGGATTCCCTTGGCATTCAAAAATTGAAGTGCTACACCTGCACGGAAGCTGTTCAGCTCCCGTGTTTCCCCTTCCTTCCCAGGCTTGCTTGTGGCGATGGCATAGGCCAAAAAAAGCATATACAAACAGCCGAGCCCATTCATCACCCCTCCAAGGGACGGGATATATTGCCGCAGCAGCACATTGAATAACCCGCATAACAATGAAATCAGGAAAAAACCGGAGGCTGCACCTAAAACAAACCGGACGGTTCCGGCAAAACCGAATTTGCTTGCATTGTTCATGCTCATAATATTGTTTGGCCCGGGAGTAAAAGAAGATACGAATACATACATAAAAAAGCCGGTGGAAAACATCTCATTTCACCTCATTCATATGTTATAATATACAAAACGAACGCGATAACGTCCAAGTACGTCATATTATATATTATGAACGCTATAAAGCACAATAGGGGGCAGAAAAGTGGACGAGATTAATGTGGTATTGGCCAAAAATCTGAGGAATCTTCGGGACCGGATGCGGTTAAGCTTGGACAAGGTGGCAGAGCTGACCGGAGTCAGCAAAACGATGCTGGGGCAAATTGAGCGGGGAGAATCCAACCCTACCATTAATACGGTTTGGAAAATTGCCAACGGCCTGAAGACCAGCTTTACCTCTCTTATCAATGAGCCGGTACCGGATGCGGCTGTTATTTCTGCAGACCAGGTTCAGGTGCTGGTGGAGGATAACGGCAAATGCCGTTATTATCCCTATTTTCCGTTTGACGAGAAAAGGCGCTATGAAATGTACAGCATCGAGATGGACAAAGGCGGGTATCTGAGCTCAGAACCCCATAGGGAGGGTACGGAGGAATCCGTTACGGTATTCGAGGGGGAACTGACCATCCGGGTTAACCAGGAGGAATATACCGTCAAAAAAGGGGACGCCATCCGCTTTATGGCGGACAGGTCCCATTCTTATCACAATTCGGGGAGTGATACAGTCAGGCTGAGTATGGTGATTTATTACCCGGAGCAAGCCTAGTCCGGAACTGCGCTGCCAGCTGTTCCGGCAGGTGGTCCCGGTTGGCTTCGGTCACCTGGATCACCGTCACGGACGGGTGGCGGATAATATCATCCATCCAGGGGTGGCCAGCTTTCTTCAGCACACCCAGGATCGGAATGCTGCCGTCCAGCGCTTGCAGAACGGCCTTCTGAAAATGAACCGCAGCCCGCTCCAGCGGGCCTAGCTCATCCATCAACAGCAGCTGCGCCCAGGGCCGGCAAGCCGCCAGATAACCGCAGCCCAGTTGGTCGAAGGCAATGGAGTCCGGCCGTGGCGGCAGCCCTTCACCGAATCTGGCTACCGCATGCGCCTCGTCATATGATGGCTCCTCCCAGGCCGGATTCAGGCAAAGCCTCCGGTTGGGGTCCGTTCTCAACCGTCTGAAGCCTGTTACGAAACCGCCCGGTCTGATGTTCAGACTTTCCACCACCTTATGGATGACGGTGCTTTTGCCAATCTGAATCTCTCCTGTCAGGAACACATGCATGCGGACACTCCTCCTTCAATGCGGAACACACCCATGGTTTTGGTGTAGGGCAGATAATATTCATAGGGAGTCTGCTCGGCCTGCACCAGCCGTCCGGCGATAAAGGCCTCGGTTTCCACCGGGCTGCAATGGTAATAGATTTGCAGGAAACGCATGGCATCCGCCTTGGAGGTGAAGGGTTGGCCGAATTCCAGGGATAGCGCCTCCATGGTATAGCTCCTCCCGGCCTCCTTCAGCTGCCGCTCCAGCTTGTCGGCTGTCTGCCGCTTCCGCTTGGCGCCTGAGAGACTATTGCCGCTCAGGCTGCTCCGTTCATCCAAATCCACAATGGAGATGAGCTTCTTGCAGTAAGGTAGAAAATAATCCAGCGAGCTGCTGCCGAAGTATGACATCAGCACCACGTCGCATACCGGCTCTGTCGTATAGCAGTCTCCCAGCAGTGTGGAAATGTTACCGATTCCTTTGGCCGCAGCGTCACGCCTCACGGAGGACAGCGCCTGCGGATTGATATCCACGCAGACAATCCTGCCCACCGCTCCCGCAAGCTCTTGTGACAACAGCCCCAGGCCACAGCCAATATCGTACACCACCTCCGCCCCTCTGACTGTCTCCTGCAGACGGTCTGCCAGCTTCCGGTGAAAATCCGTATAGTTGCTGGCCGACTTGAACCAGGCAATGGTTTCCTCATTCCATGAGAATTGCATGATGTACCCCCTCCCAAATTCTATCACTTGGTCCGAGCCCACTTCCTCAACTAAACCGCAGGCTGACCTTCTGCCCGGAGCTGTAAATCTTCAGATTCTCCTGGCCGGAGCAGATCCGCCTGGCCTTCTCTCCATCCTTGATGACAATGCCGGATAAATCCGAAACACCGAATTCCCGGAGCACCGGTGCCATGGGAGTGGATGGTCCTACCAGCACCACCTTGGCTCCTTTGGCAAGAGCCAGCAGCCGCGGCAGAGATTTGTTAATCAGCGCCACCGCTGTAATGACAACAAATTCCGCCTCCGGCAGCAAAGCCTCCGCCGCCCATTCCGGGTAGTCCCCCTCCTGCGGGACGAATTCCAGCACAGACAAATCGCAGACAGGCCTGAACAGCTGGTCCAGATAATGGAAATGACCCACCACCGCCACTTTTTTGCCCCGGATAGCATTCTGGTAGGAGATAAACGGGTCATGAATCCGGTCCTCTGCAAACCGGACATGGGACACCGGCACTCCATTCCCCATCGCTACCGGAAGCGCGTTGTAATAGGCGTTGATGGCTGCTTGCCCCACACTGGCCTCCTCCAGATTCCAGGACTTGACACACGCGGCCAAATCCCTCAGCTTCGTGCCGGGAAGCTTGGAGAGCAGGCCCACCGGTCTGGTCCGCCCGCTTACAATGCCGCTGAAGCCAAACCCCAGCTCGCTTTCCACCAGCACCCGCCCGTGGCCGCAAACCAGATCCTTCACCAGACAATCCTCCGGAATACCGCCGATCATCGCATCATACAAGTCCCACA
>JAQSYT010000395.1 GCA_029256065.1 Paenibacillaceae bacterium
AGTATGCCGAAAGTGAGAACAGGGATGTCTTTGCCGTTCCGGGTCAGATTACATCGCCCAAAAGCAGGGGCACCCATGAGCTGATACGGGATGACGGGGCCAAGCTAGTCACTTCCGCCGAGGATATTCTCAAGGAATTTCAGCACTTGCCCGGCATTGCCCGGAATAGCCTGGAGACGATGGCGTACACTAGGGAATACACTCCAGCATTAACGGCTGGGGAGGAGCGGGTGGTGGCGGTATTGGCGGATGGTCCTGCCTCCATCGATGAGCTGATAGAGCGCTTGCAAACAAATTTTGGACATTTGCATTCAATTCTGTTATCTTTGACTTTGAAGAAGAGGATCGGGCAACTGCCAGGCTCCTTCTATATGCTTCTATCATAAACGTAAGCAGGATATACTCCAATATCCAGGGGGGAGGAAGGCAAATGGCAGACTCGCTAGTTATTGTGGAATCGCCCGCCAAAGCCAAAACCATCGGTAAGTACCTAGGCAGCAAATATATCGTGAAGGCTTCCATGGGCCATATCCGCGACCTTCCAAAGAGCCAAATGGGCGTCGAGTTCGACAATAATTTTGAACCCAAATATATTACCATCCGCGGCAAGGGGGACATTCTCAAGGAATTGAAGGATGCCCGCAAAAAAGTGAAAAAAGTTTATCTGGCGGCTGACCCTGACCGCGAAGGGGAAGCGATTGCCTGGCATCTGGCCCATTATCTGGACCTGGATGACACGGAGGAATGCCGGGTAGTGTTTAATGAGATTACCAAGCAGGCTGTGAAGGACGCCTTCAAAACTCCCCGGCCGATCAATAAGGATCTGGTCAACGCCCAGCAGGCCAGACGGATTCTGGACCGGCTGGTAGGCTACAAGATCAGCCCGCTGTTGTGGAAAAAGGTTAAAAAGGGCTTGTCCGCCGGCCGGGTGCAATCCGTAGCCGTGAAGCTGATCAACGACCGTGAAGACGAGATCAAGGCTTTTATCCCGGAGGAATACTGGAGCATTACTGTACAGCTCAAGTCCGGAGCCAACAGCTTCGAGGCCAAGTATTACGGCACAGGCGGGCATAAACAGGAGCTCCATAAGGAAGAAGAGGTTCAAGCTATACTCCAAGGCCTGGAGGGTGCAGAATTTATTGTATCCGAGGTAAAGGAGAAGGAGCGGACCCGGAACCCCTCCGCCCCCTTTATTACCAGCACCATGCAGCAGGAGGCAGCCAGAAAGCTGAATTTCCGCGCCTCCAAAACCATGTCGGTGGCCCAGCAGCTGTATGAAGGCATCGATCTGGGCAAGGAGGGCATTGTAGGTCTTATTACCTACATGCGTACAGACTCCACACGGATTTCACCCGTGGCCCAGGAGGAAGCCAAGGGCTTCATTCAGGAGAAATATGGCGAGGCCTATTACCCCGAAACGCCCCGGCAATATGTGAAAAAAGCCGCCAATGCCCAGGATGCCCATGAAGGCATCCGTCCCAGCTCCGTGCTGAGGACACCGGAGGAGGTCAAGGGTTTCCTGAGCCGCGACCAATACCGGCTGTATAAGCTAATCTGGGAACGCTTTGTCGCCAGCCAAATGTCCTCTGCAGTGATGGATACCATGACGGTGGACATTCATGCAGGAGAATCCATATTCCGGGCAGTCGGATCTAAGGTGAAGTTTCCCGGCTTTATGAAGGTGTATGTGGAGAGCAGCGATGAGGAGGCACCTTCAGGGGACGATGAGAAGTTCCTGCCGCCTCTGGCTAAGGAGGATGTGCTGAAGCGTGAGGCTGTCGAGCCCAAGCAGCATTTCACCCAGCCGCCTCCGAGGTATTCGGAAGCACGTCTCGTGCGTGCACTGGAGGAAATGGGAATCGGCAGACCCAGCACCTATGCGCCGATTCTGGAAACCATCCAGAAGCGCGGCTACGTGGCTCTTGAGGAAAAACGCTTTATTCCCACGGAAATCGGTGAGCTTGTAAATGAATTGATGGAGGAGTTCTTTCCGGAAATTCTGGATGTGGGTTTTACAGCTCAAATGGAAGAAGAGCTTGACCATGTGGAGGAAGGCCGCGAGAACTGGGTTAAGGTTTTAAGCGGATTCTACGAGTCCTTCGAGAAGCGTCTTGAGGTTGCAGAAGAAGAAATGAAGGAAATCGAAATCCAGGATGAGGTTTCCGACGAGCTGTGCGAGAAATGCGGACGCCATTTGGTTTACAAAATGGGCCGCTTCGGTAAATTCCTGGCCTGCTCGGGCTTCCCCGAATGCCGCAACACCAAGCCGATCATCAAGGGTACCGGTGTGGTATGCCCTTCCTGCAACACGGGGCACATCGTGGAGCGCCGCAGCAAGAAGGGTAGAGTATTCTTCGGCTGTGACCGGTATCCCGATTGCGATTTCGTCTCCTGGGACCGTCCGGTGGGACGGAATTGTCCCGAATGCGGGCAGATGCTCATTACCAAAACCAACCGCAGCGGCACTATAATCCAGTGCTCCAAATGCGATCATAAAGAGGAACCGGCTGAGGAAGCAGCGGATTTCGATGACTAGACTTTAACGGCAGACTGCTGATGCGGTCTGCCGGCCTTTGTTTTGTGCCAAAATCAAGCTTGGAATGCTATTCCAATCGATGGGGGAAAGATTCACTGTGACTGAACAAAAACCTGTTATTGTTATCGGGGCCGGATTGGCCGGCAGTGAAGCCGCCTGGCAGCTGGTCAGCCGCGGTGTGCCGGTTATCCTCTACGAGATGAGACCGGTGGCGAAAACGCCGGCGCATATTACCGATCAGTTTGCCGAGTTGGTCTGCAGCAATTCTCTGCGGGCCAACGGTCTGACCAATGCGGTTGGTTTATTAAAGGAAGAAATGCGCATTCTGGGCTCGCTGATTATTGGTGAAGCGGACAAACATGCCGTTCCTGCGGGAGGCGCGCTGGCCGTTGACCGGGATGGCTTCTCCGGCGGGGTTACCCAAGCGCTCCGCAATCACCCTTTAGTTGAGGTCCGCAATGAGGAAATCCGCGAGATTCCTTCCGAGGGTATTGTAATCGTGGCTTCCGGCCCGTTGACCTCGCCCGCCTTGTCCGATAGCTTGAAGGGGTTGACCGGAGAGGAGTATCTGTATTTCTATGATGCGGCTGCTCCTATAGTGGAGAAGGAATCCGTAGATATGGATAAGGTATACCTGGCCTCCCGTTACGATAAGGGGGAAGCGGCTTATCTGAATTGTCCGATGACGGAGGAAGAGTTTAACCATTTTTACGATGAGCTGATCCAAGCGGAGGCAGCTCCCGTGAAGGCTTTTGAGAAGGAAATCTATTTCGAGGGCTGTATGCCCATTGAAGTGATGGCCAAGCGTGGGCGCCAGACGGTGCTGTTCGGCCCAATGAAGCCTGTTGGGCTGGTTAATCCCCATACAGGCAAGCTGCCACATGCTGTCGTACAGCTGCGTCAAGATAATGCGGCGGGAACACTTTTTAATCTGGTGGGTTTCCAAACCCATCTCAAGTGGGGCGAGCAGAAGCGGGTTTTCTCTCTGATTCCCGGTCTGGAGCAGGCGGAATTCGTCCGGTACGGTGTGATGCACCGCAATACCTTCATTAATTCCCCCAAGCTGCTTTTGCCCACCTATCAGTTTAAAACACGGCCAAACCTGTTTTTTGCCGGCCAAATGACTGGCGTAGAGGGATATGTGGAATCTGCCGCCTCCGGTCTGGCTGCCGGACTGAATGCAGCCCGTCTGTGGCATGGGCAAGAACCGCTTGTGCTGCCTGCTGAGACCTCCATCGGCAGTATGGCCCATTATATTGTCTCTACGGAATCAGGCCATTTCCAGCCGATGAATGCCAATTTCGGGCTTCTGCCGGCTCTGGAGGAGCGGATGAAGAATAAGAAGCTGAAGTACGAAAAACTGGCAGACCGGGCCATTCAAACAATTCAGAATTTTGTGGGCAATTTAAGGTAAAGTCCCTTGTATGCCATTCGCATGCTGTGTTACTATAACCATATTGCGCTTATTAACCAACAGAAGGTTGCTGCTGCTCTTATGGACGGCCTCCTTCGTAAACGTACGCAACTTGAACACCCCGCGGATGGCGTCAGCTTGCAGGCCCCTCCCGGGGTTTTGCCGCGCTGAATGCGGTATGACGGGCAGCAAATAGAGGTTTGTTTGGAGATGTTAGGGCTTAGGAGGGATAATGATGGGAGAGTTTCACGCTACGACAATTTTTGCGATCCGGCACAACAACAAAGGCGCTATTGCCGGAGACGGCCAGGTTACCTTCGGCAACAGCATGGTGATGAAGAACACAGCGAAGAAGGTCCGCCGTCTCTACCGCGGGCAAGTCGCAGCCGGTTTTGCCGGATCGGTAGCGGATGCGATCACGCTGTTCGAGAAGTTTGAAGGAAAGCTGGAGGAGCATCAAGGCAATCTGCAGCGCGCTGCAGTGGAATTGGCCAAGGACTGGCGTTCCGACCGGGTGCTGCGGCGCCTGGAAGCCATGATGATCGTGATGGACAAAAAGGATCTGCTCCTGATCTCCGGCAACGGTGAGATTATCGAACCCGACGACGGCATTCTGGCCATCGGCTCCGGCGGGAATTTTGCGTTGGCTGCCGGACGGGCTTTGAAGGCTCATGCAGGCCACCTGGAGGCGCGGGAGATCGCAAAGGCATCTCTG
>JAQSYT010000396.1 GCA_029256065.1 Paenibacillaceae bacterium
CATCAATTCCAGGACCGCGACGGAACAGTTGAACCGATTTCCACCCAATCCTTTGATACGGAGCTGGAATCCTGGGGGCCTGTACATCTGCAGTCTGCCTTATGGACACGGCCCAATGGGCACAGAGAGCTGCTGCTGCAGCTGCTGGATGGCCAGGGTCACATCCTGTATACCTTCCCCGTGCAAGTGGAGACCATAACGGATGAATTTCAATCTGTGTCAGCCATCTCCTTCAAGGATATCAACGGAGACGGCCGCAAGGATGTCATTGTTATCGCAGCGTATTCCCAATTGGATGCCTCCAAACAAAGCCATCTCGTTACATTGCCGCTCCTTTATCTTCAGGGTGAACAGGATTTTGCGAACGCATTTGAGACCGGAGAAGACCTGCAGCTTTCGAAACAAACCGGTACCATTGCCGACATTCTTCGTCTGGTGCAGCAGGAAAAGGTTCAAAAAACGCTGGAGAAGGATGACTGGAGTGCCGCTCTATGCAAGCAGGTCCGCTCCTCTTCTTTGAAGGAAGAGGACGTTGTAGGGGCTTATACGGAGGCATATATTAAGCTTGGATGGGTCCCAGGGGAAATGGGAGAAGACCGGATCTACGGAGATTTAGGAGCCTGCTTCGTGCTGGATACGCATGATCGGCTGATTTCCAACAGCGGCCTTCAGGCTCATGCCGATGCCGTCTTTTCAGCCATGGCAGACATAAACGGAAGTCTGATGCAAGCGGGAGGCATCCGCAGCGGCGGAGGCACAATGTGGTCCCATATGGGCTATCGTTCCTACTGCATCATGGCTTACCGCGTCAACCGTTATGTTCAAATGAAGCAAACCAATCCGGCCCCTCAGCCTGAAACCTACACAAAGCTGAAGCAGGCCCTAGCCTCCTCCGTTGAGGAACTGAAGCAGGCGAAACTAATGGACTTCGAATGGCTCCGGGGCAAGGACGGAGTGGAAGCAGCGCAGAAACATTACGGGGATGCAGTGGAAAAACTGGAGCAAGGTTTGCAGGAGCTATTCCGTTTGCTGCCCACCCCGGATGAAGCTTCCGTGTATATGCTGGAGCAAGCTGCAGCTCAAATCAATATCCTGAATGATACGTGGTAATCTGATGACACGAACGCCAAACGCCCCTCCGGCCTCCAACGGCACGGAACGGGCGTTTGAAACTTTCTGGCAGGTTTTCGTACTCAGCCGCAGCCGGTCTTCCCGCCATCTCCACGCATCAAAAACCCTGACCATTCCATCGGTGTACTCATCTCCTTGAGCAGCGTTTCTGTTTCCGGTATGCTTAGAATAACCGGTGATCTTGCGGATTCTGTGTGGAAACCATGTGGAATCTGTGGAGATGCGGAATTTGCCGCCCAACCACGGCCTATATAAGCGAGGGATAAACAGTGATGATTTTGTTTGGTGCGGTGCTGGTCTTATTGGCAGGCTTTCTGATTGTGCGCCTGTATCCTCCGCTGGGAGCCAAAGCGGCAGGGGATAGGCTGCAGGTTGTCCGCAGCTCGACCCATTATGCGAAAAACAAGTTTGTGAATCTGATTCCGACCAGCATGAGCACCGGCTTGCGCGATATGCTGTCGTCCGCCAAGGAGATGATCAGGGGAGTACCTGACAGCCGACCTGTTCCGGGCATAACGGCCGGGAAGCTCAATCCCGCTGATTTGGGGAATGCAGCCGAGTCCAAGGTGATATGGCTGGGCCACTCCTCCCTGCTGGTGCAAATCAATGGACTGACGCTGCTGCTTGATCCCATGTTTGGCACGGCGCCGTCCCCCGTTCCTTTCGTCGGCGGGAAACGGTACAGCCCAACACCTCCTGTGGATGTGGAGGACCTGCCCCGGATTGATGCGGTGCTTCTGTCCCACGACCATTACGACCATCTGGATTACGGCACCATCCGTAAGCTTCGCTCGAAGGTAGGGCATTTTTTCGTGCCGCTTGGAGTAGGTGCCCATCTGGAACGGTGGGGTGTGCCTGCCGCCAATATTACAGAAACGGATTGGTGGAGCGAGCTGGAGCTTAAGGGCTTGAAGCTCATCTGCACACCCTCCCGCCATTTCTCCGGCAGAAGCCTGACGGACCGCAATGCAACGCTTTGGTGTTCCTGGGTGCTGGACGGGGGGCACGAGAAGATCTTTTTCAGCGGCGACAGCGGATACGGCCCCCACTTTCAGGAGATCGGCAGGCGCTATGGCCCCTTTGACCTGACACTTATGGAATGCGGCCAGTACAATGAGCGGTGGGCAGCCATCCACATGATGCCGGAGGAAACGGTGCAGGCCCATCTGGACGTAGGCGGGAAGCTGCTGCTGCCCATCCATTGGGGAGCGTTCACTCTGTCCCTGCATGCCTGGACCGAGCCTGTGGAGCGGGCCGGTGCCGCGGCGGAAAAGAAGAACATCCCCATGGTCACCCCGAGAATCGGGGAGCCGGTGCTGCTGGGACCGGTGCCCCACCCCTCCACCCGCTGGTGGCGTAACACTTGAACAACACCAATAACCCGGGAAGCCCTCTTGAAGGCTGCCCGGGTCTTTTATTATCCGGTTTTGCAAAAGCAGCCCGTCCGTTCAATATTGTCTTCCTCATGGCTATGAAACAAGAACGCTCTCCAGGCTTTGTGATTCCGGCTGCTCAGGGCAGCACTGCCTTGTGGCGGCGCAGCGTATCCTGCAACTCTTCAATGGGCACCTGCCGGACTGAAAGATTCCGGGCGGCAGCCAGGGCGGCAGCAGCTCCCGCCGCCTGTCCGGTAGCCATACAGGTAGCCTGCACCCGGTATGCGGAGCTGGCCTCCCTGTCGCCGGAGATGCAGCGCCCGGCGGCCAGAAGATGGTCACTCCCCCTTGGAATCAACGCTCCGTAAGGGATGGTGGGGATAATCCCTTCAGCCAGATACCGCTTGTCGATGGTGCTGTCCTTGTCGCTGTGAATGTCAATGGGATAATAGCTGTAGCAGACGGCATCGGGCCAGATGCGGCCGCTTGTGTATACTTCAAGAGTTACCTGCTTCTCCCCGGCAATCCGGAAGGTCTCGCGGATGCCGCATTCCATGGCGGCAAACCGGACAAATAGTCCCTCACAGCCCGGCACCCGCCGCCAAAGCCGGCAGCTCCGCCAAAGAGAATCCCGGGCCTTCAGCTCTGCCAGGGTTCTTCCCGCGGAGGTGGAGCCGTCAATCCGGGTGACATGCATACAGCTTCCGCCCCGGGCCGTAAGCTCATGCCAATAGGGGACCTCACCGGGCACGTGATCTGTGAGCAGCACTTCTCCCGCTTCCCTGGCAAGATGGTATTCCTCCAGAAGCCGCTCCTTGCTTATGTCCTCTATTCTGTAGCCGTCCAGCTCGTACACCAGGGTTCCCGGCTGCAGCACATCCCCCCGCTCACGGGCGTATCCCATCATCCCGGCCACATTGGCATCTCCCGTGGCATCCACCAGCTTCCTGGCCCGGCATACGGCGGGACCGGACAAACCTGCCAGCACCACATGCCGCCAAAGCCCGTCCCCTTCAGCAATTTGAACCGGCATGGCATGAAGCTTCAGCTCCACGCCGGCCTCCAGACAAAGATCATCCAACACCTTGCTGTAGATAAACCGGTTTACCCTCACCTGATGCAGATAATGCTTGTTTGCCGGGTAGGGGCCAGACAAGTCCGGCAGTGTTGCCCCTCCCCGGCGCACCGTCTCTTCAATAATTTCCCAGCCCACTCCGGCTATAACCTGCCTGGGCCAGACATGGAACAAGCCTGGAAAGTTCACGGCCGCCACAGTCGCTGTCCCGCCCAGCACCCCGTTCTTCTCCACCAGGGCAACCTTCGCGCCCAGCCGTGCAGCCTGAATAGCTGCAGCACAGCCTGCCGCCCCTCCTCCGAAAACCATTACATCGTATTCCTGCTCCGCCGCCAGCTCAATCTGCAACCGGTAATTGTCCAAGCCGCTTCCGCCCCTTCTCTTGTTTCATTTGCTCTCTTCTTTATGCTAGGCGAAAAAACAGTCTGTTGACATGCCTTTTTTTGTGCTACGCTATATACAAATTTTCCGCCTAGAACGTGTTTGCAAACACGGCCGAGCATGATTGATGAGAGGACAAAACCCATGAATCAGCCTCATCTGACTCTATCCGGTTACCGGCTGGATGTGACCCTTGTCCATCGTTGGCAAAGAAAAGAGAAATTTTCCAGCTTCGAAAGCGTTCATTCCGGCTGGCTGGTTTTTGTTGTGGAGGACGGCTCGTTTCATTACCGGATCGGGAGTGAGGAGGGCTCCGCTTCCTTTGGGGATTTGGTTTTTTGTCCGCCGCAGACTGTTTTCCGGCGGGTGGTGATCAGCCCAGTCACGCTGTTCGTCATTTTTTTCGACTGGCGTGGATGGGAGGAGGAGCCGGATATGATACCCGGCCAAACCGCCGCTTTACCCAAAGGATTCCCATCAGGCAAAATAAGCCTTCACAATACTAGCCGCCTGATATCAACCCTTGATCTGATGCGGGACGCCTACCTGTCGGATCGTCTATGGAAAGCACGCAAGCTGGCGCATTATGCAGATGATTTGTGGTTCCAGTATTGCGGGGAGCAGGGAAGTCCTCCTGTCTCTCTCCGGGAGAGGGCGCCGGCTCAGGAGGATGAGCTGGTCCGGGAGG
>JAQSYT010000397.1 GCA_029256065.1 Paenibacillaceae bacterium
TATCCTGCAAAAATGCAGTTATTTTGCGCTGACTCCACCCCATAGATACCGTATCTGCAAAAATAGATGTATTTTTGCAGGATGGGTCGTGCTTGCTGTTATTTTTCCCGAAATAACTGCAGATTTGCATTTCGTGCCTGGAAGTCAATTCCATATGATGGACAGCCAGTCAACACCCAGCGTCATCCACTACTTCAAGAATGCCTCAATTTCCTCCAGCACCCGGTCATAGGAGTGCTCCACAACCTTCTGGTGCTGGGGCTTCTCGAACAGTCCGGCGATCTCCGCCGGGAAGCTCTGCTCGATGCCGCACAGACGCACGGATTCGTCGAATTTGGCCGGATGGGCTGTGGCCAGGGCCACGCAGACCTCATCGCCGTTTTCTTTACCCACAGCTTCATATGCTGCCACGCCGCAAGCTGTATGGGGATCAAGCAGGTAGCTGTATTTTTCCCAAACAGCACGGATGGTATCGAGGCACTGGGAGCCGCTGACTCCGTAGGCTGCAAAATCCGCTTGGGCCTGCTCCAGATCCTTGCCGCTGACCCGGATTACCCCTTCCTTCTGGAAGGCAGTCATCAGGAAGCGCACGGTTTCCGGGCTTTCCTTGTACATATAATAAAGGTAACGCTCAAAATTGCTGGCAATCTGGATGTCCATGGAGGGGCTGTAGGTGGTGCGGAATGCCCCCGGCTGATAGACACCCTCGTTAACAAAACGGGCGAGGATATTGTTCTCGTTGGTGGCGATGATCAGGCGGCCTATAGGCAGACCCATCTTCTTGGCCAAATAACCGGCGAAGATATCCCCAAAGTTGCCGGTAGGCACACTGAAGCTGACGGTTTTGCCGGAATCCGCCCCAACGGTACGGAAATACGCATAGAAGTAGTACACAGTTTGGGCCAGAATCCGCACAAAATTGATGGAGTTAATGGCTCGCAAATGGTACTTGCCCTTCAGCTCCAGATCAGAAAACATATCCTTGATAATCCGCTGGCAGTCATCAAAGTTGCCTTCCACGGACAGATTCAGCACATTTTTGTCGTCCACGGTGGTCATTTGCAGCTCCTGCACCTTGCTCACCTTGCCGTTAGGATGCAGGATGCAGATGCGGATGCCTTCCTTGCCCCGGACACCGGCAATGGCGGATGCACCGGTATCACCCGAGGTGGCGCCGAGAATATGGATGATTTCGCCGCGGGTTTTGGAGACGTAGGCATACAGATTGCCCATCAGCTGCAATGCAATATCCTTAAACGCAAAGGTAGGACCGTGGAACAGCTCCAGTACATACAAACGGTCATCCAGCTTCTTCACCGGCGTAACGTCGGGATGACGGAAGGTGGCGTAGCTGTCGTCTATAATGGTCTTCAGGTCCTCCCGGGGAATCTCCCCGTTGGTGAACAAGCCGAAGATCTCCAGCATCAATTCCTGAAAGGTTAGCTTCTCCCAGGCTTTCAAAGTTTCCGCGCTTACGGATGGAATGGCTTCTGGCACCATCAGGCCGCCGTCATCGCCCAGTCCCATCAGAAAGGTCTCGATGAAGCCCGCATTCTTCACTTTTCCTCTTGTACTGACAAATTGCATGATGGTTGCTCCCCGCTGTTTTTTTCCTATTATATCAGAACTCAACGGTTACACAACCTCTGGATCGGCCCGTTCAAACACATTTCGCCATTTGTCCGCGGATGACGGACAGGACAGCAGGAACAGGGGGTTTTCCCGGACTTTGCCCCGGATTACTGCTTCACAAACTTCACCGCGTCCGCGATAACATACGTGCCGTTGGCCTGGTCCGTCAGCTCCACGTACCCCGAGGTGCCCGCCAGGAAATCATAGCTGCCCAAGAGCAGCCAGCTTCCTCCCGGCACCGTCTGCTGGTTGACCCGGACCTGGGTGCTTCCCCCGCTATGGAAGATGGTGTACGGAGCATTGGTGGCCCGGCCCGCATTCCCGTCCGGCAGCCGGTAATAAACCGCATAACGGCCCGCCTCGCCAAGGGCCAGCGTCCACCTGACCTTATCCGCCCCGCTACCCGAATTATTGTAGAGATAATCGGTGCCGTAATAATTGGGAAGACCTGTAGAAGCGGTCCACGTGCCGGTGATTTGCGCCGCTGTGTTATCCACAATGATCTCCGCAGGGCCGTTCAGGTTGAATTTCACCTTGAATATCTTGCCCTTGGCCCCGCTCACATTGATGTCCAGCTTGATGGTAGGAGACAGCTGTGTAACCGTGAAACCCGGGTCCGACGCGGCCACACTGGCTGCGCTCCGGTTAATTTCAATGCTGATTGTGCCCGCATTCAGCTGCGTCGGATCGGAAACCGCCACCTCGAGGCCGTCCGCTGTCTCCTGGAGCATCACAGACGATTTTTTGTCGCTGGACAGGAGATTGGCTCCGTCCCGCTGAATCCATTTCAGCCCGTCCGCCCAAAATACCGCTCCCGTCACCTTCATCTGCTTTTCATAAACCGCCTGGGCAGCGGTGGAGTTCTCCAGCACCGCAATATCCGGATTGGCGGCATAGCTGCCCACCTGTGTGCCGGTTTTGCCGGGGAGCAGCACATACGAGTAGGCTTCGCCGGTGGGATTGGTGCCATGATCGAACCATAGACTTTGGTAATTATTGGTTATATCAGTTATCGAGCCGTTGACATTAATACCGCTCCACTTCCCTGTCCGGGCCTCCCGAAGTCCCTTCACCGTAGCCCCTCCCGGAAAATAATAGCCGATATCCGCACCGGGCGCGCTGCCCGACAGATGGGCCCAGGTGACGCCGGATTGCGTCCAGCCTGGCGTGGCCGTCTTATTGCTGCCGTTGACCAAAAGCGTGTTGCTTCCGCCGGAGTTCAGCTTGCGGTTCTCGATGATCGTTTCCACTTTTCTCGCCGTTCCGTCCCAGCCGTTGCCTGTTTGGCCCGAATTCGTGATGCCGGCTCCCAGCGCCACAACCTCGTCATCGAACATAAACCAGGATTTCCGGGCAAACAGATTATTGCCCCACCCATCCAGCGACATGCTGGCGACACCATATAAGCCCTGGATTTCCACCCCGCCTACCAGCGTCCCGGAGCTTCTGTAGCCCTGCCCCGAGCCGTCAGCCCTGGACATGGTATCCACCGTTGTGCCGGGCAGCCGGTATGGATTGATGGTCGGCCAATAGCCGCCGCTGTAGTGGCCCAGGTCCCCGTTGTACAGATAGGTCATACCGTCGCCGGTATACCAGCCCTTCTTGTTTTCATTGTTGATGGACTCATAACTGGCGATCCGGCTAGAGGACATGCTCAAGGCAAAGCCGAAGCCCGGCCGGAGATGAACGGCGCGGTCCATGCTGTTAAACGGCTTGTTGGCCACAAGCTCCCCCCGGGGAGTAACCGCAGAATCATTCATAATGCTTTTAGCAAGGACAATGATGGGAAGGGGGGCATTTATATAAAAGCTTCTGTACGTGTCCGCCTGAATCCACTGCTTGACCATCCCCTTATAGGCTGCCGCATCCGAAGGAGGGGCAAAGCTGGACAGGCGGACAATAAACTGGATCAGCCGGGCACCTTTCTCATGGTCCTGACCCGCTTCCCGGGAAATTTCCCTTCCCCGGGTCATGTCCATCAGCGCTCCTTTATAAAGAATCGGTTCATAGGAATCGTACACCCACTTGTACACATTGGCCACATCCGGGTCGGTGACGGCCCAGGTGGAGCCGTTCAGCAAATAGATGAGGTTGGCCATATCTCCCAAGAGAGCGCTGCCATAACCGCCGTTGTAGGAAAAATAGTTATGCTGGATAAAGGAGCCGTCCCGATAATAGCCGTCACCCGAGGTGACGTAATCGAACACCTGGCTGAGGGCATCACGGGCAGCGGCTATCTTGGCGCCGTTTTTAACAATGACTCCCCGCACCCCGACAACTGTGGCCTTCCAGACCCGGTTGGCCCCGGTGGAATTGGGAGTTGGCGTGAATTTTTCCACCGCATTCATATAATTCGTAATTTGAGCGGCAGTCAGCTCCGGGTATATAAGCACTACAGCCTCTAATAGCCGCAGAGGAGCTCCGATCTGCCAATCCCACCAGTTGTCATATTGAGCCTTGCTCTGGTTGTAGCGGTTTTGGTACATCCAGTCCAGGGCAAGGATGATGTCATTCTTTAACGTTGTATTGTTATAAAGTGATGAAGTATATGTAGCATAAGCCAACGCCATTTCCTTCAGCCGGGTATAGCCGCTGGTAATTTGGGCAGAGGAGGTAGTGCTGGCCAAATCGCTCCATAAGTAGGCACCCGGCGTTTTGCTCATGCTGCCCCAGTTGGCTTGGGCCTTGGCGGTGATCTCCGCCACCTGGGCGGCAATATCCGGGTCTGAGGTGCTGTAACCTGTTCCTCCGGCAAGCTGTTCCTTCCATTTTTCTCTCATGGTGTCAAATTCGTCTGCCGCATAAGCCGTTTTCGTCAGTATGGGTCCGATCAAACCCACTAGCAATACGATCACCAATAAAGCGCTTACACATTTCCCCGAATGAGCAAACATGGCATTCACCCCTGTATCAAAATAAGTTCACTTCCCGGTACGGAAGCAAAAAAATCTCCGCCGGTCCATGCAAGAAGCTGCGAAGAAAAAGGTAAGCTTCCGCAGCGGTGTTTACTTTCGCAAA
>JAQSYT010000029.1 GCA_029256065.1 Paenibacillaceae bacterium
CTTCTGGATTCGAATAGAAATGTCAATGACATCCTTCCGCCTAAAAATTTCCGGACTCTCCCCATCATGACTCCCCTTCCTCCGGTCCATACTACAGATGGAGGTGATGGACATGGGTGAACATTCGCGCTACACAGTGGGCCAAAAAGCCCCCAACGACGGTGAATATATGGAGATTGGCGTTCATGCGGTTCATATGGGCATTAATAACCCTAAGCATATCTATCTCAACAAAGGGGAGCATTTCCCCGAGAATACCAACGATGACCGGGTATGGGTCAAAAAAGACCATGCCGTCACACACTAAGCACTCGGACAGCGTCAAACAGCCCTTAGGTCCCGGCCTGAGGGCTGTTTTGTATTCCCCATTTACTGGAATTGAAGTACAATTTCTATAGGTAGCTTATTCTCCCTATGGAAGGTGACCATATGATAGTAACGCCTGTTCTCCATTATCAAGGGCAATGTGAGGAAGCGATCACATTATATCAGAAAGCGTTTGGTTTCAAGCCTGCTTTTCAGCTCCGTTACCGGGATGCGGACTCCCGGGATTGGGATACTGCCATGACAGAGGAGGAACTGAACTATATCTACCATTCCGAGGGCCATATCGGAACCCAGCGTTTTATGATGGCAGATGAGCTTGACCAGAACATCCAGGCGGGCACGGCAAATTTCTTGAACATCACCTTCGATACCGCGGAGCAGGTCAGACAAGCCTTCAACCTGCTTCAAGAGGGTGGTACGGTCATCTATCCGTTAAGAAGCACAACCTACAGCTCTTGCATGGGCACCATCATAGATAAGTTCGGCTTCCGGTGGGGGCTGATGACGGAGCAATCGGAGGAATAGCGCCAACAAAAAACTCCTGCAACAGGTTGCAGGAGTTTTAATAAATACAACGGAAAGGGTGAGATTTAAACCTGCGCGGCTGTGACACCTTAGCTGATTTCGAGTAAGCTCACATGGGCCGCTGGGGCACCTTCCCTTACAATCCATTCCAATTCGTCGCACCATGAACAAATGTTAAAATAACAATCCGGCCCTCTTGCACTTGGTAAATAAGCCGGTACCGATGGATAAAAATTTCCCTTACATCCTCATTATTTACCTCAGGTACAAGCCGTCCTCTATAAGGAAAAACATCAAGTGTTCTAACCCGTTCCATCACGTCAGATAGAAATGAAAGAGCGTAGCTTGGCGAATCCAAAAAAATGTAATCCACTGCATGTTCAAGATTCTGACTTGCCGAATCGGTCCAGATTATTGGTTTAGCCATTTTGACATGCGTTTCTCCATTTCTTCATGAGTCACTATTCTGCCCTCATTCAAATCATCTTGACCCTGCTGGATCTTCTTTCTTACATACAATGTATACTGAATATCCTCGAGCGAACAATCATCAGGCAGATTATCGATGATCTGTTTTAAATCATCTTTAAGCATACTCATCACCTCTAAAAAATTATAACATATCTGATGTTTCAGAGGGGACTTCTCATGCGGTTTATGCCTTATCCCCCGCCATATGCTCCTTCCGGTATTGGCTGGGCGTTTGGCCGTAGCGCTTGCGGAAGGTCTTGGCAAAGTAATTCTCGCTGGGGAAGCCAACAGAGCGTCCGATTTCAGCTACCGGATGGCTGGTTTGAGCCAACAGCTCCTTGGCCTTCTCCAGCCGCAGCGTCTGCACGTAATTGATTAGGGAATCCTCCGTTTTCTGCCTGAACAGCCTGCTCAAATAATGCTCCTCCATCCGGACCATGGCGGCCATGCCCTTCAGGCTGATATTGCTGCTGTAGTGCTGCCGGCAATACTCGAGAATCCGGTTAATTTCGGGGTGGTCCGTGAGCTTGACCTGGGTGCGGGCCAAGGAAGCGGACCATTCCCCTGCCTGCCGGCTCAGCATGGCCAGCAATTCCGCATGGCTATGGGAGCTTCCCATTAATTCTCCGCTGTTAACGGCCCCTGTGTCACTGACAATGCTGGCAAACATATTGATCAGCCGCCCGGCAGCATCCCGGACGGCTTCAACCGGCGCCTGCCTCTCCCTCATGGTATGCCAATATCCTCGAAGCAGCTCATTCACCGTGTTCACCTGAAGCTGTCCGAAGGCAGCAATAATCTCCCGTTCCATCTCCCAAGAGGGAATAAATACACGAGCCCTGTCCGCTTCTTTGCTGCTTGGGCTCATCAGTTCTTTTATGCCGGGAGTATCCTCATACCAGACCGCATTCATCTCCCGGAAATGATCCTGCCAGCGCCGGAGCAGATGGCGGGGAAAGAAGGGGCGGCTGATCAAGCCTCTGAATCCCAGTACCTTCACCGCCTCAATATCTACGATCAGCTGGTCCTCCGACCAAAACAAGAGCGTCGTGATGCCTTTGTGGAATAATGCGCTTTTCCAGACGCACTCTTTTGGAGAAATAATGCTGCGGGCCAGCCATTCCTCAGCAAGGCCGGCAGTCTCATCACCGAATACGGTAACGACTGCAACTTGTTTCAAGGGAGGCGCCCCCATGGACAGCCGAAGAGAGGATATGGCTTCCATAGCAGTATCTGCTGCTTCGGCAGACTCTCCGGATTGAAGCAGCCGGAGTGCTTGAGCATAATACCGGTCAAACGCACGGCTAAGTGCCAGCTCCTGCTGCATCCTATTCCTTCCCAGCTCCGCTCCTGCTTTGGCCAATGCCTCCTGCAGCCCGGTAATACTCATGGACAGCTTGAGTATGTAGCCGCTGGCCCCCAGCTCCAAAGCCCGCCGGGCATACTCGAATTCGTTCATGCAGGTCAGCATAATGAACTTGCTGTCCAGCCCCGCTTCACGGGATGCCTCCAGCAGCTCCAAGCCGTTCATAACCGGCATGGCGATATCCGCCAGAACCAAATCCGGCCGCAGTGTCTTCATCTGCTCCAGCGCCTCCTGGCCGTTGGCCGCCTCTCCGCAGACCGTATACCCCAGCTCCTCCCAATTCACCAGCTTGCGCAGCTTCCTCCGGACGAAGGTCTCATCCTCCACCAGCAGTACTTTCCACATCCAGATTGCCTCCTTTGCCGAACGGATTGGATACCAAAAGCGGCAGTGTAATGGCAGCAAGCGTTCCCCTCTCCAGGGCAGCAACCTTCAGTGTGCCTTCCTCCTTGAACAAAAGCGTCAGCCGCTCCTGGATATTCGCCAGTCCGATTCCCTTCCGCGGAGAGACTTCAGCCGACATTTCACGGTCAGCAGGCAGGCCTACCCCATTATCCTCCAGCTCCATAATGAGCAGACCAGAGCGTTGGAATACTCTCAGGACCACCCGTGCATCCTCCGGCATATGGGCAAAGCCGTGCTTCAGCGCATTTTCCATCAACGGCTGCAGGCTCAGCTTGGGTACAAGCGCATACTCCAGCTCAGGGTCTACCTCATAATCCACCGTTACGAGCCCTTCATACCGGTAATTCTGAATGTACATGTAGGCCTGCAGCAATTCCATCTCCCGCCTGAGATGGATCAGCTCCACCTCGGAATTCAGTGTTGTTTCCAGCAGCTTGCCCAGGGCAATACAAATGTCTGCCGTATCGGTATCCCCTTTGTCCAGAACATTCCATTTAATTGTATTTAAGGTGTTCATCAGAAAATGGGGGTTCATATGAGCCGCCAGCATCCGGTAATGCAGTGCCTCCTTCATGCGCTCCTCCTGCTTCAGACGCTTAAGCAGCTGCCGGATATCTGCCATCATCGTATTAAAGGTTGTTGCCAGCTCCTTCATTTCCCCGACGAACGCGTTCTCGTGCACCTGAATGCTTAGCTCCGATTCCACGGATAAGGCCATTTTGCGCCGGAGCAGCAGGAGCGGGCGGGAGATAGCGGCGGCGATCAGAAAGGAGATGATGATAAAGCTTATACACAGCAAAATAAACGTAAACAGGTATTGGGCGCGAATAGCGTTTAGGTTGCCCAAGTAATTATTCATAGGCAGATAGGATAGGATATACCAGTTCAAATCGCTGAAATAGGTGCCGGACACAATGGCCGTTCCCTTGCGGTCCATTTCCTGGTGCAGATCACCGCTGCCGATCCCGGAAATCATCTTCCCGACCAACCTGGAGTCAACGGCATTCCGAATGTCCGAAAGACCAATTGTATAACCCGTCTGATTCACAATTTGATAGCTCTGCTGCAGGAGCAAATCCTTGGAGGCCTCGGCCATCCAGTTAATATAATTAAAATCCATACGGACGTAGCCGGTAATCTGCTGTTCGCTGTCCCGGAGCAATCCATACAATTGCAAACCATCCCCGGCTATCCAGCGGTAGCCCTGGATGTCAGTCAGACCGGCAAAGTTAGGGTCCTCCACAAACTTTCTGTATGCTTCATTGGAGCCCATATGGCCATCGGGTTGATAAAACTGGCCGGTCCGGTCCGCCAGTGCTACCGCCACCTGAGACGGAAACCGGATAGAACTGGCCCGCTCCCCCGTCCGGCCAAACAATTCCTGACGCTCCAAGGGCATTCGGGGAGAGGAATCCAGCAGCATCCCGCGGGTAACCGGATCATGCTCCAGAAATAAATAGTAGCGGAACATGCTGTCTAGGACCTTGGTCATCTGGGACTTCATCACCGTCAGCTGCTTGCCGGCCTTCTCTTTGAACTCCAGCTCCATAGAGTCCTCCATCTGCCGGTATGCCATCATCTGCAGCAGGGAGAACGGGATCAGGATGAAGAATAACACGGAAGCAAACAGGCGGTACTTTAGCTTGTGCGGCCATAATTTGCGGATGAACATAATCTCTCCTCCCCTCCAGGTCAAGAGTCCCCCGCTTACTGCCTCAGGAGAGACACAAATTGCGGCGAAGCACCACTATGGGCTCCGCCGCAACAAATTAGCTTATTTGACAACGCTTAATTCCTTCAGCTCCTTCAAGCCGTTGTCCACAAAGGTCTTAAACTTGAAGGTGGTATCCAGCTTCTTCAGGAAGTCGTCATAGGCTTCCAGCTTGCTTTTACCGTAATAAAATTTCAGCAGCTCTTCCTGACGGAACCGGTCGGCGTCGGCAGCATTGAAATCAGGCGGCAGGGTTACGTAGCTGTTGTAGGTTTCGATGACCTTCACCTTTTCATTGGCCTGAATATACGGTTCCTGAGCCGGGAATTTGGCGCTCAGATAAGCGGCTTCAGGGCGGCCGGCAAGCTGGTAGAGCCAGGTAAACGCAGCTTCCGGTGCTTTGTCAGTCAAGATCGTTTTTCCATTCTCCACCTTAAAATGCGTATCCTTCAGACCGAATTGCACCAGATTCAATCCGTCACCTTTGGATACATAATTGAACAACTCAAAAATTTTGTCAAGCTTGGCTTTGTCCTTTTCCACCGATTTGGAGATGGCTAAATAAGCTCCGGTGGCGCCCTTCTCTTTGGTGCCCAAGGTGTCGGCTGCCGGTCCGGACAATTCACTTAACATAATCCAGTCGGCGTTGGGATTGGCTTCCTTCCACACCTTCACGGCATCATCCTTGACAATATGCGTCCAATTCATAACAGCAATGCCGGCTTTGCCCTGGAATGCTTTGTCCCTGTAGTTAGCCAGCTTATTGCTGGCGATTTCCGGGTCAATGCTGCCGCTGTCGATCATTTTTTTCATATAGGCCACAGCGTCTTTCATCTCTTGCTGGTAGATGCCGTGCACCATTTGTCCGTTTTTGAGATAGAATCCGTCTGTCACCCCATGCAGAGGCATAACCAGACTGGCCAAAACACCCAGCTCGGAGGTGATGCCGAAGGTGTCGTTCTTTCCGTTGCCGTCCGGATCACGTGTGGTGAAGGCTTTGGATACCTCCAAGAGCTCATCCAGCGTTTTGGGCACGGCAAGGCCCAGCTTATTCAACCAGTCCTTGCGCACCCACGGAACACCGTAATAAATGTTGGGAGTAGTGGTCAAAGCGTAGGGCTTGCCACCCACTTCCGCCCGGCTGAACACCTGGTCGCCAACCAAATTTTGGACATCTGCCAATTTGTCTTTATAGGGCGACATATCCAGTAACAGGCCCCGCTTGGCATATTCCAGATATTCAGTTTTACTGGAGAATTTAATGATATCAGGCAAATCAGCCCCGGCTGCCCGCAGATTTAGCTTCTGGATGAAATCATCGCTGCCATTGGTGACGGTAAGGGTCAAGTTCGTATTCAAGGCTTTGTCCAATACAGGCTTGATAAAATCGTTGGAGGGAACCGTGGTGCCCCATCCCGTCATCATGACCTCAATAGGCGTCACGGCCTTGCTTTGTGGTGAAGCGTTTGCAGATTGGGAAGCCCCTGGAGACGGGACCGTGCTGCTGTCATTACTGCCGCCGCAGGCTGTTACCAAAAGCGTTGTGCTGAGCAAAGCTGCCGTTACCATAGCGAAGCGTTTTTTTACGTGCATGTTGACATCCCCTTATATGAGTATAATGGACAAACCACGCATGTTGTAAATCAGCCCTTCAGCGCTCCGATGAGCATTCCCTTGGTCAGATGCTTCTGGACGAAGGGATACACAATGATGACAGGCAAGCATGCTGCGATGACAGAGGCCATTTGCAGAGTGGTGCTGGGAACGGTGACGTCCACATTGACTTCAGGTCTGTCGGCTGCCATAAGCAGTCCGCGGACAATCATTTGCAGCGGATACAGCTTGGCGTCCGTGACATAGAAGACTGCGGAAAAGAACACGTTCCAGTTACCCACGAGATAAAACAGGCCAACGGTCATCAGCACCGGCAGAGACAGCGGCAGTGCCAGTCTGAGCAGTACCGTCATTTCCCCTGCCCCATCGATTTTGGCCGACTCGTAAAGCTCCTCCGGCAGGTTCTCGAAGAAGGTTTTAATGACAAGCACGTTGAAGGTTGAGATCGCTCCCGGGATAATCATAGCCCAGACTGTATTCACCAAGCCGGTATCCCTTACGACTAAGTATGTGGGAATCAATCCACCGCTGAACATCATGGTGAAAACGATCATGAAGATGAACAGTCCGCGCCCAATCAGCTTTCTCCGGCTAAGAGGAAATGCCAGCAGCACGCTGAGCGCCAAATTAATGGCGGTTCCAACAGTTGCTACAAAGATGGTCACGCCGAAGGCCCTGGGGATGGTATCCATCCCAAACAGCATACGATAGGCTTCAAAGGTAATTTGCTTCGGAATGACCACAAATCCGCCATTGCGGGTTACTTCGCTGTAAGGTGTCAAGGATACGGACAGCACATACATCAGCGGAAATACGGAGGCCAACCCGACCAAAATCAGAAGCGTGTAGATGATGATGTCAAAATAACGCTCCGCCCCTCTATTTACCATAATCCACCGCCCCACCTTCCAGCCAGCTTGTTGGAGGAATACACCAACGTTAGACCAATGACCGACTTGAACAGTCCTACCGCCGTGGCCAGACTAAAATTCAATTGCTCCAGACCCACCCTATACACCCACGTATCAATGATATCCGCAACCGGATAAACCTGGATGTTATACATAATGTAAATTTGTTCAAAACCCGCATCCAGAATCGATCCCAATCGGAGGATCAGCAGCAGCACGATGACATTGCGGATACCGGGCAGGGTAATATGCCAGATGCGTCGGAGCCTTCCCGCACCATCTATTCTTGCAGCCTCGTACAAGGTGGTGTCAATGGACGACATGGCCGCCAAATAGACGATGGCCCCCCAGCCCAAGTCCTTCCATACATCGGTGCCTACCAGCACACCCCGGAACAGGTCTGTTGAGGACAAAAACGGAATGGCGCTGTGTCCCGCCTCCGTCAGCCAGCGGTTAATCAGGCCTGAGGTTTCGGAGAAAAAGGCGATGCTAATGCCATATATAATCACCCATGACAGGAAATGCGGCATATAGCTTAAGGTCTGTACCAGCCGGTTCAACCATAACACCCGGCCTTCATGGATCAGGATAGCCAATATAATGGACGGAATGATGCCCCAGAACATTTTGTAAACGCTGATGAGAAACGTATTGCCCAGCAGCTGACCGAAATAGGGAGATTCATAGAAATATTGAAAATGCTTGTACCACGGGTCCGCCCAGGGGCTTCTGAGGATGCCCTCCAGAATGTCGTAATCCTTAAACGCGATGACAATTCCGTACATCGGCAAATATTTGAATATCACATAATAAGCAATGCCGGGGAGCAGCATCAGGTACAGGGCCTTCATGCCCCACATCTCCCGCACAAGCCTTGCGGCACGGGATGTGCGAACGGGAGCTGCTTTGCTTGCTGCAGCCATGTCGCCCATGCTTCATCACCTTCCTTTGGGTTTCACGGGATACAGCCGGCATTACCGGGGTTGGGGCTGTATCCGCTCTTATATGGATATCATAGCCTCATGGAAGGCCCACGGGTAGAAACGGATTTGCCCTTTCACTAGAACAGATTTATCTTTTTTTGGTGTTAACAAAACAAAAAAACCTCCTACAGTAATGCAGGAGGTTTAGTCATTTAAGTTATGGCGGAAAGGGTGGGATTCGAACCCACGCGGCTGTGACACCCTAGCTGATTTCGAGTCAGCCCCCTTGGGCCTCTTGGGTACCTTTCCATAGGGAGCCCGCCTAAAAAAGCGGGACATTGACTATGGTATCACACAGGCATAGGTCATTGCAAGAGGAGAAATCTATACTTCCACCCGCTTTTCCTCCAACATTTTCAGCACCATAAAAAACCTCCCGCACCGCTATGCAGAAGGCTTCCTCTTTACCTCTTCTATTCGTTTATATTGCCGGCCATCTTAAGCCGTTTGGCAATTTCCTTGAATTCCTCTGCGGAGATACCCGGTGCAAACTCCTCCTCTACTGCGGGAGCTTCGGGAATAGGAACCCCCTTTGGCACACCCTGGATAACCTCCAGCTGCTGGCCATCTTCCGGATGGGTACCTTTCCAGATCTGATCAATCCCAGTAAAGTCGCTGTCGCTATACGTGTACAGCTTCGTATGCACACCTTTTTCCTCGTACTTTCTGGCCTCATTGAATGATTTATTGCTTAGGGAAGGAATCGGCACTAATTTCGTCACATTCACGCCGGTGGCGATCTCGATAGCCTTCGCATACGCAACCACGTGCACACCGCCGCGGACAAGAAGGAAGCCCACTACCTCCCGTGCTGCCGGATGGTCCGTCATTTCGTATACCTTCATCTTGTGGGTCCGGGCTCCACATTCCAGGAAGAAATTATGCAGCAGATCCTCTACCAGGTTGCCGCTGTTGAATACATTTGCTCCCGTCCAAGGATTGCCCATGGAGTCGAAGGGCATAGCCCCCTGCGATCCTGCGAGGAAATGGTAGGATAACCTCGCATCCTTAACGGTTTGAAGCGGACTGGCATCCGGCTCCTTGAATTCCGTTGATCCTCTCAGGCAGTTATTAATGGCGTGGGAAACCAGTTCCACATGGCCAAGCTCCTCTGCTGTAATACTCATCACAAGATCATAAAAGGGCTTCAGCTTTTTCTTGGAGCGGAAGTTGAAGGATTGATAAAGGTAGTTGTTTAAGGTTGACATCTCTCCGAATTTCCCGCCTAACAACTCTTGGACGGCCGCAGCAGCATTCGGGTCAGGCTGTTCCAGCTTTGGAATCTCGATCAGGATTTCATCCATTCTCTTAAACATGTTTCCTTCCTCCTTATGACTCCTCTTATGATTTACGTTATTACTTTAAACACCGTCCAGAAAAATTTAACGTTATTATTCTCCCTCAATCCACCATCATCTATTCCTCTTTTCCCATCATTAAACGTCTGTTCCAACATTTTTGCATGAGAAAAAACCTCCGGCACCAAAGTGCAGAAGGTTACATAAAAGCAGTTTTTGAGAAAAACAGATTATCCGGCTGCATTTGATTAGAGCCTATTTGGCTGGGACCCTTCCATATTTCATTCAAAACAGAGGCTATTTTATGAATGACGGTATCATTCTTTTTATCCAAGGGATATCCAAAAAAGAGATCCATCCGAAGATCAATGCCGCTCCACATCCGCAGCTTATTGTCCTTGACGAGCTGCATAGCTAGTGGCTCCGGGAGAAGGGAACACCCCATCTCATGGACAACCGTATGGCCTATCAACGATTCGTCCCCCACATGCATCACACCTTGGGGGAGCAGCTTTTTTGACCGGAAATGCTTCATCCATTGTTTATAGAACGGGCATTTCGCTGTTGACCAAATCCAAGTCTTGTCCACAAAATCCTCTAGTTTTATCTCATCCTCCGGTATGCCCCAGCTGTCCGGATAAACAGCAACCACTGGAATGGATTGGAGCTTAAGAGAGTGGATGCGCGGGTTTGTTGCATTCCCAAAATAAAAGCCTGCATCAATTCTTCCCTTAGCCAAATCCTGCACAATATCCTCACTACGAGTAGCTGCAAACTGCAATTCAATCTCAGGCTGGTTTGATGGCAGATCCCGGATTAAGCTCTCCATGCGGAGAATCCGTCCGTCTGTACTGAGTCCCACCTGGACGATTCTCACAGAATTTTGCCGTATAGCTTGTGCTTCCTGATAGCTTTGGTCAATAGAGGCCAGGATCTGCTGCGCTTCCTCCAGCAGCTTCGATCCTCTTCCGGTTAAAGCGGTTTTCACAATATTTTGCAATAGATACAACTCCAGTTTCATTCATTCTCAAAACAAAAAGCCCTCTACCTAAAAAGTAGAAGGCCACCTATTCGCCAGGCGGTTAAAGTCCTTGCCGTTGTTCAACGGCATACGTCCTACCTTCTTATGCTTCCGGCCCATCCCCGTCTTGTTTGGGAGCGGAGCGCAGCACCTTTTTCATCTTGCTTTCAAATTTGGCCCGGGGAATTAGCACACTATGCTGGCAGCCTAAACAGCGCACCCGGATATCCATCCCCATGCGGATGATCTCCATCTCATTGGTCCCGCAGGGATGGGCCTTTTTCATCTGAACTACATCGCCCAATTGAAATTGCTTCCGTTCCATCCTATCACCCCAGTCGTGAAATCGCTTGGCCTCTACCCCTCCGCAGCATTCAACTGCTCCTTATACCGGTCGAGATAATCCTTAAATATCCGCTTCATCTCCCGCTCTGCGGCTCCTTGCGTGTTCGGCTTGCACTCTGCTGTAACCCGGATAACGCTCTCCGCCGCTCCCAGAGTTTGCAGTCCCAGTACCTCCGGGGGTTTGGTCAGGTTGGGAATGCTGTCGTACGAATCAGAAGCAGCCTTGGTGATGAGCGCAATAATACTCTCCAGATTATCGCCGTTGGCAACCGGCACATCCACTATGGCCAATGAATTATAAATGGAGAAGTTCGTGACCTGCTGGATGGAGCCGTTGGGAAGAATATGTACTTCACCTGTTGCCGTGCGGACCCGGGTAACCCTCAGCCCGATTTCCTCCACCGTTCCCTTAAAAGCTCCGGTCTGAATAACATCCCCTACACCGAACTGGTCTTCAAAAATGATGAAAAACCCGGTAATGATATCCTTGACCAAACTCTGTGCCCCAAACCCGATAGCCAGACCCAACACCCCCGCACCTGCCAGAACAGGAGCAAGATTAATGCCGAATTGTCCGAGAATAATCAGGATCAGCACGAAGTTGATGGTGTAGGTCACAATATTATTCAGCAGCTTGCCGATGGTTTTGGTGCGTCGTTGGTCCAGCCGCAACGGTGTTCTGTCCCTGACGACCATCAGCCGTTCCAGCGTCTTCTGTGCCAGCTTGCTTACCACTTTGCCGATAATCAGAGCCAGCACGACCTGAATCGCTGTTTGAAGCCAGCCGCTCCATACCGCCGGATTAACCACGTAATCCTTAAGCTGGCCAAAGGCGGTCATTGTAGGCTCCAAAGCCTCCACTTCCACCATAAATCCAGGTATTCTCATGTAAGTATCCCTCTCTATAATTCAATTCGGGTATACGTTTCTCCCGTCCGCGCATAGATCCCCTTGATCTCCACCTTTTCGGCCTTAATGATTTCCCTCACCTTGGACAGCTGCTCTCCCGGAAAATCAATAGACATGGCGCAGCCGGCAGTGATTTGCTTGGGCGTCGGCCGCGTATCGGCATCCACTTCCCCATACTCCAGCAGCATCTCCGCACGCAAGGCCTGCTGTGTGGAATCAAAGGCCATGAGAAGCCTTTCTTCCATCTGCCTCTCCTCCCTCTACCAACTGCCTGCTTTTTATTATTGAAATCCGTGTATAAATAGATTAAAGGATTCGTATACTAGTAAAAAGTTGCCTTCTTCCCGCCCATCATCCTCTGCCTTTAACCGGCAGCTTACCTGTGTGACCGGATTGTCCAAGCACAGTCCCGCCCCATTCCTTATTCCCAGGAGGTATGCTATGAAATTCTTACCCGAACGCCAACCGGCTGCGGACAAGCTCTTATCCTTTAAAATGCAGCATACAGAACGCCATTGTGCGGCGTCCATGTCTGCCCATCTTGTCAGCCTGTTCAGCGACATTCCTCCCTACCGGGATATTGTCTGGGTGAATATCGGAACAGACCGTTCCACTGGAGATTCCTTAGGGCCTCTTATCGGAACAAGACTCAGCAAGTATGCCATACCGGGTATTCATATTTATGGAACCCTTGATAATCCTGTTCACGCCATGAACCTGGAGGAAACCCTCCAGCGTATCCATGAATCCCATTCTGAACCTTTTATAATCGGAACAGATGCTTGTCTCGGACAAACCCAAAGTGTGGGCTGCATACAGATTAATCAGGGGCCGTTAAAGCCAGGCGCAGGTGTGAAAAAGGAATTGCCTGATGTGGGCTGCATGCATATTACGGGCATTGTGAATGTCGGCGGCTTTATGGAATACCTCGTGCTGCAGAATACCCGGCTGTCTTTGGTCATGAATATGGCTGATGTGATTGCCCGCGGCATTCATATGGCTTTTCTGCAAACCAGGCGTCTTATGATGACGACCCCTCCCGCCGAGCTGCCAGGCTCTTTCCTGCAGATTGAGCGATAGTCTCCTTCTCTTCCGGGGTGAGCGTATAGCTGGAGGCTCCATGCTCCACAGGTTTGGCGTACAGATAGGACTCCTCCCTGTTATGAATCCCCGTCAGTACCAGACCATTCTGGTCTTCATCGGTAATGGCTATGGAGAAGCTCAGGTCACTGCCCTGCCGGGAAAATGCATTGTACCGCTTCATGGCCACATTGGCTTTCATGGCTCTCATTTTGGTGCGGATGCCGTTAAGCGCATCCGCTTGTTGTTTATTCTCCTCTTGCAAAGCGTAGATACTCTCCTGCATAACCATCAGCAGCTCATCCACGTTCTCTACCGCTGAATTCCCAACAAGCTTTTTATACCTCTTTTTCATTGCTGACAGCTTGACCAATGCGACAATAGCCAGGATCAGCACCACCAGCAAAACCACCGAAATTGCCCCTAAAATAATTGCCATCATCATCTCATCCATGCTGTATCACCGTTTCATGTCAGTCTGTTTTGGACCGGGTATCTTACAGTCCTTGCTTTATTTCCTGTACGGCACCAACAAGGGCATCCACATCTGCTTCCGTCGAAAAATACCCCACACTTGCACGTACCGCACCTGTTTCCGTTGTTCCTGCTGATTGATGGGCCAGCGGTGTACAATGATACCCTGCACGTACCGCTATCTGAAAGGATTGATCCAGAATAAAGGCTACTTCCGACGGATCCGCACCAGCTAAACGAAAGGCGACGATCCCTGTTCTATCTTCTCCTAATTCAGGCCCCAGCAACTCGGTTCCTTCAATTCCCATTAACCCTTCCATCATCCTCCGGACGAGTCTGCTCTCCTTGGCGTGGATATGGTCCACTCCTTCATTCAATACAAATCTTACACCCTCACCCAAGCCTGCAATTCCTGGTGTGT
The DNA here is from genome assembly GCA_029256065.1 of Paenibacillaceae bacterium. Lineage (GTDB taxonomy): Bacteria > Bacillota > Bacilli > Paenibacillales > NBRC-103111 > Paenibacillus_AR. The sequence goes on from JAQSYT010000029.1 coordinate 13,862, forward strand.
TCTGGGTGCCTGATTCATATCGGTCCGGCCTAACCTGAGGCTGATCTACCGCCTCAGATTGACTCCCTGTGCCGCCATGATGCAAGGGCTCCAGTTCCACCTCCGGACTGATATACAGCCCTCCCGTCCCCTGAGGCCCCAGGAGCCCTTTGTGGCCAGGGAAGGCCAATAGATCTATGCCCATGCTTTCCACGTCTACAGGCAGGATTCCGGCAGTCTGAGCAGCATCCACAAGAAGCCTAATCTCTTTGTGTCTGCAAATCTTTCCAATATCCGCTATCGGCTGGATGGTTCCAAGAAGGTTGGAGCTATGAGTGACGGCTATGAGTCCGGTATGAGGGCGAATTTCATTCTCCAATTCATCAAGCCTTATCCGGCCCTGACGGTCAGTTTGAAGATAGGTCACCTCAACTCCCCACTTGCGGGCCATAAACTCCAACGGTCTACGTATGGAATTATGCTCCACTGTGGTGCTGATCACATGCATCCCCGGTTTTACATACCCCTTAATCGCCAGATTCAATGCCTCTGTCGTATTAGCGGCAAAGGAAATGTCGTTAGCATTCCGGATATGAAACAGCTTTGCCAATTGCACACGGGTTTGAAATAGAATGCGGCTGGCCTGCACTGCCATCTGATGGCCGCCTCTGCCGGGGTTGGCAGCAGACTCGTTCATGCATTTCACCATAGCCTCTGTGACCTGCGGCGGCTTCGGCCAGCTTGTTGCCGCGTTGTCCAAATAGATCATCTGAACCCTTCCTCCTTGCCCGAGAATTCCACAACACTCCTGAAGACAACGAAAGCATACCCAGCCTTTACTCAGGATTCAAGGCAGTTTCAGGTATGCTTCAGGTGCTCAATTTCAAGCTATTAACTTATCCTTCCTTGAAGCAGTTCCAGTATTCTTTCCAAGTCATCCTTGGAATAATAGGAGAATTCAATTTTCCCTTTATTCTGCATCTGCGGCTTAATTTTCACTGCAGTTCTGAATATGCTCCGCAGATTCTCCTCCACCTCATCCATGAAGGGATCTTTCTTTCTTGTTTTCGGCGCTTTATCCGCTTCCTTGGCTTTTGTTTCCTCCAGTTGCTGAATTGCTTCCTCCAGCTCCCGCACACTCCACTGCTGCTTGATGCAAGTCTCAGCTAATTCCTTTTGCTTGGGCTCACCTTTTACTCCAGCGATTGCCCTTGCATGACCCATAGAAATTGTTCCACGTGAAACATATTGCTTGATCTCCTCCGGAAGCTGCAGAAGACGCAGGAAGTTAGCAATGTGAGAACGGCTTTTACCAACTTTAACTGAAAGCTCTTCCTGTGTCAGTTTAAACTGATCAATAAGAGCCTGATAGGCCAAGGCTTGCTCCATCGCATTGAGGTCTTCCCGCTGAACGTTTTCAATGAGGGCAATTTCCATAACCTGCTGATCCGAAAACTTCCGGACTACTGCCGGGATTGTTGCTAATCCGCAAACCTGGGAAGCTCTGAAGCGGCGTTCACCCGCAATGATTTCATAGCCTTTTAGTACAGTACGGACAATAATCGGTTGAATGACGCCATGTTCCTTAATAGAAGCTGCTAATTCTTGAATGCTTTCTTCGTTAAAGGTTTTCCGCGGCTGATACGGATTTGCCCGCAGTTGTTGAACAGGTATCTCAATTACTTTATCGTCTTCGCTGACATTCAACGAAGGGATGAGTGCGTCCAGCCCTCTTCCTAAGCGTTTATTCACTCATAATCACTTCCTTTGCAAGCTCCATATATACCTCTGCTCCCTTGGAACGGGGGTCATATGTAATAATGGACTGCCCATGGCTGGGAGCCTCACTTAAGCGGACATTCCGGGGAATAATGGTTTGATAAACCTTCTGCTGGAAATACTTTTTAACCTCTTCTATAACTTGAATCCCCAAATTGGTTCGAGCGTCAAACATCGTAAGCAAAACACCTTCAATTTGGAGCGTTGTGTTCAAATGTTTTTGGACCAGACGGACGGTATTGAGAAGTTGGCTCAACCCCTCCAAAGCGTAATATTCGCATTGAATTGGAATAATTACCGAATCAGCGGCAGTCAGTGAATTGATGGTAAGAATACCTAAAGACGGCGGACAATCAATGAGAATGTAATCAAACATATGCTTTACCAAATGAAGAGACTTCTTCAACCGCACTTCTCTGGATATGGTAGGCACCAATTCAATTTCCGCACCGGCTAATTGGATCGTTGCCGGAATAATCTTCAGGTTGTCAATATTGGTAGGGACAATAGCATCCTTGGGGTGAACATCGTTAATAATCACGTCATAAATGCAGTTACTGACATCCGCCTTGTTGATTCCAATTCCGCTGGTGGTATTCCCTTGCGGGTCAATATCCACCAGGAGCACCCTCTTCCCTAGGCTTGCCAGAGAAGCTCCTAGATTCACGGATGTGGTGGTTTTTCCCACTCCGCCCTTCTGGTTGGTTACTGCAATTATTTTAGACAAACCCTTCACCTCAAACTATTATTAAGTACCCTACTCGAACATTTGGTCCTTGCCGCAGGCTGGATAATTGTGATGAGAAATCATTTAAAGATGCAATCGTTTTCGAAGACTCAAACTTAAGTATAGCATATTCATCCCGGCATCTTAATAGAAATGTTCCACTATCCTCTTCAATTTTATGAATATTTCCGGAAATCACCTGCGTTAACAGCAGCAGCAACAAAAAAACAAAGGCCGTTGTAGTTCCCGACCTCTGTTTTTTATATAGACATGCCAGCATATACTGTTGACAGGAATATTTCGCTATTATTGCTTCGGGATCCGGATAATGATTTCATAATGGTCCTCGTAATCCTTCTCATCGGTCTTAATATTCATACCTGTATCAGCTACCATACTTACCGATTGGCGGATAGTGTTAAGTGCCAGCCGGACACTCTTGCCGTAGAAGACTCGTTTCGACTTTTTTATCTTTTGAGTCTCCTTATAGAATTGGACTCTCGCTTCCGTTTGCTTCACGTTCAGTTCTTTGGCCAGAATATCCTCCAGCACCTTCACCTGAAGCTCTTCTGTATCCAAGGCTAATAAAGCTCTCGCGTGACGCTCCGTTATTTTTCGTTCCAGCAGAGCCTGCTTTACAGGATCACAAAGCTGTAACAGTCTGATTTTATTAGCTATCGTAGATTGACTTTTGCCTAGTCGCTGAGCCAGACTCTCTTGAGTTAATTGGTGCAATTCAATAAGCTGTTGGTAAGCTGTTGCCTCTTCAATAGAGGTCAGACCTTCCCTTTGCAGATTTTCAATCAGGGCAATAGAGGCTGCTTGTGAATCATTAAATTCCCTGATTATAGCCGGAATAGTTTCCATCCCAAGCTTTTTAACGGCGCGGAAACGGCGTTCCCCGGCAATGATTTCAAATATGCCATCCCGGACCCGGACTACAATGGGCTGAATAACTCCATGGGTTTTAATGGTTTGGCAAAGCTCATCAATCCGATCCTCATCGAATATAGTCCGTGGTTGAAAAGGACTGGGCACAATCTGATCCAGCGGAAGCTGTTTGACTTCATCGCCGGTAGGCTTATCCACTAACCCAAATAATTTTGATAATTGCTCTTTCATAGGTTTTTCATTCACCCATTTTCGTCGTCAGATACTTGGCTACCTATATTCATTCTCCACATTTTCATTCAATTCCTGCTTGACAGCAGCAATAATGAAAAATTCTCCAAACTTCATTAAAAGAGTAAGGCAAGGAGCCTCATCTTCAGAAGAGACTCCTTATTGTTCCACGTGAAACATTCTAATCTAGTGATTGCTTCTATCATCTTATAGGGGTTCCTTACCTGGGGTCCCGGGTTTGCGCGGATACTTGGCAGGTGTTAAATCCGTTTTCCTAAGTACAACAATATTTCTTTCCGCATCTTCAATTGGAAGAGTAAAGGTATGCACCTTCTCAAGCTTGCTCTTGAGAAGTGCAATAGAGCGTGTTGCCTCCTGAAGCTCCTCAGAGGTTTGTGCGCTTTTCATCGCTGCAAACATTCCGTTAGGACGGACAAATGGCAAGCATAACTCATTCAAAACGGAGAGCCTTGCCACAGCTCTTGCTGTTACCAAATCAAACCGGTCACGCAATTCCTTGCTCCTTCCAGCCTCCTCCGCCCTGGCATGAATCGCCTTGACCTCTTGAAGCTGAAGCTTCTCTGCAAGATGATTTAGGAAATGGATCCGTTTATTCAAAGAATCAACAATAGTCAGCTTCAAATGCGGAAAAGCAATTTTTAATGGAATGGATGGAAACCCGGCCCCGGCACCAATATCTGCCAATGTCTCCACCTGCCCCAGATCCACGTGAAAAGCTAAGGTTAGTGAGTCATAGAAATGCTTTAAATAAACCTGTTCGCGTTCTGTAATAGCGGTCAGGTTCATCCTTTCATTCCAATCCACCAGTTCCTTATAATAATGCTCAAACTGCTCCAATTGACTGTTACTTAAATGAAGTCCCTGCTCAGAGACCCGCGAGATGAATTGTTCTTGGACAGTATCTAGCATCATGAGAGCTTCGCCGCCCTCACTTGGTTATAGTGCTCCAGATAAACAAGCAGAATAGAAATATCCGCGGGAGTCACACCTGCAATCCGTGAAGCCTGCCCGATGGAGATAGGGCGGATCTGCTCCAGCTTCTGCTTGGCTTCATTAGCCAACCCATGAATAGGCGCGTAGTCGATATCCTCCGGAATCCGCTTCTGCTCCATCTTCCGCAGCCGCTCCACTTGTTGAAGCTGCTTTTCAATATAGCCTTCATACTTAACTTCAATTTCCACCTGCTCCTTTACATCCTCCCGCAGCATTACAGGAGAAGGAGCAATCTGTTCAATATGATTCATCGTAATTTCCGGACGGCGCAGAAGGGTAAGAAGATCCACCGCATTATTCAACACGACGGTACCCGCTTCCTCCAGCACCTGCTGAATCGCTTCCTCCGGACGTACTCTGGTGGTTTTGAGACGGTTCAATTCTCCGGCAATTTGATTTCTCTTCTCCTCGAACCGGGCAAACCGCTCCGGAGAAATCAAACCGATATCATGACCAATAGGAGTTAGACGCAGATCCGCATTGTCATTGCGAAGCAGCAGCCGGTATTCTGCCCGTGAAGTTAGAAGGCGGTACGGATCATTAGTGCCCTTGGTTACCAAATCGTCGATAAGCACACCAATGTAAGCCTCGGAGCGTTCCAATACCACCGCTTCCTTACCCTGTACCTTGCGTGCAGCATTAATTCCAGCAATAACACCTTGTCCTGCCGCCTCTTCATAACCGGAGGTGCCATTTATTTGACCAGCGGTAAACAAGCCCTCCACCAGCTTTGTTTCCAGACTAGGCTTCAACTGAGTAGGCACAACGGCATCATATTCAATGGCATAGCCTGTCCGCATCATCTGCACCTGCTCTAAACCGGGGATAGAGCGGAGAATTTCCAGTTGCACATCCTCCGGCATACTAGTGGACAGCCCTTGCACATAATATTCCGAGGTATTACGTCCCTCCGGCTCCAGAAAAATCTGATGCTTGGGCTTATCGGCAAAACGGACAATTTTATCCTCGATGGACGGGCAATACCGGGGGCCTGTTCCCTCAATTGCGCCGGAGAACATTGGTGCCCGGTGAAGATTATTCTGAATAATCCGATGGGTATCCTCGGATGTATAAGTCAACCAGCACGGCATTTGGTCAGGAATTTCTTCTACTGTCTCAAAAGAGAAGAAACGGGGCTTTTCATCCCCAGGTTGAATTTCCGTTTTGGAAAAATCAATGGTATTGCCGTGCACCCGTGGCGGCGTTCCGGTCTTAAAACGGACAAGCTGAAAACCAAGCTCCTTCAGGCAGGCGGACAAACGGACAGAGGGCTGCTGATTATTCGGCCCGCTTTCGTACATCAGCTCACCGATAATCACCCGGCCGCGGAGATAGGTTCCGGTGGTAATCACAACAGCTTTCGACAAATATTGAGCACCTGTTTTGGTGATAACTCCGCGGCATACGCCGTCCTCCACCACAAGCTCCTCCACCATTCCTTGGACCATGGTAAGGTTAGGTGTTTTTTCAATGGTTTCCTTCATCGTTCTTTGGTAAAGCACCTTATCCGCTTGAGCACGCAGCGCATGAACCGCCGGCCCCTTCCCCGTGTTCAGGGTGCGCAGCTGGATATAGGTTTTGTCGATATTACGGCCCATCTCTCCGCCCAAAGCGTCAATCTCCCGGACCACATGGCCCTTGGCGGGACCACCAATGGAAGGATTACAGGGCATAAAGGCGACCATATCGAGATTTATTGTAAGAAGCAGTGTCCGGCAACCCATCCGGGCTGCAGCCAATGCGGCTTCACAGCCTGCGTGTCCGGCACCCACGACAATTACTTCATATTCACCTGCTATATATCCTGTCATTTTTTGTACACCTCCAAATACCGTAATGCCTATGAATCATTCATTCATTACGGTGCCGCAAAAAAGGGCATCACTCTATTATACTGTTAACCATGCTTATGGGAACAGGCCATTATTTACCCAGACAGAATTGGCTAAAGATCTGATCAATCAGGGTTTCCCCTACGGAATCGCCGATGATCTCTCCCAGCTCCTCCCATGCATTGCGCAAATCAATCTGGATCATATCGATGGGCACACCGGAGGAAGCTGCCTCCAAGGCCTCATTCAAAGACCCCTCTGCCTTTTGCAGCAGATGAATATGCCGGACATTGCTGACATAGGTCATATCCTCCGGCTCTACCTGACCAGACAAGAACAGCTCTGTCACTGCCTGCTCCAGCTGCTCAAGCCCCTCTTCATCCTGAACAGAAATCCGGATTATCCGCTCCTCAGGGTACTTGGCACGAATCTCATCCAGCTCCACCCGCTGAGGCAGGTCCATCTTATTGATAACAACCAATGTTTCCTTCCCGTCCAGCTCCACCAGAAGCTTACGGTCATCCTCTCCCAAAGGCTCAGCGCCGCTTAACACAAGCAGCACCAAATCCGCCTCGGCCACAGCGCCGCGGGAACGGGATACACCGATTTGCTCCACCACATCCGAGGTCTCCCGGATGCCCGCTGTATCCAGCAGCCGCAGGGGGATCCCGTTCACCGTAACATATTCCTCAATCACATCCCGGGTCGTTCCGGGAATATCGGTGACAATCGCTTTGTTCTCCTGGGTCAGGGCATTCAAAAGACTGGATTTGCCAACATTAGGCCTGCCTACAATAGCAGTGACAATCCCTTCCCGCAGAATCTTGCCCTGCCGGGCGGAGCTGAGCATCCCTTTTACCTGGGATAAGGCACCTGCAGTTTCCCCACGGATATGGGCTCCTGTCAATTCCTCCACATCATGCTCCGGGTAATCAATATTCACCTCAATATGAGCCATCAGTGCCAGCAGCTGGCTGCGCAATCCCCGGATTTTCCGGGACAGGCTGCCGTCCACCTGCCGCAGCGCCGACTTAAACGCCTTGTCCGACTTGGAACGGATTAGATCCATTACCGCTTCCGCCTGGCTCAGGTCGATGCGCCCGTTCAAGAAGGCACGCTTCGTAAATTCTCCCGGCTCGGCAGGTCTCGCGCCCGAAGCAAGAACCAGCTCCAGCACCTTGCGCACTGAAACTAATCCGCCATGACAGCTAAGCTCCACCACGTCCTCCGCCGTATAGGAACGGGGGCCGCGCATGACTGTCACCAAGGCTTCCTCCACCCGTTCCCCATCAGCAGGGTCAATAATATGCCCATACTGGACCGTATGCGTAGGCACATCTGCCAGTTTGATTCTGGACCGGAATACAGTGTCTGCCACTGCAATCGCACCGCTGCCGCTTACACGGATGACGGCTATGCCGCCTTCACCCATGGGAGTGGAGATCGCTGCAATGGTGTCCTTGATCGTCATGCTCATATCCCCTTCCTCCCGCATTACCAAAAGTCTGTATTAGCTTACAAAAAACGCAATGACCTCATCACCCTCCTGAAGTCATTGCGTGATTTCGTTATCTCAGCGAAATTACAACGCGCCTGTTCGGCTCGTCTCCCTTACTGTACGTGCGGACAGTCGGGTGATCCTGCAGCTGGGAATGGATGATCTTCCGGTCGGCCGGAGACATGGGCTCCAGCACTACATCCTTCTTAGTCCGGACAACCCGTGTGGCAAGCCTTGAGGACAGCTCCTCCAGCGTCTTACGCCGGCGCTCCCTGAACTCCTCCGCATCCAAGATAATACGGATATGCTTGTCCGAGAACCGGTTGGCCACAATATTCACCAGATACTGCAGGGCATCCAGCGTCTGCCCTCTTCTTCCGATAAGAATGCCAAGCTCGCCGCCTTTGATATTCAGCAGTATGCCGTCCTTGTCATCCTTGCGCTCTATGGTTGCCTTCACATGCATGGTCGCAAAAATATCCTGGAGAAACTGGGTTGCCTCTTCCACTGCATCGGGAATGAACTCCAGCCGTACCTTCGCTTCCTTCACACCAAACAGACCGAACAGTCCCTTGGCGGGCTGCTCCAGCACCTCAATCTTAACCCGGCTTTCGGGAACACTCCATTGGGTCAATCCTTGCCTGACCGCTTCTTCAACCGTTTTTCCCGTGACGATGAGCGTCTTCGTCATGAACCTGCCACCTCTACTTTTTGGATGGACGATAAATGAAATAGTTCTGCACAATCGTGAAGATATTACTGAATACCCAGTAAAGCGGAAGTGCGGAAGCAAAAGACATGGACATGACAAAAATCATGACCGGGAAAATATAAAGCAGCATGTTCATGGATGGATTCGACTGGTTAGGCTGCAACGACATCATGACCTTCTGCTGCACGAACGTCGTAATGGATGCCAGAATCGGCAGGACATAATATGGATCCTTCTGGGACAGCTGCAGCCACAAGAAGGTATGCTCATGGATGTATGGGTTGTACATAATCGCATTATAAAGCGCAATCAGAATGGGCATCTGGATCAGGATCGGGAAGCAACCCGCCAAAGGGTTGACGCCATTCTTCTGGAACAGGAGCATGGTTTCTTCCTGCTGCTTCTTGGGGTCATCCTTGTATTTCTTCTTCAGCTTCTCCAGCTCGGGCTGCAGGGCTTGCATCCCCTTCGAGCTCTTATACTGGCGGAGCGTCAACGGCAGAATAATCGTCCGGATAATAATGGTCATAACCAGAATGGATAGGCCATATTCACCCCACAACAGATGGGCAAACCAGTCCAAGGTGTCCGACAGAGGACCTACAAAATATTTGGTCCAGATTCCGGTGCGTTCCAAGCTCAGATCACCGGGTTTGCCGCACGCGGACAACAAAAAAACAACGAGCCCCAAGGGCCACAGCTTCTGCAAACGACGAATCAACACATTTCCTCCTTATGGGTGCAACCAGGCATCCTGTACGCAGTCAAGTCCA
>JAQSYT010000030.1 GCA_029256065.1 Paenibacillaceae bacterium
AATCTGAATAAGCTGCCGAGCTTTGCGTCACTTTTGGGGGAATTAATTACCGGGGGCACCCCCAAAAGTAATCGGAATAAGCTGCAGAGCTTTGCGTCACTTTTGGGGGATCTCTTTAAGGGGGTGATGGCCATGGATGATGGCTGGGGTTGGTGTCGGAACAGCTTGAACATAAAACCCAATTTAGGAGGAACCTACGATGAAAAATCGGGTATTAACAGGAGACCGGGTCACCGGCAAGCTGCATCTGGGCCATTACGCCGGAAGCTTGAAAAACCGGGTGGCGTTGCAGGAAGAGCATGAATGTTTCGTAATGCTGGCGGATGTGCAGGCACTGACCACTCATTTTGAACGGCCGGAGCTGATCCGCAGCTCCCTTAAGGAGATGGCGTTGGACTATCTGGCGGCAGGCATTGATCCAAACAGAACCTCCATTTTTGTCCAATCCATGGTACCGGAGATTGCCGAGCTGACCATGTTCTTCTCCATGCTGGTCACCGTGAATACATTGCGGCATAATCCGACGGTGAAGGCGGAATCCAAGGGGGCGGGATTGGATGAGCTGTATTACGGCTTTCTGGGTTATCCGGTAAGCCAAGCGGCGGATATTGCTTTTTGCAAGGCGACCCTTATCCCGGTAGGCGAGGATCAGCTGCCCCATCTGGAGCTGGCCCGCAAGGTGGTCCGCCGCTTCAATGAGCTGTACAAACCGGTGCTGGTGGAGCCCCAAGCATTGATCAGCGATGTGCCGAGACTGGTGGGCACAGACGGAGAAGCCAAAATGAGCAAAAGCCTGGGCAATGCCATTGAGCTGGACTGCAGCCCGGAAGAGCTGGCTCTGAAGCTCCGCAAGGCTAAAACCGACCCGGCCCGCGTTCATAAGAATGATCCTGGACATCCCGACATTTGTCCGATATATGCTTACCATGCCGCATTCCGTTCAGAGGATGCCGCAGAGATCCAGGCATGCTGCACGGCCGGCACCATAGGCTGTACCGCCTGCAAGGAACAGCTGCGTCAGGCCTTGGAGGAGCTGCTGGCTCCTATGCGGGAGCGCAGGGCCTATTATGCTGCGCGGCCGCGGGAGATTGATGAGATCCTGCAGTCCGGCACGGAGCAGGTCCGGCGTATTGCAGCAGTGACCATGGGTGAGGTACGGGAGGCAATGGGCCTGGATTATTTTGCCCGAGGCTGAGGATAAAAAAGAAAGACCCTGCACTTGCCGGTGCAGGGTCTTTTCTACCGGCGGAGCTCCTCCAGCCGGTCCAATAGGATGCCTTGCGCGTAAAGTCCGAGCCCCAGTGCAAGACCGCCGATCCACCACAACGCCGCCTCCCCGAAATGGAAGGTATAATGGTTGGTTGCCGAACCGGCAGCCTCGGTTACGGTGTACAAAATAGACCGTCCCTTGGCAATACCCGCGATCATCCCCGTAAGCGCAGCAGCAATTCCCGCCAATCTAAGTATAACCGCCATAGCCGGTTTCCTCCTCAACATCTAGTAATACCTCTTGCATTTTTAGCATTCCAAAACCCAAGCTCTGCATCTCCAACTCTGCTTCGGTGAAGCTTAAAGCCGGCCTTGTTCCTTGTAGCGGGCATAAATTTTGCCTTCCGTTCCGCTGTTCTGCGGCTTGTAGAAACGGGTTTTGGCCAGCTCCAGAGGAAGGTACTGGTTGGATGTGCCAGGATTGTCGATGGGGTTGCGGTAGGACTTGCTGCCGTCCCGGATATCCTCGGGAACCTCATAGGCAGGAGAACGCGATACCAGCTCCAGAGCGCCGTTGATAGCCTTATACGCGCTGTTGGACTTGGGGCTTTCGCAGATGAATATGACCGCTTGGGCCAAAGCCATCCGAGCCTCCGGCATACCCACGAACAGGATGGCATCCTTGGCCGCTAGAGCCATCTGCAGGGCAACGGGATTGCCCATGCCCACATCCTCTGTGGAGTGGACGACAACGCGCCTGGCGATATATTCCGGATCAACTCCACTGTACAAAAGACGCGCCAGCCAATACATGGCCGCATCTGTCTGCCCTCCCCGCATGGATTTGCACAGGGCAGAGGTTAGATTGTACCGGTCGCTGGTTGTAATTCCGTTCAAGCGGAAGGAATATGCCTCCTGCACGTGACGCAGCTCCAGCGTATCCGTGCCATGAAGGGAGTAGGCGGCTGCCTCCAGGGCATTCAGCGCATTCCGCACATCTCCATTGGAGATATCGGCCAGATAGTCCAAGGCTTCCGGTGACAAGATGATGCCGGAGCCGCCCAGTCCCTTTTCCTTGTTCTGCATTGCTCTTTGGATAATATTCCGGATATCCTCTGCAGAGAAAGCGTTCAACCTGTACACCCGGCAGCGGGACACCAGAGGCGGAATAATATCATGGTGAATGCTCTCTGTGGTGCAGCCGATGAGAATGATGGTCCCATTTTCCACAACGGGCAATAAGGCTTCCTGAATATTGCTCTTCAGAGCGTGAATCTCGTCGATGAGCACAATGGTTTTATTTCCATAGAGATTAAGCTGGTTCCGGGCATCATCGAAGGTTTTCCGCAGCTCTGCTATGGAGAGGGAAACCGCATTAAGCTTGATAAAATTGGATTTGGTCATGTGGCTGATGATTGTGGCCAATGTGGTTTTGCCAGAGGAGGGCGGCCCCTGGAGAATCATGGAGGGGACCCTGTCCGCTTCAATCAGCACACGCAGGGATTTCCCCTGCCCCACCAGATGCTCCTGCCCCGAATAGTCGTCCAAGGACAAGGGGCGCATGCGCTCGGCCAAAGGCTTGAAGCTCTCGTCCTTGGTCTCTTGCACCGAAAATAAGTCCATTTCTACTCGCCACCTTAATCGTTACTTGCATCACGGGCTTTCCTGTCTGCCCCGAGGGCATACTTCGTTTATATTACCATAATTACTGTGGCACTTCCTGGGGAAATGGCGGCAGAAGCGGATGCCTGGTAATCCGGAAGATCTCACTATGCATGCATAAGCAGGGGAAGTTGGGTAAAAAATGGGGGAACAAACAATTGCCTAATATTCCAACAGCTTGTAACTTTCATCCGCTGTTTGCCGTCCATAAGATATGGCACGCAGTTAGGAGAGGAGGCTTCATCATGAAATCCATCGCAGCAAGTTTGCTCCTGCTGACGCTGGCGGCCGGCTGCCAGGACGGGACTGCTCCCGCCGTAACGGGAACCATCCCGGCCCCAGCCGCATCTGTGGCTCCTTCAGCGGCCACAGCCTCTCCGGCCGCATCCGCTGCCGGTACAGCGGCTCCAGCCTCTGCCGGGCTGATCCGGCAGCAGGTGGAGGCTGCTGCAGCCAAAGCCGTCACCGCCCTGAAGGAACGGGATTGGGCTGCTTTGGCCCTTGCAGCCCATCCTGACAAGGGGGTGCGGATTTCTCCCTACACCCATGTGGATACCAAGCAGGATATTGTGCTGAACCGTGAAGTGATAAAGCAACTCCAGGACGATAAAGCTGTCCGTACCTGGGGCACGTACGATGGGTCCGGGGAGCCTATTGAGCTGACCTTTGCGGAATTCTATGAAAAGTTCCTGTATAACCATGATTACGCAGCACCGGAGAAAACAGCCTACGATGAACCTATCGGCAAGGGCAACACCGCCAACAATATCAAGGAGGTTTATCCCGGCGGCCATTTTGTGGAGTATTATTTCAGCGGGTTTGATCCAAAGGTTCAGGGGATGGATTGGGCCAGTCTGACGCTTGTGTTTGAACAAAAGGACGGCTCATGGTTTCTGACCGGGCTGATCCGCAACCAATGGACCATATAACACAGTCACCTGAAACCTATTCATTCAAAAATGAAGCGAAGCAAAAAAACTGCCTCCCGGGTCCTGGGGGACTTCGGGAGACAGCTGGTTGCAGCAGTTGCGGATAGCAATACTCTTACCTGCGGATAATCTTGTCAATAGTGGCGCCGCCCAGGCATACCTCGCCATCGTAAAAGACGACGATTTGCCCCGGGGTTACCGCCCGTTGGGGTTCAGCGAATTCTACCCGGCAGGTGCCATCCTCCGGCGAAAAATGAACCGTAACCGGCTGGTCGGGCTGGCGGTAGCGGAACTTTGCGGTGCAATTCAGGATCTCCGGGGGAGTTCCTCCCGGCATCCAGTTCAAGCCTGTAGCGGTTAAGCCGGCGGAATACAGGTGGGAGTCGTCACCCTGGGCTACCAATAGGGTGTTGGTCTCCAGATTCTTGTCCACCACGAACCAGGGCTCTCCGGTGCCGGAGCCGCCGATGCCCAGGCCTTGGCGTTGGCCAAGCGTATAGTACATCAGGCCCTCATGCTTTCCCTTCAGCTCTCCGGTCAGGGTGCGCATCTCTCCCGGCTGGGCGGGCAGGTATTGGCCCAGGAACTCCTTGAAGTTGCGTTCACCGATGAAGCAGACACCGGTGCTGTCCTTCTTCTTGGCCGTAGCCAGTCCGGCTTCCTCGGCAATACGTCGCACCTCCGGCTTGGGCAGGTGGCCAATGGGGAACATAGCCTTGCTTAGCTGGTACTGGTTCAGCGGGCTAAGGAAATAGGTTTGGTCCTTGCCGGGATCATTGCCCCGCAGGAGCCGGTAAACACCATTCTCCTGATCCACTTGGGCATAATGGCCGGTGGCGATGTAATCCGCTCCCAGGTCCAGCGCCTTTTCTAGGAATTCGCCGAACTTAATTTCCCGGTTGCACATCACATCGGGATTAGGCGTCCGCCCCCGGCGGTATTCCTCCAGGAAATAGGCAAAGACCTTATCGAAATACTGTTTCTCGAAATTAACGGTATAGTAGGGGATCCCGATTTTTTCGGCCACCCGGCGTACATCCTCGGCGTCGTCCTCTGCAGTGCAATGGCCGAATTCATCGGTATCGTCCCAGTTTTTCATGAATACGCCGATCACGTCATACCCCTGCTGCTTCAGGAGAAGAGCGGCTACGGAGGAATCCACGCCTCCCGACATGCCAAGGACAACCCGTGTATCTTGCGGTGCTTTCATCATGTTTTTCGCCAGACCTTTCGTTTGGGAAATATGCAATACCTCTTATTGTACCATTTTTCTAAAACAGAAGCATTTTTTTCATGAAGTTGTCATACTGGAGTTCCCAAGAACCTATCCGTTGTGATAACATAATAACAATGTGGATAAAAAAATCAGTTATCAGCGGATTTGAATTCCGGGCTGTCTGGACATGCTTGTAAGAGACAGATCCGACCACTGGAACGGAATAAGAACAGTCGATTGAGGTGGCGTTCTCTTGAAAATATCAACAAAGGGCCGTTACGGCCTTACCATTATGATGGAACTTGCAGCGAAGAACGGGGAAGGTCCCACCTCCCTGAAAAGCATTGCCGAGAAGCACCGCCTCTCGGAGCATTATCTGGAGCAATTAATTGCCCCCCTGCGGAATGCGGGACTGGTAAAGAGCATCCGCGGCGCTTATGGCGGATACATTCTGTCCAAGAATCCGGAGGAAATTACCGCCGGCCATATCATCCGTGTGCTGGAAGGCCCTATTAGCCCGGTGGATTTCACCGAAGAGGATGATCCGGCTAAACGGGATCTGTGGATCCGAATCCGCGACGCGATTGCGGAGGTATTGGATTCCACCACGCTGGCCAACCTCATCGAATTCCATGATGAAGGCAAATCAGACAATTACATGTTTTATATTTAGTGTAAATTAGAAGGTGTATCGATTTCCATGAAACCCATCTATCTGGACCATGCAGCGGCAACGCCGCTATTGCCTGAAGTGCTGGATGCGATGCTGCCCCTCCTCCGGGAGCAATACGGCAATCCTTCCAGCCTTCACCGTTTTGGGCGGGAAGCCAGGGCGGTATTATCCCATGCAAGGGATACCATTGCCGGGCTTCTGCATTGTGCGCCCAAAGAGCTGATCTTTACGGGAGGGGGCACAGAAGCGGACAACGCCGCCATTTTTGGCTTAGCGCCGCTGCCTGCCGGTCCCAGGAACCACATTATCACGTCTGCGGTTGAGCATCATGCGGTGCTGCATGCATGTGAGAGACTGGAGCAAGCCGGCTATGAGGTGACCTATCTGCCGGCGGATGCATCAGGCATGGTATCTGCGTCCGCCGTTGAGGCAGCTATAACATCCAGGACCCTTCTGATTTCCGTCATGTACGGCAACAATGAGGTGGGGTCCATTCAGCCTGTTTCCGCTATCGGACTCCTGGCTAGAGGCAGGGGGATTCCCTTCCATGTGGATGCTGTCCAGGCAGCGGGGCTTGTCTCCATAGATCTGTCCCAGCTTCCTGTGGATCTTATGAGCTTCTCCGCCCACAAGCTCGGTGGTCCTAAAGGCATCGGAGCCTTGTACTGCTCCTCCCGGATCCATCTGGCGCCCATCCTTTACGGGGGGGCTCAGGAAAGGAAGAAAAGGGCGGGAACAGAGGATGTGGCTGCGGCAGCCGGTTTTGCAGAGGCGCTCCGGCTGACCGTTGAAACTATGGAGGAAAAGCGCCGCCTTATGGATGCGCTCCGTACCCATATGCTTCAAGGTCTGGAGGAGCAGCTGGGCAAAGACGGCTTCATCGTCAACGGACCGTCTCTTCCGGAGAACCGGCTGCCCCACATTCTTCATGTGAGCTTTCCGGGCTGCACCACGGAAACCCTGCTTATGCGCCTCGATCTGGAGGGAATTGCCGCTGCCAGCGGCTCGGCTTGCACCTCCGGCTCTCTGGAGCTGTCCCATGTGCTGATTTCTATGGGGCTTCCGCAGGACGTGGCGGCCTCTGCCGTCCGCTTCAGCTTTGGCCCGGCCACAACTTTTGAAGAAATTGAAATAACCTGCGAAAAAATTGGAACCATTGTGAAGCGGTTGCGTAAATAGTGGAATGGCACCTGATATACCCATGGGCCACTGCTTCATTTTAACCTTAGGATAATTCTTCTTCTTTGCCGCACCCTATGCTTGAATGGACAAGCAGTTGGATGCATGGCAAAAGGGGGAATCGGAATGAGGAGCGTTTGCAATTTGTTGGGATTGCCTGTTATGGATATCGTCACCGGTAAACGTGTGGGTACGGTGAAGGATGTGCTGGTAACCGGCGCCTGGAAGCTCCGCGGCATCGTCTTGGAGTACAAGTCCTGGTTTAATTCCGCCCGTTATGTGGAGTGGAATGCCCTGGTATCCATCGGGGAGGACGCGGTGATCATAAACAGCACAGCATCAGTCCGGCCCTTCAAATCTTTTCCTGATACCACTCTGCTGGAATGGGGTAAGGATAAGCTGAAGGGGCTGCCTATGGTTTCCGTGGAAGGAATCCAAATGGGGCGGCTGGAGGATGTTTATTTTTCAGAAAAAATGGAAGACTCTATAGTAGGCCTGGAGCTGTCGGACGGAATTCTGACAGACTTGCAGGAGGGAAGGCGAAGGATTCCCGTTCCGCCGGGTGCTGTGCGGGGCGAAGACGCCATTACGGTGCGTACCTGCCTGCCGGCTGGAAGCCCGTAACGGGAGGAACACCCGCTTTGCACACATGCGGATAAGCAAGAATTTATTTTAGGAACAGGGTGATGGATTTGACAATGCAATGTCCCAACTGCAATTCCAGGGATATCGGAAAAATCGGCTCCCATCAGTTTTACTGCTGGGGCTGCTTCATTGAATTAACGGTAAACGGTGACAAAATGTCCGTTTATCAGGTGGAAGAGGATGGCACACTCAGTTCCCTTGACGATCTCTTCTTCGAAGACGAATTCATTTCGGAGCAAATTCAGGCCAACTGACGGTCTGGCCTCTGTTTGCTCTAAAAGCCCTTGCCCTTGCCGGCCTGGGCTTTTTTGGCGTTTAGGCACTGCGAAATGCGCCTGCTCCCTCCCATTTGCTCCGGCAAGGTTTAAATCTCCTGGGGCAACATATACTACAACTAAAGAAGTCTGTCCGGCGCAAGGGACATACCATGACAAAGGGGGCGGCTGTCATAGAGCCATTCTGGACCACCAAACGGTTTCGAGGGTTGATCTATACCCTGCTGGGACTTCTGATTGTGTACATGCTGTGGCAGCTGCGGCCTATTCTTGGGGGTATCTACAGCTTTGCCAAAGCGGTGCTTGCACCTTTTATTATTGCCATGATCATTTCCTATGTGCTGAATCCCGTGGTGGTGCTGCTGAACCGGCGTAGGGTGCCGAGAACGGTAGCGGTGCTGTTGATTTATGTGGCGTTTCTGGGGTCACTGACTGTGATTCTGATGAACGGCATTCCCATGTTTATGAACCAGCTGACTGAGCTGAATGAGCATATGCCGGAGTTTACCATGCGGGCCCAGGGCATGATTGACCAATTTAATGACAGCGAGATGCTGCCGGACAGCATCCGCAGCGGTATTAATAACTCGCTTTTCCGTCTGGAGCAGGGCGTGTCTGATTGGGTCGCCAACTATCTCAACGGGATCGGCAGCAAGCTGAATGTGCTGTTTGTGGCGCTTATTGTGCCGTTTGTGGCTTTTTATATTTTAAAGGATTTTCAGCTCATCGAAAAAACGGTACTGGCTGTGGTTCCCCGCAAGCACCGCCGTCATATCACCCGGCTTCTGTTCGAAATCGATGAGGCGCTGGGCAGCTACATCAGAGGGCAGTTCCTGGTCTGCGTTATAATCGGCGTGATGGCTTACATCGGCTATTGGCTGATTGGGATGGAATATCCGCTCCTCCTGGCCTGTGTGGTGGCGGTGTTCAATATCATTCCTTATTTGGGACCGTATCTGGGGGCCGCTCCAGGTGTGCTGATGGCTGCTTCTATCTCCTGGAAAATGGTGCTTTATGTGCTGCTGGTCAATTGGATCTGCCAGCTTCTGGAGGGCAATGTGATTTCTCCCCAGGTGGTGGGGCGGTCCTTGCATATGCATCCGCTGCTCATTATCTTCGCCCTGTTGGTAGGCGGGCAGGTAGCCGGAGTGGCGGGGCTGATTCTGGCGGTGCCGTTCTTCGCAGTGCTGAAGGTGATTTTCTCCCATGTGTCCCAATATTTCATCCAGCGGCGGACGACGTGAGGGCATCGTTTAGACAGAAAAAAGAGCTGCCCTGCACAGGACAGCTCTTTCGTTATCAACTCGGGTACAGCTTACTTGGCCTGGATATAACCCTCTGCCTTCAGCAGCTCGGCGATGAGTACCGCACCGCCTGCAGCGCCGCGCAGGGTATTATGGGACAAGCTGACGAACTTATAGTCATGCAGGAGATCCTCGCGGAGTCTGCCCACGGAGACGCCCATGCCGTTTTCGATGTTCCGGTCCAGACCGGTTTGAGGACGGTTTTCCTCTTCGAAGTAGGTAATGAACTGCTTGGGTGCACTGGGGAGCTGAAGCTCCTGGGGTCTGCCCTTGAAGCTCCTCCACAGGTCAATGATCTCATCCTTGGGGGGCTTCTTCTCGAAGGAAGCGAATACCGCTGCCAAATGGCCGTCGGCAACCGGCACGCGGATGCATTGGGTGGTGATGGCCGGGCTTTGGGCCTTGACGATGGCTCCGTTGACGATGCTGCCCCAAATCCGCAAAGGCTCCTGCTCGCTCTTTTCCTCTTCTCCGCCGATGTACGGAATGACGTTGTCGATCATTTCCGGCCATTCCTTGAAGGTTTTGCCCGCACCGGAAATAGCCTGGTACGTGGTTGCTACCACGGCCTTCGGCTTAAAGGCAGCCAGCGCGCTCAGTGCCGGCACATAGCTTTGAATGGAGCAATTGGGCTTTACGGCAATAAAGCCGGTTGCAGTGCCCAGACGCTTGCGCTGATGCTCAATAACAGCAATGTGGCCCGGATTGATTTCGGGAATCACCATGGGAACATCTGGCGTCCAGCGGTGGGCCGAGTTGTTGGAGATAACCGGGGTACCGGTTTTGGCATATGCCTCCTCCAGGGCTTTGATTTCTTCCTTCTTCATATCCACAGCACAGAAGATCAAATCCACCTGCGCGGCAAATTCCTCAACCTTGGACGCATCCTGCACGGTGATTTGCTTAACGGTCTCCGGCATCGGCTGCTCCAGCTTCCATCTGCCCTTCACCGCTTCCTCATATACCTTGCCTGCGGAGCTGGCGCTGGCTGCAATAGCGGTTACTTCAAACCAGGGATGATTTTCTAACAGATTGATAAAGCGTTGGCCTACCATGCCGGTGCCCCCGACAATACCTGCCCGTAACTTGCGAGACATTCGGATTTTCCCCTTTCTACATAACGCGATGGATTAGCGTCATTATAAAGAAACTAGAGCCTCTAGGCAATACCTGATTTTTATCCAGCCTGAAAGGCTGCCTGCCCGTAAATGGTACAAACAGCTCGATTTGCTCTGATTTTTCAGATTATGCGGTTTTTTTCGGGGAATTGCATGTCCGGTATGGCCGCTGGCGGAAAAGGATTTCCGCCGGTTTTTTGTCATTGCCGGCAGCAGGCCTCCATGATAAAATGGCAGACAGTTTTTATGTTCGGATTTCCAGCTTTGGCATATAAAATGAAACTGCATGTATTGGAGGCAAGAGCCCCGTGCAAATGAATATTGCCGTCTGTGACGATGACGCCGCCCAGCGGGATTACCTGGGAAGATTGGCGGAGCAATGGGCCAGGCAAAGGGAAATCCCTGCATCCATCCGGCTGTTCGAAAGTGCGGAGGCCTTCTGGTTCTCCTACCAGGAGGAAAAAATATGGCATCTTCTCATCCTGGATATCCAAATGAAGGAGATGGATGGAATCGCATTGGCGCAGCGGATCCGCATGGACAACCAGGAGGTCAGGATCGTGTTTGTGACCGGGTTTGCCGATTTTATGGCAGAGGGGTATGAGGTGGCTGCACTTCATTACCTGTTGAAGCCGGTCAATGAGGCCAAGCTGTCCGCCGTGCTGGATAAAGCCCATACCGCAATGGGACGCGGCGGGGAGGCGCTTGTATTCAGCATGGGCGGAGAAAGCATCCGTGTTTTGATGGAGCATATTCTGTATGTGGAGGCTTTTGCCCATTCCACGGTGCTGACTACTCTCCACGGTCCGGTGGATACTAATCTGTCCATTACAACCATGGAGAAGCAGCTGGAGTCTCACGGCTTTGTCCGGTGCCACCGTTCATATCTGGTCGGGCTGCGGCATATCCGGCGGATCGCCAAAAACTGTGCCGTCCTGGATAACGGCACCGAGGTTCCCCTTTCCCGCAGCGCCTATCACAAGGTGAATCAAGCCTTCATCGGTTACTATAGGAGGTTGAATCAATGAGGATTCTCTCGGTTGCCGGTATGGTTCTGGCCGGTCTGGCAGCAGCCGCGTGTATGCTCCTTTTGGTCCGGGTATATATCCGCCGTCTGGTCGACCGGCGTATTGCCTCCTACCAGCATGATCTGATGGCCAAGCATATTGCCGAGGTCAACAATATGTACCGCCAGATGCGGGGCTGGCGCCATGACTATCATAACCATATCCAAACCATGAAGGCTTATCTGGCTTTGGATCAGGTGGAGGAAATGCAGCGTTATCTCGGTATGCTGGACGCTGATTTGGCCGATGTGGATACGCTGCTGAAATCCGGCAATGTGATGGCCGACGCCATATTGAACAGCAAGCTCTCCTTGGCCAGGGTGCGGAAAATCGCCATCAATGCCAAGGCAGCCGTCCCGGAAAAGCTGAGCATTCCGGAAATAGATTTGTGCGTGATAATCGGTAATCTCCTGGACAATGCCATGGAGGCCTGTATGAAGCAGGAAAGGGAGGAAGACCGTTTTATCCGGGTGTATATCGCCGTTCTGAAAGGGCAGCTGTACATTTCCGTGACCAATTCTACAGAAGGCGCCGTCCTGAAGCAGGGGAAGGAGTATCGGACCACCAAACCCGGAAGCGCCTACGGCTTCGGACTGATGCGGATGGACCGGATAGTGGCTAAATACGACGGGTACCTGAACCGGCAGCATGAGGAAGGGGCCTTCGCCACAGAGGTGCTGCTCCCCTTGGGTTAAACCGGAATACCGTTGGTGCATGCAGGCCAGCATTTGGTGCACGGCGGCCTTGCAGCGGCGGAGAATTTGGTAAGCTTGCCGCATATGGAAGGAGGAGCACTGTCAATGCCAAAAAAGAAGATGAAGCCGTGGCATACCGTATGGAGCAATATAGGGTACCTGCTGCGGGACATTGCGCTGGAATACAAGCTGCTGCTGGTTTTTATGATCATGGAATGCGTGTGCGGAGTGGCGATTCCCTTCTTGGCCATTTTCGTACCCAAAGAAGCGGTAGCCCTGGTGACAGAAAAGGCTGGAATGGAAGAGATCTGGCTGCGTCTGGGACTGCTTGCCGCAATGCTGACTGTGCTTGCTGCAGTCAAGGGACTGGCGGGAAGCGCCAAATATGTCTATTCCAATGATGTGCGTGTACTGTACCAGGCCCGGCTGCTTATGCGGTCACTCACCTGTGATTTTGACCAAGTGGACGGCGCATCGGGCTTGAACCGCTACCGGAAGGCCAACCGGACGCTGGAGCGGGGAGATTGGTCCGGAACCTCCGTGCTGATGGCCGCCATGATGGATATCGGGGTCAGCGGCGCCAGCTTCATTCTGCTCTCCGGACTGATCGCGCTGCTTCATCCGCTGATGGTGGTATACCTGATTCTGCTGTCCGCCGTGAACTATCTGGCTCTGAACCATGCCCGCCGGTACCAGGAAAGCCGCAAGGACGAATTGGCGGGCATCGAACGGAAGCTGTATTATGTGGAGCATCATTCAGCAGATGCCAAAGCGGCCAAGGATGTGCGGATTTATACTATGGCCAACTGGTTTTTGCTGCTCCGTGAAGATCTGATGGAGGTCTATGCCCGGGTGCTTGGGCAAATCAAAGAGCGGCATCTGCGGACCGGTGCTGTTCAAGCGCTGACCATGCTGCTGCGGGACGGCGCTGCATACGCTTATCTGATCTGGCTGGTATCCGCGGACGCTCTGTCCGCTGCCGACTTCGTGCTTTATCTGGGTGCTGTCACCGCCTTTTCGGGCTGGGTGCAGATGCTGGTGGAGAATGTGAGCCGGATTCAAGGAGCAAGTCTGCAGCTGAACGATATGCGCGATTTTCTGGAGGCACCGGACCGGCAGGAGCCGGAGCAGCCCCATGCGCTTCCGGCTCCGGGAACGCCGGTGGGCATTGAATTCCGCCGCGTCTCCTTTTCTTACGGCGGACCGGCGGGGCAGGTGCTGAGCAATTTTTCCCTGCATATTGCCCCCGGGGAGAAGCTGGCTGTTGTGGGCTTAAACGGTGCGGGAAAATCCACCCTGGTTAAGCTTTTGTGCGGCTTCAGCAAGCCGGATAGCGGTGATATTCTGATCAACGGGCTGAACATAAACGGCTTCCGGAAGCAGGATTTGTACATGCTGTTCTCCGCTGTTTTCCAGGACATCATGATCTTTCCCTTTACTATTGCGGAGAATATCTCCATGACGTCCGCGCAAAAGACGGACCGTGCGAGGGTTTGGAGCTGCCTGGAGCTGGCCGGACTGGCGGAAGACATCCGCAGGATACCGGGTGGGATCGATGCGAATATGCTAAAAGCCATGGATGAACACGGAGTTGAACTTTCAGGAGGCCAGCAGCAAAAGCTGTTGATGGCCAGAGCCCTTTATAAGGATGCGCCGGTGCTGGTTCTGGATGAGCCGACAGCCGCATTGGACCCCATTGCCGAAAGTGAAACCTATGACCGCTTTCACCGGCTGTGCGGAGAGAAAACGGCTATCTATATTTCCCACCGCCTGGCCAGCACCCGGTTCTGCCACCGGATTGTGCTGATTCAGGGCGGAGCAGTCGCCGAAGCGGGAAGCCACGCTGAACTGCTGGAGCAGGGCGGGGAGTACGCCCGGATGTTCCGGATTCAAAGCCATTATTACCGGAAGCAGGAGGTGCCGGCATGATTCTGCAATCACTCCGCGATACGTCCGTTGTGCTCAAAATGGCATACCGGCTGGACAAACATGCGTTGTGGTCCACGGCTTTGGCAGCTCTGACTGGGGCTGCGGTTCCGTTTATTCCTGTATTGATCTCGGCTTACACCCTGGATGCGCTCACGAACGGTCAAGGCTTCAGCAGGATTCTGACCTTGGTATTGGCGAGTCTGGCTGCGCTGTTCGTGCTTCGTCTATTGGAAAGTCTCAGTGTAAAAATCCGCGATGTCCATGTGGAAGTATGCACCCGCAAATTCAATATGGAGCTAAGCCGGAAAAATCTTCTGATGGACTATGAGCTGCTGGAAAGCCCGCGGGTAACCGCTCTGAAGAACCGCATCCGCAATGACGATAACTGGGGTGCCGGATTTTACAGTGTATTCTGGAGTCTGTCCAATGTACTGAATTGCCTGTTCCGCCTGGCGGCGGCGTTTGCGCTGTTTGCCCCGCTTTTGTCGGCCGGAACCTTGTTGACCCGGTGGACAGGACCTGTTTTGCTGACAGCCATACTGGCGGCAAGTCTTCTGGCTGCTGTGGCGAAAACGGCTTGGACAGACCGGAAATTATACGGCATTATGCAGGAATCGGCGGCAAAGAAAACCTATTTCGGCTATTTTGTCAATGGCGACAGGACCAATACAGGCGGCAAGGATGTGCGGATCTACGGAGGCGCATCCCTGATTTGGAGTTATGTGCTGACCGATCAGGGGTGGAGCGAGGGGTGGAAGAAGCGCTTTGCCCGGACCAGCGGTATGGGCGGGCTGATGCTTGGTTTTGCCTCTGGAGCCGCCGAGGGATTGGCCTATGTGCTGGTAGTGCTGCAAGCGGCAGCGGGTGCGTTTGGCATCGGCGCTGTGCTGAAATATGCCGCCGCCATTTACCAATTTTCGAATGGGCTCTCCAGTCTGGTGGATGCTTGGGGGCAGCTTTCCATCGCCGCCTTGCGGCAAAAGCATAAGCTGGAGTATCTGGATGTGCCTGATGTGCTGGTGAAAGGGACGCTGCCAGTGGAGAAGCGCAATGACAACGAGTATGAAATCGGGTTCCGGAATGTGTCCTTCCGCTATCCCGGCAGTGAGGATTATGCCCTGCGCAATATTACCCTCACGTTGAATATTGGCACCCGGATGGCAGTGGTAGGGCTGAACGGAAGCGGTAAAACCACCTTCATCAAGCTGCTGTGCCGCCTGTATGACCCGACTGATGGAGAGATTACCCTGAATGGCATTGATATCCGTAAATATGATTATGCCGAGTACATGAGCCTGCTTTCTGTGGTTTTCCAGGACTTCCGCCTATTTTCCTTTTCCTTGGGCCAGAACGTGGCTGCAGGCGTGGAATATGACAGCAGCAAGGTGGAGTCTTGTGTCGCGGAGGTGGGGCTTTGGGAACGCTACACGGCAATGGAAAAAGGGGCTGAATCCATACTTTATAAGGATTTCGATGACAGCGGCATCGAGATTTCGGGCGGAGAGGCCCAGAAAATTGCCTTGGCCCGGGCCTTGTACAAGGATGCTCCCTTTATTATTCTGGATGAGCCTACGGCGGCCCTGGATCCTATCGCTGAATATGAAATATACTCCCAATTCAATACCATTGTAGGGGATAAAACAACCATTTACATTTCCCATCGCCTGTCCTCCTGCCGGTTCTGTGATCTAATCCTTGTTTTTCATAAAGGACAGATTGTCCAGCAGGGCTGCCATGATGTGCTGCTGCGGGATGGGGAAGGGCAATATGCCGGACTGTGGAATGTCCAAGCGCAGTATTATGTGGAGGAGCCTGTGGCGGGATGACATTCCGTTTGGGCCCCATTGACTCAGGAACATATGTTTGGTAAAATGGGAGGGCTTGTCGGAAGCCGTCTACAATATGTATACTGCGTTTTCCCGCTGGGCCATCCGTTTGTGTTACGGTAAAACCATCATTTATTAAAGGATAACGGACGCAAAGCATGCGCCGATTGTTCCCTGTTCAGGGGGGCAGTCGGCTTTTTTGCTTTTTTTCACAATGGAAGGGTGGTGATAAGCATTGAAACAAAAACAATTTCCGTCCCATGATGAAGCTTTAAAGAAGCTTCTCCAGACCTTTTTCGCTGAGTTTCTAGAGTTATTTTTACCGGAGGTGGCGGAGCAGCTTGACCACAGGGAAACACGCTTCCTGCAGCAGGAGCTGTTGGTTGATGTGGTGGGAGGCGAATCCAGAGAGCTGGATCTGCTGCTTGCTACGCGTTTCAAGGGCACGGATGCCTATGTGCTTGTCCATTTTGAGCCGCAATCTTACCGTGAAGCCGATTTTCATGAAAGGATGTTTATTTATTTCAGCCGTTTGTTTGAGCTTTACCGTAAGGAATTTAAGCTGATTATCCCTATTGCCGTTTTTTCTATGGATGGTGTGCGCCAGGAACGGGACAGCATCCGTATGCATGTGGGGGAGCATGAGATTTTGCAGTTCCGGTTTTTGCAGGTGAAGCTGAAAAGCCACAATTGGCGGGACTTTATGGATTCGGACAATCCGGTGGCTGCTGCACTGCTGGCCAAAATGCGTTATACTAAGAAAGAAGCAAGAGAGTTAAGAATGGCCTATTTGAGGATGCTGCTGCGGCTGGGCGATAAGCTGGATACCGCAAAGCTGGCTTTGATTATGTCTGTGGCGGATTTGTATTACAAGCCTGCTCTACAGGAGGATGAGGACATTATCCGCGAGCTGCAATCAGAGGGGTTTCAGGGAGGGAGGAAGATCATGGAATTGATGCCGGCATGGAAGCGTTGGGGTTATGAAGAAGGATTGGAAAAGGGAATTGAGCAGGGAATGGAGCAAGGCCTTGAAAAGGGAATTGAAAAAGGAATTGAAAAAGGAATGGAAAAAGGGCTGGAGCAGGGCATCCAAACGGTTGCCCGGAATCTGCTTACCATGGGAATTGATGACGCGGCTGTCATCAAAGCAACCGGTCTTTCTCTAGACAAAATCCGTAGCTTGCGAAAATTGCTGGAGGATGACGTTTCCAGACTGCCTAATTGACAAGGTTCGCCGGATTGGATATAATATACCAGCGTATATGGTAAAGCATTGAAGGAAATGAGTAGACCATAGCCCGCCGTGTTAGAGAGAAGGTTCCGGGTAGGCCCCCTTTGGAGGATTCCCGGCTGGAAGAACCTTTACGGCGAAGAATGGCTGAAGCCCTTTCCCGAGCGTGGAGCGAACTCCGCCGGCTAAGAACCGTTATCTTCCTTCGAGGAGACTTTTGCAGCCTGCCGCAGTCAGCGGCCCCGGCACAAAGTAACCAGGGTGGTACCGCGATATAATCGTCCCTGTTTCAGGGGCGTTTTTTTTATGATTTTGAAGTGGTTTATATTAGGGGGCTCCCCCAAAAGTACCCGGAATCTGCTGCATAGCGTCACGTCACTTTTGGGGGAATTACCCGCGAGGAGGCAGAACATTCATGAAAGCTAGTGAAATCAGAAGCAAGTGGCTGGAGTTTTTCGCCAGCAAGGGGCACAAAATCGAGCCCAGCGCATCCCTGGTGCCCCACAATGATCCGTCTCTCCTGTGGATCAACGCAGGTATGGCGCCGCTGAAGCCTTATTTCGACGGCCGGGTGAAGCCCGAGAATCCGCGGATCACCAATGCCCAGAAGTGCATCCGCACCAACGACATTGAGAATGTGGGCAAAACCCGCCGCCACCACACCTTTTTCGAGATGCTGGGCAATTTCTCCATCGGCGATTATTTCAAGGAGGAGGCCATTACCTGGGCATGGGAATTCCTCACTGGCCCCCAGTGGATCGGCTTTGCGCCTGAGCGTTTGTCCGTAACCGTCTATAATGAAGACCAGGAAGCCTTCGATCTCTGGAGCAAGAAAATCGGCGTTCCCGAAAATCGCATCTACAAGCTGGACCGGGACAGCAACTTCTGGGATATCGGGGAAGGCCCCTGCGGCCCCTGTACGGAGATTTTCTACGACCGGGGCGACAAATACGGCGATCTGAACGATCCCGAGTGCTGGCCCGGCGGGGAGAACGAACGTTTCCTGGAGGTTTGGAACCTGGTATTCTCCCAGTTCAACCACAACAAGGACGGCAGCTACACGCCGCTGCCCAACAAGAATATCGATACCGGCGCAGGTCTGGAGCGCTTCGCCTCCATTCTGCAGGATGTGGATTCCAACTTCGACACGGATCTGTTCCAGCCCCTCATCCAGAAAGCCTGTGAAATTGCCGGCGTGACCTACAAAAAGGACAATGACACCGATGTTGCTCTAAAGGTAGTGGCCGACCATATCCGTACAGTCGCCTTCTCCGTCGGGGACGGCGTGCTGCCTTCCAATGAAGGCCGTGGCTATGTTATCCGCCGTCTGCTGCGCCGTGCCGTGCGCTACGGGAAATCCGCTCTGGGGATGGATAAGCCTTTCCTGTACCTGCTCACTCCGGTAGTGGGTGAAATTATGGGTGTGTATTACCCGGAAGTGGTGGAAAAACGGGAGTATATCGAAAAGGTAATCCGCACGGAGGAGGAGCGCTTCCACGAAACCCTCTCCGACGGTTTGGCCATTCTGAACGGTTTCGCCGAGAAGGCCAAAGCAGCGGGAGCCAAGGAGCTGTCCGGTGCCGATGCCTTTAAGCTGTATGATACCTATGGCTTCCCCTTCGACCTGACTGAGGATTTTGCCATGGAGAACGGCCTGGCTGTAGACCGTGAGGGCTTCGACAAGGCGATGGAGGAGCAGCGGGAGCGTGCCCGTTCCGGACGCCATGCAACGGAAAGTATGAAGGTGCAGGGTGGTCCTTTGTCGGATTTTACGGATAAAAGCGAGTTTATTGGGTATAATAACCTGATAGCAGAAGCACGGGTCATCGCCTTGGTGGTGTCCGGCGAGCTGGTGCAGGAAGCCGCTGCGGGAACAACCGCACAGCTGATTCTGGACAGGACGCCTTTTTATGCCGAATCCGGCGGTCAAATCAGTGACTTAGGTATTCTGGAGGGGACAGGCGTGGTTGCGGATGTCCGCGAGGTATCCAAGGCGCCTCACGGCCAGCATGTGCATTCGGTGCTGGTGCGGGAGGGGGTGCTGAAGGCTGGTGCCACAGTTTCTGCCCTGGTGGACCGGGTTAACAGAAGCCATATCGTCAAGAACCATACTGCAACCCACCTGCTGCACAAGGCGTTGAAGGAAGTGCTGGGCCATCATGTCAACCAGGCCGGCTCCCTGGTATCCACCGATCGTCTGCGCTTTGACTTCTCCCATTTTGGAAGCATCACCGCGGAAGAACTGCAGGATATTGAAATCCGGGTAAACCGCCAAATTTGGGAAGGCACCGACGTGGATATTTCCAGCATGCCTATCGATGATGCCAAGGCTCTGGGTGCTATGGCCCTCTTCGGTGAAAAATACGGCGATGTGGTCCGTGTGGTGCGGGTCGGCGAATACAGCATCGAGCTGTGCGGCGGCTGCCACGTGAGCTCTACAGCCCAGATCGGGCTGTTCAAGATTGTCAGCGAAAGCGGCATCGGCTCCGGTGTCCGGCGGATCGAGGCGGTAACCGGCAAGCAGGCCTACGAATACCTGGATGGCCAACTGGAGCTGCTGAAGGAAGCTGCGCAGCTGCTGAAAACCAACGTGGCGGATGTTCCCAAGCGGATAGATGCCACTCTCGGTCAAATGAAGGAGCTGTCCCGGGAGAATGAATCCCTGCGGGCCAAAGCAAGCCTGGCTGAAGCAGGCAGTCTGACTGACAAGCTCCGCAATATTGGCGGCGTTCCGGTATTGGCTGAGCAGGTTCATGCGGGGGATATGGATTCCCTGCGGAACATGGTGGACAGCCTCAGAGCCAAGCTGGGTTCTGCGGTTATTGTGCTGGGCTCCGTGCAGGAGGACAAGGTGAATCTGGTGGCGGCGGTGACACCTGATCTGGTGGCCAAGGGACTCCATGCCGGCAAGCTGGTGAAGGAAGCTGCAGCACGCTGCGGCGGCGGCGGCGGCGGACGTCCGGATATGGCACAAGCCGGCGGCAAGGACCCGTCCAAGCTTGGCGAAGCGCTGGAGCTGGCGGCTCTCCTGGCCGGCAAACAAGGCGCAGGGGTATAATAATGCTTTTGGGTGGCTTGCGGTACCTTGAGGCAGCCGCCCTTTACCAAAAAAATTCCAAAACAAGTTTTTCTCATTTCGAATAAAGGTATTTCGACAGCCTTTGGAGAATATAACCAGAGTAACATGCGTTTCGTATACTCCTTAAAGGCGGAAGTTATTTCTCAAGCGGGAGGTGCCGGTTGTGAATTCGATGGACAAAACGATGAAGTTTGATGTCGTGCCTGAAGGAGTGGAGACTTCCCCCAAGGAAGTGCTGCTGGCCGTATACGATGCGCTGCAGGAAAAGGGGTATAACCCCATCAACCAAATCGTCGGGTACCTGCTTTCCGGCGATCCGGCGTATATTCCCCGGCATAATAATGCCAGGAGCCTGATCCGCAAGCGGGAGCGGGATGAGCTAATTGAAGAGCTGGTGCGGGCATATCTGTCCCAGCACAAAGCCCCTCAGAAATAGCCCGTTTGAAACCCGCGGCAGTAAGCGAATTTTCGTAAAGACAAGGGAGAACGGACGAACACATGCGATGGATGGGACTGGATTACGGCGACCGCAGAATCGGAGTGGCCTTAAGTGATGAGCTGGGCTGGACCGCCCAGGGACACACGGTACTAGAGCGCCGCAAGCCCGAGGATGATATGGAAAAGCTCCGCATGATTGCCAAGGAGTTCGGCGTGACGGAAATTGTCGTCGGCTTGCCGAAGAATATGAACGGCTCCATCGGTCCACGCGGTGAATTATGCCAAGCCTTTGCCGAAGAGATCCGCGCCAAGCTCGGGCTTCCCGTGCATATGTGGGATGAGCGGCTGACTACGGTGGCAGCAGAGAAAACGCTGCTGTCTGCCGATGTCAGCAGGAAAAAGCGCAAGCAAGTGATCGACAAAATGGCAGCGGCGCTTATTTTGCAAGGTTACATGGATGCCAAATCGAAAGGGTGAGCAGGATGGCGAACAAGCCGGTCATGGAAGAAGAACCGGAAATCATTTACATTCCGGATGAGGAAGGCAATGAAGAGGAATTCGAAGTCATCATGCGCTTTGAGGTGGATGGCAGCGACAAGAAGTATATGATGCTGGTGCCTGTAATCACTTCCGAGGATGAAGAGGAAAGCGACGAGGTGTATGCCTTCCGGTATGAGGAAGAGGGAGACGACCTGCAGCTGTTCACCATCGATGATGAAGAGGAATGGAACATCGTGGAGGAAACCTTCAATACCTTGATGGAAGAGATGGATGAAGAGGTCACTCCATGAAAACGCCTTCCTTGGACGATGTGAAAACTCTGTCCATTCTGAAGGAAGCCTTTGGGGAAGCTGTGCTTCTGGAGGACGAAGCGGGCGCTTCTGAGCCGCAGCGGATTCTGGCTGAGTTTGAGGTGGACGGCGTCGGTTACGCGGTACTCCAAAGCGAGCGGATGAAGCGTGAAGAGGAAACGGCACTGTATCACATCGTTACCGATGAGCAGGGAGAGCTTCAGCTGGCCGAGGTGCTGGATGATGATGAGTGGGAAACCATTCTTGAACTGTACGATGAAATGACGGTATCCTTCGACGATTAAAGGCGAGAAAAATGGAACACGGAAACGAATTATGGTAGGATGAAAGGAGCGACTCTCTGGTCGCTCTTTTTTTCGTGAATATGCATCTTTTAAAATAGAGGAGGAAACAGGGCTTTGATGGCTGAGGCACTTGAGCAAAACCCGAAAAAAAGGAGCGGGTGGAAAACCGCTCTGCTTGTCCTGCTGATTCTCTTTCTGCTGGGCGTAACCGCCGCGGGAGGTGCGGCCTATTATGTCTACCGTTCCCTTCAGCCTGTGGCCGCGGGAGAGCCCGTGGAGGTTTCCATTCCGCCGGGAACTGGCTCCGCCGCTATTGCCAAGCTGTTGGAGGACCGGGGCATTATTAAGAGCGGTATGACTTACTCCTTTTATCTGAAGGTTAAGCAGGAGGGGGGCCGCTTCCAGGCCGGGGATTACCAGCTGGCGCCGGGCATGACGCTTGCAGAGATTACCGACAAGCTTAACCGCGGAGATGTGATTAAGGAGGAGATGATCCGCTTCACCATTCCCGAAGGGTATACGGTGCTGCAGATCTCCGAGAAGCTGGCTGCAGACGGACTCGTCAACAAGGAGTCCTTCCTCGCATTGGCCAATGAATCCGGCAAGTGGACGTATCCATGGATTACCGGTATTCTGGGCAATTCTAACCTCCGCTACCGTCTGGAGGGGTATCTGTTTCCCGAAACCTATGAAATGAAGAAGGAAAGCACGGAGCAGGCCATATTGGACCGGATGCTGTCCGAATGGGAGAAGAAGCAGAAGTTGCTGCCCCAAGGCTGGGAAGCCCAAATGGACAAGCTGGGGCTGGATCTTCACGGTATTCTAACCGTGGCTTCTCTAATAGAGCGCGAGGTAGCCGTGGACGAGGAACGGGCTCTGGTGGCAGGAGTGATCTATAACAGACTCAAGCAAAAGATGCCCCTGCAAATCGACGCAACTGTGCAGTATTTGTTCGACAAGCAAAAGGAACGGTTGTTTGAGAAGGATCTGCAGACGCCTAGTCCCTACAACACGTATTTGAACCCGGGAATTCCTCCAGGTCCCATTGCCAGTCCGGGACTTCTGTCTATTAAGGCGGCGCTGTATCCGGAGGAAACCAAATATCTGTTTTATGTCACCAAAAAGGATGGAAGCGGAGGCCATTTATTCGCGGAAACCTTCGAAGAGCATAAGAAAAACAATGCGGCCAGCAAGCTGGAAAAGTAATTTCTACTGCTGACGGAAAAAGGAGTAGGCTCGAGATGAAACATACGGAGTTGCTGACAGCCGCCGGCTCCCTGGAGGAGATCCAGCTTTATGCCAAAGCGGGTGCGGATGCGGTTCAAATCGGCGAACACCGCTACGGTGCGAGAATGCCCGGGGATATTACCGCAGCTATGCTGAAGGAGGCTGTTCAAACCGCACATGGCTGCGGGATGAAGACTTATTTGGTAGCCAACCGGATTTTTGACAACGCTGGTGCAGAAGCCCTTCCCGGGTATCTGGAAAAGGCAGCAGAAGCGGGAGTGGATGCAGTGGTATTCGGCGATCCCTCCCTTCTATCCGCTGTCAGAGAAGCAGGGGTTCAACATCTTCCCTTGCATTGGAACCCTGAAATGACGGCCACCAACTATATGACGGCTAATTATTGGGCGGACCGGGGAGCGGTTCGGGCGGTTTTGGCCCGGGAGCTGAACATGGAACAGGTGCTTGAATT